>NZ_JAFCMA010000004.1:0-332419 GCF_018130125.1 Bradyrhizobium sp. AUGA SZCCT0177 | reverse complement strand
ATCAGGGTCTCGCCGGCATGGGCCAGCGCTTCCAGCCTCGGCAGGCCGAGGAAGCCGCAGGTGCCCTTGATCGTGTGCACCAGGCGAAAGATGTTATCCAGAATCTTCGCGTTGTTCGGGTCCTGCTCGAACCGCACCAACTGATTGTCGACCGTATCCAGGCTCTCGCTGGTCTCGGTCAAAAATTCCCGCAACAAATCATCCATGAAACCGGCCTTCGCACGCACCGGCACGCGACATCGACGTGCCTTACGGAACTTGGCCAGCTTCTATGCAAAGCGTTTAATATTGGTTGAGCAAATGGAAAAGAACGGCCTCAACAAAGAGATAAGACGGCTGCCATGAATCCAGCCGCCCAATATCAACCTTTGGTTAACCATAATCGCCCCGTGGCGGCGCTCAGGCGGCGGTAACGAGCACCTTGTCGCCGTCGAGCGCGAGCGTCACGGCGAGCCCGCAGGCCTGCGCCAAGAGCCGCGTATAATAAGGCTGCACCGCATGCGCATCGATGGCGGCACTGGAACTCGCACTCAAGAGGTCGGCGATGTTTTGCGGCACGCGGGCGTTAAGGCCGGCCGAGGTGACGCGAAAGCTCATCGTCTCGCCGTCGCCGATCGGGTCGATGGTCAGCGTACCGCCGCGCGGAATGGTCTGCTGCGCAATGACCAGCATGTTCAAGAGCAGCTTGACGCGGTTCTTCGGCAGCAACAGCCGCGGCAAATTCCAGGTGATGGTGATCTTGCCGTCCTCGATATGGCCGCGCGCCATATTCTGGGCGTCGCCGAGATCAATCTGCGCGCCGGCCGAGCCGGCCGCGCCAAACGCCAGCCGGCAGAACTGCAACCGGGCCGAGGCGGTCTTGGCGCTCTTGCGAATCAGATCAAGCGCGAATTCACGATCTTCGGGCTTGGGATCGTCGTCGAGGACCTCCAGCCCATTGACGATGGCGCCAACCGGGCTGATGAGATCATGACAGACCCGCGAACACAGCAGTGCCGCAAGTTCGAGGGCGTCGGGAGCGACGCCGGGAGACGGAGTGCCAGACATCAGATTTTCCTGGAAGGCCGCGCAGTCCCCAATCGCTGCAAGAGACTGCCGGCGGACAGTTACGAATCACGCATGCTCGGTGGTTTGATACACTGCGCAGGCGCGTGCTGCCAGCACGGGGCGGCACCGGTCAAGGGAACACGAACAGCAAATGAGCCCGCTTATGAATGAGGCAAGTCCGCCCGTTATCGATCATGTGGCCGCCACGGCCCTGATCGAGCCGCTGACCGATCTGGTGATCCAGGCCGGCGCCGCGATCCTTGCCGTCAACCGCGCCTCCATGACGGTCGATGGCAAGACCGACGGATCGCCGGTCACGGAAGCCGATCTCGCCGCCGACCGCATCATCGGCGAAGGCCTGGCACGGCTGGCGCCAAATATACCGTCATTGTCCGAGGAGCGGACGCATCTGGCGAAGCTGCCTTACAAGGACAGCTTCTTCCTGATCGACCCGCTCGACGGCACCAAGGAATTCGTCGCCGGCCGCGCCGAATTCACCGTCAACCTGGCGCTGGTGACCGGCGGGGTGCCGTTGCTCGGCATCGTCAGCGCTCCCGCGCTTGGATTGATCTGGCGCGGCATCGTCGGCCGGGGCGCCGAGCGGCTGACCCTTATTGACGGCGGCGCGCCGCGGATCGAGCCGATCCGGACGCGGTCCTGCCCGATCAGCGGAAAAGCCTGGACCGTGGCCGTCAGCCGGTCGCATGGCGATGACCGCACCGAAGCCTTTATTGCCGCAAGGCCCGGAGCCGTGCGCGCCGAACTCGGCTCGGCGGTCAAATTCGGCCGGGTGGCGGAAGGCGCGGTCGATATCTATCCCCGCCTGTCGCCGACCTGCGAATGGGATGTGGCGGCGGGCCATGCGGTGGTTACAGCCGCCGGCGGCAAGATCACGGATTCAACCGGCGCCGCGCTGCATTTTGGTTGTGGCCGCGAAGACTTCATCGTGCCGGAATTCATCGCCTGGGGCGATCCCCAAGCCCCTCTCTGATTCAAGCCCCGTCCTGATCTACTGCGCGAGGCCCTGTTCGAGCCGAGGCCAGCGGGCGGCGGCGTCTTTCAGGAAACGCGAAGGATCGGCCTTGAAAGCATCGCGGTTTTCCTCGCGGCCGAACAGATAGAGCCGCTGGCCTGCGACCACCCAGAACCGCGGGTTACCGGCATAGGTAACGCCTCGCACCAGGTCGACCGGATCGTAACCACCGAACTGGGGGCCATAGACCTCGGGGTGGGCGACAAAGGAAGCGCGATTGCCCTCGTTGCGAAAGCGCCAGACGGCGCCGGCCTCGGCGGCCTCGAAATCCGCCACGCCCTGGACGGCCACGGAATCGGTGAAATAGGCGACGGGATCAAACCCCTCGATCGCAAGGCCGGAATAGCGATTGACCACCACCCGTTCGGTGGTCGCGGCAAGGGCGGTGAAATCAAGGCAGAGAACTCCGAAAAAGCCTGCCCATAGGGCGAAAATGGCCATTCCGGGGCGCCAACCATATCTTTCCTGCCGTTGTGCCGTCATAGTTGGTACCGATAACATACGAGTCGAGGGGACACTGGGCGCAACCTAGAGCCGTGCTTGTTGGCGTCAGGTTAAGGCTGCGGCCAGAATTTCGATACCAGGGGTTCTTTGATGATTTTCGTCTCACGCCTTGCCGCGGTAACGCTCGCCGCGCTGATGTGCTGGACTGTGCCCGCACCTGCGCAGCAGTCGGGGCCGATGCAACAGGCGCCGCTGCAGGCACCGGGCCAACAGGCGCCGTACCAGCAGGCACCGATCCAGCAAGCACCGCCGCCGCAGCGTGCGCCGAGCCCGGCGACCTATGGGCCGGACGAGCTGGTCAATGCCGGCCACAAATTCTTCGGCAACGTCTCGCGTGGGCTGGCATCGATCATCGAGCGCGCGGTGAGCCAATGGGGCCTGCCGAACGGTTACGTGCTCGGCGAGGAAGGCTCCGGCGCCTTTGTCGCCGGCCTGCGCTACGGCGAAGGCACGCTCTACACCAAGAACGCCGGCGACCTCAGGGTCTACTGGCAGGGTCCGTCGGTCGGCTTCGACTGGGGCGGCGACGGCGCCCGCACCATGACGCTGGTCTATAATCTGCCCGCCACCAACGCGATCTATCAGCGCTTCGCCGGCATCGACGGCTCGGCCTATATCGTTGGCGGCTTCGGCATGACCGCGCTCACCGCCAACAACATCGTGCTGGTGCCGATTCGCTCCGGCATCGGCCTGCGGCTCGGCGCCAATATCGGGTATCTCAAATTCACCCCGCGCGCGACCTGGAACCCGTTCTGACCTTTTCCTGAGCAACGGTTTCCTGAACAGCAGCACACATTGATCTTCACGATTCAGGTTAACGCGGCATTGGGCTGGCCTTTTGCCGGTCCCCCATGGCATTGTGATTAACGAATTCTTTATGCCCTCGGGGAGTGACCATCCATGATCGAACCGATCATGTATCTGGCGATCGGTTTTCTGGTCTCGATGCTGTTTGGCCTGATGATCGTGCCGCTGGTGCATAACCGCGCGGTCCGGCTGACGACCCGCCGACTGGAAGCGGCCACCCCGCTGTCGATGGCTGAAATCCAGGCCGACAAGGATCAGCTGCGCGCGGAATTCGCGATGTCGGCGCGCCGGCTCGAGATGAGCGTCGACCAGCTCAAGAACAAGACCACCAGCCAGCTTGCCGAACTCGGCAAGAAATCCGACGCGATCAACCGCATGAAGATCGAGCTTGGCGAGAAGAACGCCACGATCTTCGGGCTCGAGGCGCGCGAGAAGGCGGTGAAGGAACAGCTGCGCGCCACCGAAGAGGAATTCGCGGCCAAGACCGAGATGCTGCGCGGCGCCGAAAAGGCGCTGACCGACAAGCAGGGCGAACTTGCCAAGATCAATCACGAACTGTCCGACCGTTCGATGGTGGCGGACAGCCGCCAGGTCGAGCTGGTCGCGGTGCGCACCCAGATCGAGGAGTTGAAGGGCCGCGTCGGCGACGCCGAAAAGGAATTCGCGGCGACGCAAGCCCGGCTCGCGCAGGAGCGCGGCGAATCCGACAACGCGACGCGCGAACTGAGCGAGGCGCGCAGCCGCGTCGAAAATCTGAGCCAGCGCGTCACCGATCTGGACCGGCAGCTGATCATCCAGGTCAAGGAAGCCGAAATGCTCGGTAACCGCGTCAACGATCTCGAAGCGCGGCTCGCCACCCAGGGCAAGCTCCTGGCCGAACGCGAATTCGAGAACAACCAGCTCAAGCAGGCCAACGACGTCGCCGAGCGCACGACCAAGGAATTGCATGTCGAGATCGCGGCCCTGAGCCAGGGCGGCAATTCGCCTGCGATCGAAAAGCTGCGCAGCGAGAAAGCCGCGGTCGAGGAACAGCTTCGTGTCGCGCGCGACGAACGCGCCAAGCTGCAGCGCGACATCAACGCGATCCAGCAGCAGGCCGAAAGCTCCTGGGCCACCGAGCGGATGGAGAACGCGCTGCTGCGCGAACGCATCAACGACATCGCCGCCGAGGTGGCCAAATTGGCTATCCAGCTGGAGGGGCCGAATTCGGCGATCGAGGCCATGCTGGCCGCGGAACCGGCGGCACCCAAGCCCCCTGCCAAGCCGGCCAACGACAGCGCCGCCACCGCGCCTTCCGAAGGCAGCGGCACCCTGGCCGAGCGAATCCGGGCCCTGCAGTCGCACGCCTCCCGCGCCCGCCAGCAAGGGGCGTAACTTTTTTGACGCGTTTTCTTCACGCGAACCGGCCTCCACTTCGCTCGAAAACGCTATGTCCCGATTCGGCCGCTTTGTTTGCTTGACACTATGGGCCCTCACTTCGTAAATCGCGGGCTCTGACGGCGCTGGTTTCGCCGGATCCCGGACGCATAGCTCAGCGGGAGAGCGTTCCCTTCACACGGGAGAGGTCCAAGGTTCGATCCCTTGTGCGTCCACCATCGTCCTGACGGGACGAGTTCAGGTTCGAATTTCAGACAGCCAGGCATTCATTCCGTCGCCGTTCCGTCATTGCGAGCGAAGCGAAGCAATCCATTCTTTCTTCGCGCTGCTAGATGGATTGCTTCGCTGCGCTCGCAATGACGCGGAAATAACTTCGCGTTCTCGCGACGCAACGCGCCCGAGGTTTACGTGTAGTCCCGCCCCCAAAATTCAGAGGGCGCAGGGAATGCCGGATGCGCGCTGCACCCGCGGTCTCGTGTGCGAATAGTGCAAAGAAAGCTGCACACGAGCATACAGGGCAGCGGAGAGCATCCGACATTCCCTGCGCAGTGGCTTTACGTCTTATAACGCGCTCTCCCCGGTGAGACGGCCTCTATTGCCACCGTCGCCCCTCGGAAGCATTAGCTCCCGAAAGACTTGACGCCGTTACGGGCGCCAGGACCACACGCTTTCGCCGTACGCCTTTGCCGCGACCGTCAATCGCAACATCAGCGTCCACCGCGACCCGCCCCTCGTTGTGACGATGGCCAACGCCCCTCTGAGTGGGACGGGATGGGTGAAGATATGCCGGTGACTTGGGTCGAAGGAAAGCAGAATATTTTTGATTTTCGGAAATTTTGCGCTTGACATGATTTCCGCAAATCGGAAGTGATGACTTGGATAAGGTTTACCGCCGAATTGTAGCTAAGTGATTGCTAGACCCTTGGATCGGGCGCGACTGTTGATGACCAGCATAACCCGCCTCTTTTGCCGGAAGGGAACGGCGGATTACGCCCTCGCTCAATCCGCGCTCAGCACTATGCCTGATGATAATTTGCGCCGCATACTGCGCGGACGCTCTTCGATCATAGCGACGGCGCCACTGACCGAACGAAGGTCATGGCCCGTCGCGTATCGGAGTACTCCGGAAGAGTGACTGCAGCTCGCTGACGAGCCGGGCTATGATGCCCATAAGTAGGATCGCGACTTAGGATGGAAGACAAAGTTTACTTCGCGCTGGTCGGCGTAGCCGGGCTGATCGGATCGTTTGTCACTGCAGCCTTCATGCCGTTGAGTGGGCGATAGGCAGTATCTCACCGCCTCTTCTCTCACTTATCTGCCTGACGGGCCCGGCCGAATGCGGTGCAGGTCTCTGCAGGGTCTTGGCTATAGATGCCACGGAGAAGTGCGGCGGTTGGCAAGAGCGGATGTACCTCTTGCCAATGCCTGGGCCCCGGAGCGATCCGGGGCCCTTTCGCCGTCCTGAAGCAATCACTCTGCGCTGTTGTGACTACGGGTATCGTTGCGTGGAGTTGCTTGATGAGTAAGACCATTTGGACGCTATCGATCGTTCCAAACGAGCACAATCGAGAAGTCTACCTGGTGGTCGATGACTTTGGCTCCCTCGGTCGAGCATGGCGGGGGAGTGGTGTCGGCGATACCGGCCTCGAAACGGTCGTGCGCGATCTGTTGGAGGGGCAATACTGCAACCCCGTCCGCGTTGCCGGTTTTAATGTCGCTGAGGGATGGTGCAGAGACGTTTCAGCAGAGGTCGCCCACGAGTTGCAGAAACGTTGCTCAGATCAGATGCGAGAACTGCCGAGCTTCCTGCAGGAGTTCGTCCACCGGCATGCCGGGAAAGCGACGGCCAGGTAGCGCCTGACTGGCAGTGCGTTGCCGACCAAACGAGTCCTAATCTTCCCACGTGCGCTGGCCGCACCGGCATTCGAACATGTGGACGATGCAGCCGGTGCGAGGATTCACTATCGTTCGAATCAGGGCCAACCGCTTCCCGCATGTGCTGCAGATTTTGTTGGTGTGGCTTTCCAAAACAGCCACCTCCTCACCGCGGATTAATTCCATAACCGCCTCCATGCCGAGTTCTGTTTTGAGGGGTCAGACCCTAAGTCAGGTCCCCGACATAGTACGAGCGGGCGCGAGCTATTCCAAATGAAATTCGCTGCTGCGACCCGTCCAAAAGGGTCAGCCTGCAAGACCTACCACTCCGCGCTATTCGACTGAACGCAGGGTCGCACGAAGAGACGGAAACCAGGCACAGCTTCATCTGGATCAGGAAAACGCAGCAACTGACTGCAATGAATTGTCGGCTAGCGGGCAGACAACGAAACCAGAAACGATTTCAATCGGTCCCCGCAGGCTGTGCAATCGCTCGATTGAACAGGTGGAAGGATGGCTCACCAAATCAACAGATTGATTGTCGGCACTCGTTTCAAGGTGAATCAACTCGGATCAGTCCGGTGCCCGGCGCTGGCCGGCAAGACCGGGACCGTTACCGGAATTAGCTATCGCAACACGGGCGTTGCCGTGTTGTTCGATGGCACCAAGAGACCAACTTACCTGCACAGGGATTTTATCAGCTCCGTCCCCGATCATTCGTTGACGACAAACGAGGCGGGTTACGCCAACGCTAACCCGCCCCACGAGCTCAAGCGCAGCGATCGCCTGCATGCATAGCCAACCATCTCATCGACGCGAGACCAGCGTGGATTGATAGCGCGGGAGGTCGCTCGCGAATTGGTCGACCTAGCTCGCATCTCTCCACAGATATGACGTGCACTGCCATACTGATCGGGAAGAAGTGGTAAGTTGCCGATACCTCGCGTTGCTTCTTCGCAGACAGGCACGGAACCAAATCTGACCACTGCGGTTTGATCGGCTGATCACGTTGTCTAACGCCACCAGGGACCAGCCCAAGGCGCTGCCGGAATTCAAATACTGATTCGAATGGCCCGGCTTGGTCGGCGAGCCGTTTTCAGGAAGCTTCATCTTCGATTGGAGTTCTTCAGGCGTCACGAAAAGCGCGCCGCCTATGGAGGGGGCAAATCATGGTTGACCAACATCAGGTTAACTCGATCATCGCGGACGCAATTTGCGAATGCTTCAAGGAGCATCCCGAGCGAAGCATCGGCTTTGAGGAAGCCAAACAAATGGCAAAATGCGTCGTCGAGGCCTTGGCCGACGCCCGGCTGGAGATCCGCGTGCGTGAACAGGATTGAATGTTTGCGAGCGCAGAGGAGAGCGTACCCCGCTTCCTTCATCGATGAAGGGCGACTACGCCGGAGTCTGTTATCGGGCCCGCGCTTCGCGCGGCCCTGCTGGGCTAATCCGCCCGATGGTCTTTCATCACTGAATCGTCTCATGCACGTCGAGAATGGGCACGTCCGGCGTGTTCATGATCTCGGCAATGACATTGTATGAAACGTCAACCGAGCCGGGCTTGTTCGGGTCAATCTTGACGTCTTTCACGTGAAGCGTCGCGCGAACCAGCCGGCCGTCGCTCAGGGTTATCTCGGTGACGCCGTGACGAACGCGGGAAACGACAGTTTCCGGGCGATGACCGATGTTGAAGGAAAATGGTTGTGCGTATCCGAACTTCATGGCCTCACCCTCGCATTTCACTTGCAGTCTCGTAACTTGGGCGCTTGCTTCCCGATCAGATTTTCGGCGCCCGGCCTGCCCGGTCGAATACCGGCACCTTCTCGACATCGTCGGGTGCAGCGGCAGACGGCGTATCTTCGGCAGCGTGTCGCAGCGCCTCGGTCTCGGCATCGAGGCCATCAACGGTTTCATTGGCCTGGCTGCCCGAATCGTGCGGTCGTGCCGGAACCTTGCCGTCCGTTCTGACTGGATTCTGCTTTGACATTGTCTGTCTCCTTGGAGGTCAAGACACCAATGAACCGGGGCGCGGTCGGTTCCGTTGCGTTTATGTGATCGCAAGTAGCAAACGCAGAAGGGCCCCAGCCTAAGGCTGGAGCCCTTCGTCGATGAGGTCCGCTTGCCTGATTACGCGGCTTGCGCGGTCTCGGCGTGACGGTTGACCTCGGATTCCGCGAGTTGGCTCAGGGCGCTGTCCGTCGCCTTTTCTTCCCTGAGCGTGGCGTCGAGCAGTTTTACGGCATCCTTGTAACCCAGTTCGCTCGCCCAGGTCTTCAGCGTGCCATAGCGGGAAATCTCGTAGTGCTCGACGGCCTGCGCGGCAGCCAGAAGGCCGGCGTCGAGGGCGGGCATGCCCTTGTACTCGTCCATGACTTCCTTGCCCTCGTCGAGAATTCCCATGATGGCATCGCAGGTCTTGCCCTTCGGGGTCTCGTCGATCGACGCAAACACCTGCTCCAGCCGCTCGACCTGGCCATCGGTCTCGGCCAGATGCTTTTCAAAGGCTGCCTTGAGCTTGGGCGACTGCGCCGCCTTGGCCATCTTCGGCAATGCCGAGAGGATCTTCTTTTCCGCGAAGTAGATGTCCTTCAACGTATCGAGGAACAGGTCCT
The DNA here is from genome assembly GCF_018130125.1 of Bradyrhizobium sp. AUGA SZCCT0177. NCBI lineage: Bacteria > Pseudomonadati > Pseudomonadota > Alphaproteobacteria > Hyphomicrobiales > Nitrobacteraceae > Bradyrhizobium > Bradyrhizobium sp. AUGA SZCCT0177. The sequence goes on along the minus strand of NZ_JAFCMA010000004.1, from coordinate 323,164 downwards.
GCAGTGCTTTCTCTTTCGCCATAACGGCCTCCGGCTGTTGGATTGTGTTGCGGTAGAACCAGCCGTACCGGGAGTTGTTCCTCAACTGCGTCCCGTCGTGACGATTCATTTTTCTCGACTCATTTTGTTTTTGGCGGCGCTGCAGCGGCTGTAGCTGAATCACAAAGACGCTCGTTGCACTCGTTGTCGCGATATCGCTTACGACCGGTTTGCCTGGATTGAAGGACGCGGCCACAACCCGCGTCAACGGTCAGAGCGTGATCGGCAAGACCGCTACCGATTGACCCATGAAAAGGGATCCCTCACTGCTTTTGCTCGGGATGGAGCGTGGTCTTTTCGGCCATCATTTGCTTTATCAAACCGGCTATACCGTCCAGCGTGAGCTGGTCAGTCACATGGGATGATATGCGTTTGTAGTGTTCAATCTTCTCATCGAGTTCGGTGCACTTTTTGCACATCGCTCACCTGCTTTCAGGCGGGAGCACAACACTCTCTGTCGCCGGTAGAGGCCAAAGGGCAGGACGGCGATAACACGGCAACTCCGATCTTTATGTCGCGTTCCCAGTGACCTCTGCTGGATCGAACAGGGTGGATCAAACGGCCACCGGCTGCGATGCTGCTACAGGATTAGCCATAACGAGGCGGCCGCGGCGGAGTAACCATCGTCTTCGGCTGCGAAGGCGCGACACGTGGCATTCCCGTTTCGATGACCGATTTGGCGCCCTCCGCCGCGCGATTCTGGCGGGAAGCCAGGATCTGTTCGGCGAGGTATTCCCACCGCTCGGCCTCACCGAGCAACCTCCAGCTATTGTCCGGATCGCACGCGGCCTGTTGACGGCAGAGCAAGGCCGTCGCGCGATACGCTTCAGCGCTCTTGAAACCGCCTTCCATAAAATCCTCCCCAGCTTTCGCGAGGTGCGACCGACCCCGCGTGAGGAGCAGAACGTTCCAGCCTGAGCCCTGTTCCTATGACGCCAGCGACAGGCCCTGTTCGGCTCGAAAACGCCGGTAGGAGGCGATGGCGGTGTTGGAGAGAAGCACCCGGCGACGCTCGCCGCGGCGAACCATCGTCTCGATCGTGTCGAGCAGGTGATTGGCCGCGGTGTCGGGATGGCCGAGTTCGCCCGTTGCCTCCAGATAGTCCCAGGCGATCTGGAAGGAATCTTCAATCGTTGTCATCAGCGTCTCGGTCATGCAGGCAAACGCCGCCGAGGGAGACCTGTTCCGTGACCATCGGCCGCTTGAAGTAAGTCGCGCGCGCCGGCGGCTCGGGCGACGTCGCGCATCAAGGAACGTGATCGTTCCTGCTGCCGCCGATGCGATGCGGCTTGTTCAGGAAGTATCCGCGATTGCCGAGTGCGGCTTCCGCGTATTGGTCGATCGAGACGATGATGGCCTGGACGTGCTGGTAGCACCAGCCTTCGCGGCAGGCCAACGTCCGGACTTCGGCGAGCGCCTTGATCCAGGGCGGATTATCCGCGTTGTGGTCGTACCATTTCAGCGGATCTGACGGCATCGGAATGGCCTCGCTTCATCAAATCTTCCAGCTCCGCCCGCTTGCGCGAAAGCAGGAGGTCAGCCGTCGCGTTGTCGAGGCCGGCTTGATTGAGCCGGCGAACTGCCGAGCCCAGTTCGGCAAGCTGCCTGCGCAGCTTTTCGACTCTTGATGTCCAGGCCTCATCGCACACGGCGGCCGCGCGCACCTTTCAAGGGCCCCTTGAAAGGCCCCCGGCCGGCGGCGCGGCAATCCGCTTTCAGCCGCTCATCGACATCGAGCAGGCGTTCTTCGCCGCCGAGCCTGTTCCGCTCGCTGATCAGCCCGAGCATCACGACGCGCATGGCCATCAGCTGCATCGAGGCCCCGGCGCAGTCTTCATCGCGGTTGATGTGTTGGCGGATGGTACTCTCGGCATCCAGCATTTGAGAGCGCAAGAACCTGATTTTCCTGCGGATTTCGTTCAATCTGTTATCCATGGCTCACCTCACCGGGGTTGGAGCCTATAGAGAACAAACAAAGAACAAATATCAAGTTAAGAATGCGGGCGGAGCCAAGAATCTTTGGGGGTTCGTGGGTCCGTGTGGGCCGCGCCCGATCGGCTGGTGATCCCTTAACGGGCGCAGGCGCAGGCCTGCGCGTAACCGCGACTAGCAGTCGCGCGAGCAATCGCGGAATCAGATCCCGAATACCCAGACCGCGACGATAGTGACCAGGGTCGCGAGCCCGCTGATGGTCCATCCGGTTGCGTAGAGGATGTTGTCCTCGCCGGTGCCGCGCATCGCGTCGACATCCGCGGTTGCTGATCGCCAGTGCATGGCGCATCTCCACAGAGCCTGCCCGCTCTGATAACGCCGGTCCAGGTTCCCGGTTCCATCGTTCCGGGACATCGAGCGAGCGATCGCCGCTTTGAAGGTCAGGCCAAAACCGGCGCCCCGAGCGATTCACAAAAAAAGGCCGCCCCCGGGCGGCCTTCTCTGAGTGCTTTGCGCCGTCGGCAAACACCATCACACCAGCAACAGACGGTCCGTCTTCGCGGGCGTCAGCTCATCCTCGTCTCTGACGATGATAGTGACATCCCAGCCTTCGCTGGCCCACACCCGCGCCTTGGCGAGTGCCATCAGCGAACTCATCCTGTCCATCCTGACGGTCTCGTTTTCCCGTTCCGCCACGATCCTGTACGACATGCAAGTTCCCCTTACGCACGAAATGACTGGCCGAGACATTTCAGTGCGGCTTTGACCGCAATTTGCTGACAATTTGTCCAATTGGCGGCCCGCCGGGCGGCGCCGGACCGCAAAACGCCTTATTTCGCCGGGTCACGCGGAACGTTTGCCTTTGTGACGAATTAGCGTCAGTGCAGGCGGGAGAAGTAGTATGTTGAATTTGTTCAGGCATTCCGAAGCAGCCGATCTCGAAAATATCCTGGCCCGGCACGCCATCAGGAACACCGCCGCTGCCGACGACGCGGAATCGCAAGAGAAGCAGTTCCGCGATCTGCTGCAGGCGCTGCCCGCCGCCATCTACACGACAGATACCGAGGGCCGGATCACGTTCTTCAACCAGGCCTGCATCGAGTTCGCCGGCCGCACTCCGAAGATCGGCGAGATGTGGTGCGTGACCTGGAAGCTGTTCTGGCCGGACGGCACGCCGCTGCGCCACGAAGACTGTCCGATGGCGATTGCGCTCAAGGAAAACCGCCCGGTGCGGGACGTCGAGGCGATCGCCGAACGGCCCGACGGCTCGCGCATCTGTTTCATGCCCTATCCGACACCGCTGCGCGACGAGGCCGGCCGGCTGCTCGGCGCCGTCAACATGCTGGTCGACATCACCACCCGCAAGCAGGCCGAAGAGCGCATGATGCTGCTGACCGGCGAAGTCGATCATCGCTCGAACAATCTGCTCGCCGTGATCCAGGCCATGCTGCGGCTGACCAAGGCCGACACCGCCGAAGAGTTTCAGGCCGCGTTCCAGGGCCGGCTCCGTGCGCTCGCCAATGTGCAGCGGCTGTTCTCGGTGTCGCGCTGGACCGGCGCCAGCATCCAGACCATCATTCAGGAAGAACTTCGCCCCTATGGCTCGACGCGGGTCAGCATGACCGGGACCGACGTCCGGCTTCCCGCCTCACTCGCGCAGGCGATCGCGGTGGCCATACACGAACTCGCGACGAACGCCGCCAAATACGGCTCGCTCTCGGGCCCCGCGGGCAAGATCGACATCCACTGGCAGATCGATGAGGCTGACAGCCTTCAGCTGCGCTGGACGGAATCCGGCGGCCCCCAGACCGCCGAGCCGATGCGGAAAGGTTTTGGCGTCGACGCCATCGACGGCATGGTCCGCACCCTGAGCGGCCGGATCACGCGGCAGTGGAAACCCGAAGGACTGGACTGCGAATTGTCGTTCCCGGGCATCGGGGAGTAGCCCGCTCGTCATGCCCGGCCTCGTGCCGGGCATCCACGTTCTTACTGGCTGTGACAGGCAAGCGGAAGCGACGCCGTCCTTAAGACGGCTATGCCCGGCCATGACGGCTGTGATTAAGACCTCGCCCTACTTCGCCGCCTGCCTTGTCACCAGCGCGGGCTTCGTCACGCCGTCCAATCCCGTCAGCATCAGAACCGTCAGCAGCGCGTTTTGCGGGCCGAAATACGCATCCGTCGGCTTGTACCATTCGTTGCGCGAGTGCCAGTTGCCGCCCTCGCCGCCACCGCCGATGGTGACGGCGGGAATGCCGAGCGACATCGCGATGTTGGAGTCGGTCGAGGAGCCCGCAAAGGTCACGCGCGGCGCGCGGGTGACGGCGGCGACCGCGCGCTGCGTCGCCTGAACGATCGGGGAATCCATCGGCACGATTCCGGCGGGCCGGTCGCCGATCATCTTGGCCTCGACGTTAAGCTTGTCGGACTTCCAGCGCGCGTTTTCATCCGCCACCGCCTCCTTGACCAGATCGAGCAGGCGCGCCTCGAGCTTGAGCAGCTCGTCGGTCGAATTCGAGCGCATGTCGACCGCCATCCGCGCTTCGGCCGCGATGGCGTTGACCGAGGTGCCGCCGACAACGGTGCCGACCGTGAAGGTGGTCTTGGGATCGGACGGCGGCTGCAGCTCGGAGATTTTGGCGATCGCGCGGCCCATGGCGTGGATCGCGCTCGGCAGGCCGAATTCCTGGAACGAGTGGCCGCCGGGGCCCCTGAAGATGAACTCGTAGCGATGGCTGCCGGTCGCCTGGTTGACGACGCGGGTGATGCCAAGCCCGTCGATCGAGATGAAACCGTCGATGTCCTTGTGATCGCGGAACAGCGCCTTGACGCCGCGCAAATTGCCGAGTTCCTCCTCGCCGACGGTGCCGACGAACATGATGTCGCCGACGGTCGCGATCTCGTTGGCGTTCATCGCCTTGATCAGCGACAGCAGCGCAGCCAACCCGCGGGAATCGTCGCCGATGCCGGGCGCGACAAGGGTGCCGTCCTTTTCCTTCACCGTGACGTCGGTGCCTTCGGGGAATACCGTGTCGAGATGCGCTGACACCACGAGTTTCGGACGGCCGCCGCCCGACCCCTTGCGCAGCGCGATGACGTTGCCTTCGCTGTCGATCGCGGCGTCCTTGAAGCCGAGCTCCTGCATCCGCTTCTGGTAATATTCGGCGCGGATCTTTTCCTTGTAGGGCGGCGCCGGAATTTCGGTGATGCGCTTTTGCTCGTCGAGCGTTCGCGCATCGTCGGCCTTGATGTCCTCAAGCGTCTTGGCGACCTTGGGATTGGCGAGAATGGCCTCCACCGCCGGCGCGGGCGCGGGTGCGGCCTGCCCGAAGGCCTGCGAAGCCACCGTGACGAACGCGATTGTCAGGATCGCGCGTGAGAAAACCGACGCCGAGAACGCCGAGCCGTGTGAAACCAAGCCGTATGAAACCATGATTAACCTCTCCTCGCAGGTCTCAGCCTGCACTTAAGCCTGTATCCTTCAGCCGTTCGGCAAACCAGATGGACAGAGCCGGGTCGATCACGCCGCCGGTATAGACTTCCGACATCGCGACCTGCTTCTTGCCGAGCGTCACGAACACGCCGATCCAGTAGGCGAACCACAGATGCGGATCGGTCAGCGCCCGCAGCTTGTGCTGGTCGTGTTCCAGCGGCTGGTGATTGGCGGATTTCCGGACCTCGATCGTGAGCAGATTGTTGGGGATCTCGCGCTGATGCACGACGATATCGGGGTAGATCGATTTGCCGAGATGGTCGTCGGTCGAGATGATCGAACCGTGCGGCAGCCGCAGCGTCCGCTCGCCGAGTCTGTCGTAGTCGCAATCGACCTGCCAGCCGGCAAACTGATGTTCAAGATGCACCGCCAGCCGGTGCGTCAGCGGGCGCTCGCCGACGTCCTTTTCGAGCAGGAACGTCTCGTGCGCGTAAAACTCCGATAGCGCCGTGACGACCTTGTTCAGCTCGGTCTGCATGTCGCCTCCGACCTTCCGTCATTCCGGGGCGATGCGACGCATCGAACCCGGAATCTCGAGATCCCCGGTGCGCAATTGCGCACCGGAGGTTCGCTTCGCGCCCCGGGATGACGGCTTTCAGCCGTCACATCTGCACTTCGATCAACCGCGGCCCCGGCTCGGCGACGGCTTCCGCCAGCGCCTTGACGAAATCGTCGACATTGTCGACCGCGCGGCCGGGCACGCCCATGCCCTTGCCAAGCGCGACGAAGTCGATGGTCGGGCGGTCGATCTTGAGCATGTCGAGCGCACGCTGTCCCGGCTCGCCGGCGCCGACGCCGTCGAACTCGCCACGCAATATCTGGTAGATGCGATTAGCGAACACAATCGTGACGACGTTGAGGCCTTCGCGCGCCTGCGTCCACAGCGATTGCAGCGTATACATCGCGCTGCCGTCGCCGACCATGCAGATCACCTTGCGGTCCGGGCAGGCGATCGCGGCTCCGGTCGCGACCGGCGTCGAATATCCGATCGAGCCGCCCAGATTCTGGATCCAGTCGTGCGGGGCGCCGGCCGCCATCACCGGAAAGAATGCTCGCCCTGTGGTGACGGATTCGTCGACGACGATAGCATTGTCCGGAATAGCCATGGCGATCGCCTGGGCAATCGAGGCATGGTTCAGGGCGCCGGTCGGCTTGACGAGTTCGACCTTGGCCTGCGGCTTCACGTCCGCCGGCTTGGCGCCCACCGCCGAAGCCAGCGCCTCCAGCGCCGCGACCGAATTTTCGCCGCTCGAAGTCATGCGATGGACCTCGCATCCCTCAGGTTTCAGCAGGCTGGGCTTGTTCGGATAGGCGAAAAACGCCACGGGATCGTTGGCTTCGACCAGCACGATGTGCCGAAAACCCTTCAGCGCCGCTTGCGCCTGCTCGATCACGTAAGGCACCCGATCGATCGAAAACCGGCCGCGGCCGCGCGCCATTCTCGGACTGGCCAGCGGGCCCATCACTCTGCAGCCGGTCTTGCCGGCGATTTGCGCCGCCAGCGCCAGTCCCTTCTCCGTCACCGCGCTGCCGGTCATCAACAGCAAGGTCTGTTCGCCTCCGCGCAGCACCTTTGCCGCCTTCTCGACCGCCTGCGGGGAGTAGCTCTGACGCTGCGATTCCACCGGCACCTCAGCCACGCCGTCGGCTTCGTTCCACGCGGTGTCGGCCGGCAGGATCAAAGTTGCGATCTGCGGCGGCGCACCACTCGCCGCGGCGATGGCGGCAGCGCCGTCACGGGCGACCGATTTCGCGTCCGGCGAAGTCCGAACCCAGGACGACATCGGCCGTGCCAGGCCCTCGATGTCGGAGGTCAGCGGCGCATTGTATTCGATGTGGTAGGTGGCATGCTGGCCGACGATGTTGACGACGCCGGAATTGGCCTTCTTGGCATTGTGCAGATTGGCAAGACCGTTGGCGAGCCCGGGGCCAAGATGCAGCAGCGTGGAGGCCGGGGTGCCCTTCATGCGGAAATAGCCGTCGGCGGCACCCGTCACCACGCCCTCGAACAGGCCCAGCACGCAACGCATGCCCTCGACCCGGTCCAGTGCGGCGACAAAATGCATCTCCGAGGTGCCGGGGTTGGTGAAGCAGACGTCGACGCCGCCTGCGACCAATGTCCGCACCAGACTTTCCGCACCGTTCATGGTCTCGCCCCCGTTCGCGATTGTTCTCAAGACGGCTCAAGATCAATCATTCTTCACCCGTTTCGTCAAAGGTTTAGCCGACAATGCAGCCATCGCCTCCGATGTGTTGCCTTTTTTAACCGCCGCGTCCGAAAATGGCGCGCTCACGGGCTCTTTGCTTGCGAAATCGCGGCAGTTATGGCCTGTCTCGCTGCATATTCTGATTTTTCACGAGGAAGAAAATGACCCGGGTTTTGGCTTTGTTATTTGCGACGTTGACGGTGCTGGCCGGTGTCGGTCACGCGCAAGCCCAGGACTTCGGGGGCTTCGTTGACTCGCGCGACATCTTGGGCGGCGGGCCGAATTTCCGCATGGGCGGATCGAGCTCGATCCGGCGGCAGACCGTGAACTTTGCCGGCAACTATGCCCCGGGCACCATCTACATCAACACCGCAGAGCGGCGGCTCTATCTGGTGCTCGCGGGCGGCCAGGCGCTGCAATACGGCATCGGCGTCGGCCGCGACGGCTTCCGCTGGAGCGGAACCCACCGTATCACGGCGAAGAAGGAATGGCCGAGCTGGACCCCGCCGTCGCAGATGCTGGCGCGGCGGCCCGATCTGCCGCGGCACATGAAAGGCGGCATCGACAATCCGCTCGGCGCCCGCGCGATGTATCTGGGATCGACGCTTTACCGCATCCACGGATCGAACGAGCCCGAGACCATCGGACAGGCGGTATCGTCCGGCTGCTTCCGCATGACCAACGACGACGTGACCGATCTCTATAGCCGCGTCTCGGTCGGCACCCCGGTGATCGTAAAGAACTAGCCGCATCCAGCGTCAGGGAACCGGCGGCGTCTGCCTTTGACGCGCGAACAAGACTTGTTGACCTGAACCGGCCTCGCCAGGCGTGAACAAGTCTTGCGCGCACGCGCCGATTGCGGCAGCGTCGAGCCATAATGAGCGCAATTGGCCGGCCTCGATTCCCGCGAATGCTCGCAGCCGCCCTGGCTGCCGTAGCTCTCGGCGAAGTGTTGTTGCCCGCCGCGGCGTTGGCCGGGGATCCCTCCGTCGCCCAGCGTCAGCGCGCCCAGAAGAAGGTTTTCACGGATAGCGAGATCATCGAAGGCTTCTTCAAGATCGCCTTTGGCGCCGAGTATCATCTTGCCGGCCGCGTCGACCGCATCCGCAAATACGAAGCACCGGTGCGGGTGTTCGCCGACGGCACCCGCGCCGACCGCAAGGCCCAGCTCGCGAAGATCGTCGCCGACATCGCGGCACGGGTTCAGCACCTGGATATCGCGATGGCGGCAAACAACGATGATGCCAATGTGCTGGTCAAGCTGGTGCGGGACCGCGACCTCAACCGCACCATCATAACCTTCTACGGCAGCGAACGGGCGCGCGAGATTCGCTCCTCGCTCGACCCGCAATGCCTGAGCGGCTTTCGCAAGAACGAAAAGTTCGAGATCGAGCATTCGGACGTGATCCTCACCGTCGACAATGGCGACTTCGTCTTCTTCGATTGCGCCTATGAGGAATTGCTGCAATCGCTCGGCCCGATCAACGACACCCCGACCGTGCCCTGGACCATGTTCAACGACAATGTGTCGATGGGCTATTTCGGCGTCTACGACCAGTACCTGCTCAACCTGCTCTACGATCCCCGGATCAAGGCCGGCATGACCGTGCAGGACGTCAGGGCGATATTGCCCGACGTGCTCGCCGACGTCCGTGCATGGGTGCGCAAGGTCAATAATCTGACGGAGTGAATTGCATCACGATCGCTGCGTTAACTTCCTTCCCGACGCCGCCGTTGCGGTGTCCGCTTCGAGGGGAAGAGCGGTGGTGGTGGCCAGACTGTCAAAATGACGCGAATGACCCCAAGCGGACATTTGGCACCACCTAGCCAGGTTGTCCCGCCTAGGAGACTATCTCGTAGGGAGGTCCCCACCGTGGACGTCGGAGGTTGGCTGCGGAAGCTCGATCTCGAACAATATGAGGCGGCATTCCGCGAGAATAACATCGACGACACCATCCTCCGGAGTTTGACGAGGGAGGACTTGGAGGAGCTTGGTGTCGGATCTGTCGGGCATCGCCGGAAGCTGCTGGACGCCATCGCTGCGTTGCGGGCTGAAGCCTGCGAACCTGCACCGCTAGCGGATGCATGCCTGGAAGCCGACAAAGACACCGCCGAGCGCCGCCAGGTCACCGTGATGTTCTCGGACCTTGTCGGTTCGACGGCGCTCTCCGCGCGTCTGGACCCCGAGGACCTTCGCGAAGTCATTTCGGCCTATCAGAGGTGCGTCGCCGATATTGTAGGCCGCTTCGGGGGCTTCGTCGCCAGATACATGGGTGACGGCGTGCTGGTCTATTTCGGCTATCCGGCGGCAGATGAGGATGACGCCGAGCACGCAGTTCGAGCCGGTCTCGCGATTATCGACGCGGTCGCTGCAATCTCCGCCCCTGAGCGCCTGCAGGTGCGGATCGGAGCTGCCACCGGTCTGGTGATCGTGGGAGACCTTGTCGGATCCGGCGAAGCGCAGGAACGCAGCATTATCGGCGAAACCCCGAATTTGGCCGCGCGCCTGCAAAGCACGGCCGAACCCAACACCGTCGTTATTGCTGAGGCCACGCGCAAGCTCGTTGGCAATCTGTTCGAGCTACAGGATCTGGGGCCCAAGGAGCTCAAGGGGATCGCTGGACCGGTGAAGCCCTTCTCAGTGCTGCGGGCAAGTTCTGTCGAGAGCCGCTTCGAGGCAATGCACGCCGGCGACCTGACTGCGCTGGTCGGGCGGGAGCAAGAGCTTCAATTGCTCTTGCAGCGCTGGGCGAAAGCAAAGTCCGGCGAAGGCCAGGTTGTACTGCTGTCCGGTGAGGCCGGTATCGGCAAATCCAGGCTTGCCGCCGCGGTCATGGAGAAGCTTGCAGGCGAGCCACATGCGCGGCTGCGTTATTTCTGCTCGCCCCAGCACACGGGCAGCGCTCTCTATCCGGTCATCGGGCAGCTCGAACGTGCCGCCGGATTTGCGTACGGCGACACACCGCAGACAAAGCGCGACAAGCTCGATGCGCTCCTGGCGCAGACCGCGACGTCCAGGCAGGACACAGCACTTGTCGCCGAATTATTGTCACTCGCCAACGATGGGCGCTACCCCGCTCTCGAGCTTGCCCCTGAACAGCGACGGCAGAAGACGCTGGAGGCACTCGACCGGCAATCGGAAACCCTGGCGCGCTCGCGCCCCGTGCTGATGATCGTGGAGGATGCGCACTGGGGCGACCCTACGAGTCTCGAAGCGTTCGGTCGCACGGTGGATCGGATTGCGAACCTTCCCGTTCTCGTGATCGTGACGTTTCGGCCGGAGTTCGAGGCGGCCTGGGTCGGAAAGCCGCATGTGACAGCTCTTGCCCTCAATCGTCTGGGTCATCGCGAGGTCGACAGCATGATCGACCGCGTCGTCGGCAACAAGGCGCTGCCCGCGGACATCAAAAAAGACATCATCGAGCGCACCGACGGCATCCCGTTGTTCGTCGAAGAGATGACAAAGGCCGTTCTGGAGACCGGGAGCGAGCGGGAAGCAATGCAGACTGCGGCCGCGGTTCCCCCCTCGGCGCACGCCGTCCCCGCAAGCCTGCATGCGTCCCTGATGGCGCGGCTTGACCGGCTCGGCCCGGCCAAGGAGCTGGCCCAGACCGGGGCGGCGATCGGTCGCGAGTTTTCGCATGCGCTGTTGGCCGCGGTGGCGCGCAAGCCTGAGGCAGAACTGGTCTCCTCACTCGATCGTCTTGTCCGGGCCGGATTGCTGTTTCGCAACGGCGCACCGCCGCTTGCGACCTACTTGTTCAAGCATGCACTGGTGCAAGATGCGGCCTATGGCACTTTGCTACGCCAGCCTAGGCGCGTGCTCCACGCTCGTATCGCGGACATCCTCGAAAGCCAGTTTGCCGACATCGCCGAGGCCCAGCCGGATCTGCTGGCGCGGCATTACACCGAGGCCGGGCTGATCGACAGGGCCGTCGTGTTGTGGGGCAAAGCAGGATCGCGATCAATTGAGCGCTCGGCGCTGCTGGAGGCCATCGAGCAGCTAACGCGCGCGCTTGAGCAGATCGCGACTTTACCCACCACGCCGGCGCTTCGTCATGAAGAAATCAAGCTCCAGGCTGCGCTGATAGGTCCACTCCGCGATATCAAAGGGCTAGCCGCGCGCGAGACCACGGCCGCCGCCGAGCGGGCGCGCCTGCTGATCGAACAGGCTGAAGCGCTCGGGGAGCCTCCCGAAGATCCGTGGCTGCTGTTTGGGACTCTTATTACGTTGCTTGATTCACATATTGTGAACTTCAACGGCGACCTGGCCCGCGAGAGGGCCGCGCACATCATGACATTTGCCGAGAAAATGGGAGGTACGGAGCCTTTGCGGCTCGCCCAGCAACTCCTAGGTCTTGTCTTGCTTCTCTCGGGAAACATGGCGGAGGGCCGAGTCAATCTGGATCATGCGCTTTCCAGTCCTGTCGAAGCTCAGTCGATGGCGACACCGCGCGGTGGCCGCCTGCGGTGGCCGATACCAATCGTTTTGATCTGGCGGTCGCTGGCACTGTGGACGCTTGGCTATCCTGAAGCTGCGCTGGCAAGCGCAGAACAAGCGGTCGGTGAGGCGCGTAGGACGGGCTACGCCAGTACATTGATGCACATGTTGTCTATCGCATGCATTCCTCATTTGATGGGCCGCAACTATACGACGGCGCAGGCGCTCACCGTTGAGCTCATCGCACTGGCCGAAGAAAAAGGTTCCGGCTTCTGGAAGACCGCCGGATTGTTTAGGCGAGCCAGTCTCCTGGCCGCAACCGGCAAAAACTCGGACGCAGTCAGCATTTTCAGCTCAGCGATCCCCGTCTGGCGCTCAGCAGGGGCGACAGTGATTTTGCCGGTATGGCTATCCTACTTGGCGAAGGCCTGTGGGGAGGTTGGCCAATTCGACGACGCATGGCGCCACATTGGCGAAGCAATGAAGGTGGTCGAGGTCACAAAAGAAGCATGGTACGAGGCCGAGGTCTATCGCATCGCCGGTGAAATTGTCCTGATATCGCCAGCGCGGGACTTGGCAAAAGCGGAAACGTATTTCGCGCGGGCGCTCGCAGTCGCGAAGGCGCAGCAGGCAAAATCCTGGGAGTTGCGCACAGCCACGAGCATGGCGCGGCTCTGGCACGATCAAGGGAGGCGTGATGAGGCCCGAGAACTTCTCGCTCCGATCTACGGTTGGTTCACCGAGGGGTTCGCCACGCCGGATTTGAAGGAGGCAAAAAGCCTACTCGATTCGCTGGCGCCATGAGGACACTGGTGGAGTGCCGGAAAGAAATGCCTGCTCATGGCACCAAACAGACATGCGGAGAAAACGGACCTCGCGCAGCACGTCCGTAATGTCAGCTTATGACCTTCTCCGATGCCCGGGGTCCATCGGGTGGTCAGCGCGTGCCGGCACGATCCCCACAAGCAACGATATCCCGGGGAGATTTTCGACCCGCTCCCTCGGGCGGAGAGAACACCGCCAGGTATCCGCTGCCCCCTGCGAGCTTATATGTGGCGACCGCGCGATAGCCGACGGCGGTCAGTTCGCAACGCAAGAGCTCTATTGGCGTGCCGTGTTTCGACGTCGGAAGCTCAAGGTCGACAATTCCAACCCGCGCACCCCGCTTCAAGGCGGACGAGAGATTGTAGAGGAAGGCATAAGGTTGGCTATCTCGTGATACATGTGCACAAGGATTGCAGCATCCAGCGAGGAAGCGGGCAGGCGCGGGTCGTGTGGTTCGCCGAGCGCGAATTTGACGTTCGTCAACTTCAGGCGTTCTACTCGCCGGGCGAGCTTGACGAGGTAATCCCGCGTAACGTCCTGGGCAACGACAGAGCCTTCGGGCCCGACGAGGTGCGAGATCCTGACCGTGTGGTAACCGCTGCCTGCACCAATGTCGCCGACCGTCATGCCTGGCTTTAGTTCAAGAAGACGGGCGATTTGACCGGTTTCATTCAGGGCGTCGCGGTTCTCTTCGGCAGAGCGGCGTGGGCTGACAATCTGCGCAACAGGGCGCTGAGGTAAGGGAAACTCGTTTGCAGCGGCTCCGGGGGGAGCCAGATGACCAATGTCAGCGGCGTATGCGCGAGTTGCGGCAAACGCCACTAGCGTCGCTGCACGGGCCAGTGTTATCACGCGCCTGCCGAGCAGGCGCAGCCGGTTTAGGCGCGGTCGTCCAGTTTTTGTGAGCTCAATAGGTGGACTCACACAGCCAACTCCATCTGTTCGCCTTGCGCTGGAGCACCCAACGAAGCCTAAGTGAGAATGCTGAGTACTCGAAGTCAACGGGTAAAGCCCGGCTGACGGTCGGCAACATCATCAGAATGCTGGCCCGCGTGCCGAAGTCCCGCGCAGGCTGTCACTTCGCTACGGCCATCGGACTGCGCGCCACAGCTCGAAGGCTATGTTCAAAATGTTTGACTCGCTCAACCAGACTTCATGTCTTCGTCCAGTATCACCAGCACCCAGGCTAGAAGCAGAAGCATCGTGGCAATAACGGAGTGCCTCCCCCAACATGAAGGCCACCCCAAAGCCTGCAACGATGAGGCCAACCAGTGTCTCCCGGCTATATCCAACTAGCATTCGTTCCCATACTGCAACAGGATGCCTGACCATAGCTAATGTCGGTTGTTGGCACTAGACATGCCGACCGGCCGTGGACGATGTCCGCTCCCGGGAGAAGACGAGAAATCATGATGTCCGGACAAGCCGACGCGATTGACCCGAAGCGGACATGGGCGGGCTGGTTCGAGTTTCGCTCCGATCACTCTGGAAGACCAGCCTTTCGTAGGCCAGCGCTGAACAAAGCGAAATCCTCGCCCCGGCGAAATGACGCGAGATCTTTCAAGTTTGATATGCTCAAACCGGGCCTGTGTTTCAGTACCAACTCCACGCCGTGTTGTGCCGGTTCCAGACGTCCAGCCAGCCCATTGCTTGCCGCATACGCACAAATTGGCAGCAGAAAAGGCGGACTGTCACGCATGGACGTTTCGGCCCAGGCTGACGCGCTGTCGTAATCGCCTAACAGAAAATGCGCATATGCCGCTGCACCATGAACACCAGCGGGATCGCGAGGATTTAGGCGAACGGCATGTGCGACATGTTCGAGCGCCACATCCGGTTCACCTCTCCATACCCTCAGCCACGCACCGAGCGTCCAGGCGGACGCATGATTCGGATTAGCTTCCAGCCCCCGGTCCATGAAAGTCGCGGCCGCGTCGAACTCGTGCGCTATGAAAGCAAGTGCATAACCGCCCATACACAATGCCACGGAATCGTCGCTACCCAGATGCACTGCTTTCCAAGCCAAACTCGTGGCTTCGGCACTTTCCCGGACAGATTCGATCATCCATCCGCGCGCCTTTCGGTGCACGTAGCACCATGCTGCCATGCCGTAGGCGCAGGCTAGTTTGGGATCGACATCGATCGCTTTGCGGTAAAGCCGGAGCGCTTCTTGATTGGCGGCCATCGACTCAAAATCATGCTTGGCCATTCCGCGCAGGTAGTAATCATACGCCAGGAGATTCTCGGTTGGCTTTCGGTTGGCTCGCTTGATCTCCTCAATCTGTAATTTGGAGGCGATTGCGCCCACAACGCCCTCTGTCACGCGGTCCTGAAGGTCAAACATATCTTCGGGCGGACCCTCGAAACGGCCGGCCCACAGGTGCGCTCTGGTTTCGGTGTCTATAAGTTGTCCTGCGATACGTATACGGTTTCCAGCTTTGCGCACGCTACCGACAAGGACATAGCGTACGCCAAGCTCGCGACCAACTTGCCTTACGTCAACTGTCCGGCCTCTGTACGTGAAGCTTGAGTTTCGCGCGATCACAAACAGCCAACGAAAGAGCGACAACGCCATCGTGATGTCCTCCACGATGCCGTCAGCCAGGTACTCCTGCTCAGCGTCCGCACAAAGGTTCTGGAAAGGCAGCACCGCAATCGAGGACTTGTCCCGACGTGGAAGCGCGGGTTTTCGCGGCATCGCAACGTCGAGAACTCTAAAAGCGCGAACCGGGCGTTCGATGTTTTTGAGGCTTTGTTCACCCATATCGACGAACTCAGCCTGAATTTTGCCCTGGACATGATCGTAGGCGGACGATGAGATCCAGATCCCACCGGCCTCTGCGATGCTTTCGAGTCGAGCCGCGATATTGACGCCGTCTCCAAAAACGTCGTGAGGTTCGATGATTACGTCTCCGACGTTGATGCCCACACGAAACATAATGCGGCTATCTTCCGAGTCATCGACTGTAAGCTCCCTGATGCGGGCCTGGAACTGGACAGCAGCGCGAACCGCTTCGACCGCGCTCGGAAACTCTGCCAAGAACCCGTCGCCCGTGTTCTTCACGATCCGGCCCCCGCGTTCGGCAATTGCGGGGGTGACAGCGTCAATCAAAAGTGCCGCAACTTTGGCATGCGTAGCTTCTTCATCATTGTGCATGAGCCGCGAATAGCCAGCCACGTCGGCGGCCATTATGGCCGACAACCTGCGCTCGACCCGAATTGGCCGATCCTGCACCATGGTTCGCACCCTAACCGACAACATATTGTACGACGGATTGAGTGACCGGACTACTCGGCTAACGTCTGCTTCTGGCACCCTTCGTACCTGATGCGGTGTCCGAATTGGGTCAGGAATAGGCACCCAGGCGGACAGCAGCCGACCGCTCGGATTCATGATTGGCGAAACGGCTATTCGCGGCAAACGAGCCCGTCATGGGCGCCTACGAAATTCAGGATCTGTTCGGCGCAGGCCCGCGGCTGCAGCATTCCCAGCATCGCGTAAGGCGTATCGAGATGCGTCACGCGCACGGAGGCGATGTTGTCGCGCAGCGCGGCTTCCTGATCGGCGGACGAGATGTTGCTGCCGGTCGGATAGAGCGCGAGCGTCGGAGCCTCGACCTTTTGCAGGTAAGGCCTGGCGTCGACGGAGCCGGCGAACTCGACCATCGCAGCGACGACATCGATGTCGGCCTTCCCTACTTCCCTGGCGTACCAATCCATGAAGGCCGGATCGAAACCGGCGGGAAACCGCGCCAGCGTGTTCGACTTGCGCACCCAGCCCTCGACGCCGAGCGCCCTGATGGCCTCGACCCAACTCGGAAAGCCGACCGCATAGGCGTTGCGGATCCAGTCATTGGCCCACACCGCCGGCGCCAGCACCGACAGCGTACGCAGGCGCTGCGGCCGCTCGGCGGCGAAAATCAGCGTGATCGCGCCGCCGATCGCCTCCCCGACCAGGTGAAAATTCGGTGCGCCCGCGTGATCGGCCACCGCCTCGATGTCCCCGACATAGGCGGCCAGCGAGAGCGCGTGCGCCGGATCGTTCAGCGGCGACGATTGTCCGAGCCCGCGCAAGTCCGGACAGATCACCCGGTAGAACCGCGCCAGATACGGCACCATGTTGAACCAGAACTCGCCCGAGCGGGCGAAGCCGTGGATCAGGATGATGGTCTCGGCCTTGCGCCAGCGGTCGGTGTAGTCGTGAACCGCGTAGTGCAACGGTGTCCCGTCACCGGCTTTGACGGTCGGCATCGCGTCGCTCCCATCAGTTCGGTTTCAGACGGAGTTCTCTGGCGAGCTGCTCCATCTGGACGAATTCGCTTTGCGCGTATTTGGCGGCGTCTTCGGCGCTGATCACCCAGACCTCCTCGCCGCGTTTGGCCGCCATCGCCTTGAATTCGGGGCTTTGCGCCGCCCGGGTCAGAACGTCGCGCAGTTTTTCAAAGCGATCCTGAGGGATGTCGCGTGGCGCGATGACCGCGCGCCACAGCAATGTCTGGGATGGCGCCATCTTGACGTCATCAAGGCTTTCGACGTCGGGCAGCGTCGGAAAGCGCCGCGCCGTGGTCAGCAGCAGGCACTTTGCTTTTCCTTCGGCGACAAATTGCGCGATCGAGGCGATGGCGCCGCCATAAATGTCGATGGTGCGCGCAAGGAAGGCCGTTACCGTCTGGTCGGCGCCGGTAAAGGGGATGATCCGCTGGCGGATGCCCTCGGGTTGAAAAATCCGTGCGGTCGAAAACTGCACGAAGGCGCCGACGCCGTCCGAACCATAGGTGTATTTGTCGGGGTTGTTCTTTAGCTCGGCGAGGAACTCGCCTGCGTTCTTCGCCGGAAAATCCGGGTAGACGCAGAGCACGCCGGCGGCCTGCGTGATCATCGCGACAATGCGGTAGTCGGCCTGCTGGAAGCTTTGCGCCGCAACATGCGGGGCCATGGTGATGGCGCCGCTCGGCACCCCGCCGATGGTGTAGCCGTCCGGCTCGGACTTCGTCACAAAGCCGACGCCGATGGTGCCGCTGGCGCCGGGCTTGTTCAGGATCACGATCGGCTGGCCGAGCATCGGCGCTGCGACCTGGGCCAGCGACCGCATGATGGTGTCGGTGCTGCTTCCGGGCCCGGCGGGCACCACCAGCTGAACCGGCCGCTCGGGATAGTTGTCGGCCGACGCCGGCGAAACTACGCCGGCCATGAGGGCAGCTATTACGGCTACCGCGCCGATTCGGGCCAGCCCGGCAAAACGGCGCGACCAGGGCCACCACATCATGTCAGCGAATTTCTCCGTCGCGTCCTCCCCAATTGCCGGCAAGCGCCGTGATCTGAGTTCCGGCCAGCGACAACGCTGGGTTTTGCCTACGAAAACTTGTGACTTGCGGGAGCAAATCTTGTCTAATGAGTTAAAGGAAATCGTGTATAAGCTTTTCAAATGAATGACCTCCCCCGTACCCAGGCCCTGCGCTGCTTCATTACCGTGGCGCGCGAGGGCGTTGTGTCGCGCGCGGCCAGTTTGCTGAACCTGACCCAGCCGGCCGTCAGTTTGCAGCTAAAAGGGCTGGAGGAAAGTACCGGCCTGCTGCTTTTCAACCGAACACCGGGCGGCTTTACCCTGACCGAAGCCGGCGCCGCCCTGCTGCCGCTGGCGCACAAGGCGATATCGGCCTCGTCGGATTTCAAGACGATGGCGGATTCCCTGCGCGAGTCGGTACGGGGATCGCTTCGGGTCGGCACGATCCTGGATCCCGAGTTCATCCGGCTTGGACCTTTCGTGCGGAGCCTCGCCACTTCCTTGAAACAGACCGAAGTCTTCCTGCGCTACGGCATGAGCGACGACGTGCTGGCGCAGATCGGCAGGGGCGACCTCGACGTCGGATATTATGTCGACGCCACGCCGCCGGAATCCCTGCCGTTCCCGAGCTTCTCCGAGCGCCACATCGACGACGGAAAGTACCAGCTCGCGCCGCTGATGAGCTACCCGTACCGGGTGATTGCCCCAGCGGAATGGAGCGACCGGGTGATCGGCAAGGACTGGCCCGACCTGATCGGCCTGCCGTGGCTCGCGACGCCGCCGCACTCGGCGCATCGGCGCTTGCTCGACAATATCTTCCGCCCGATGGGCTCGCTGCCGAAGCGGGTGGCCTATGCCGATCAGGAAGAGGCCATGATCGACTTCGTCGAATCCGGCATCTGCCTCAGCCTCGCGCGCGACTGCACCCTCGATCGCATCACCCGCAAGCGGAACTTCGTGATCGCCGACAAGGTGACGGTGACCTGCGACCTCAGCTTTGCCTGCCTGACATCGCGGCGGCACGAACCGGTGATTTCGCACGCCTTCTCGGCGATGCAGGCGGTGTGGGATTTGAAGCCGACCAATGCCCTGCCCGCGCCGGTGGCCGCGCCAAGGTCGCGGAAAAGCGCACGAAGATAACCAGCCCCGCCGAATTAGCCGTCAGATCTTGCCATCGGAATCGCAGATCGATTTCAGCGCTCGCCATTCCTCCGACGTCAGCAGCGGCGGCTTGCTGGCCGGCCGGTCTTCCCGGGTCATCCGCGCCAGCCGATCCTCGCTCATCGGATGGCTGGAGATGATGGAGAGGCCCTTGCCTCCCTTGCCGGTGACACGGACGAGCAACTCGCCCATCGGCTTGGTCGGCCGGCCCAGCCGGTGCATGACGTCGATCGAGAAGCCGTCGGCATCCTGCTCGGCCTCGCGCGAATGCGACGAGGTGACCAGCGTCTTTGATGCAAAGATCAGGGCGCTGGAGCCCGTGATGTCGCCGAACAGCAACCCGACCAGAAACGCTGTGCCGCCGTCGCGGATCAATCCCCGCATGTTGTCGCGATGCTTGTGGTGGCCGAGTTCGTGCGCCAGCACGCCTGCGATCTCGTCGGCGTTCTCGGCCTTCGCCAGCAATCCGTTGAACATGTAAACCCTGCCGCCCGGCAGCGCGAAGGCATTGGGCACCGACGACGACAGCACGCTGGACTGTACCGAAGTATCCATCCCGGCCGATTCACGTATCGCAGTCATCAGCTTGACGAAGGCTTTTTGCCCGGCCGCATTGTCGCAGACCTTGGCGTCGAAGATCGTCTTGACCTGACTTTCGGCCGCTTCGCCGAGCCGCCGTTCAAAGGCCTCCGGCACCAGCGGCGCCAAACGATCGGCGGCGAGCGGGACACCGAACAATACCACCGCGATGATCGAAACCGTGGCGGCGAGCGACCAGCCGACGATCGCGGCGACGCCGCGGCGGCCCGGCGTGTTCTCATCCAGAGTTGCACAACGCGAGACTAGGTCGGCCGCGACCGCGGCATCGCGAATCTCCAGGCGCGCCAGCGCCGGTGCCGTCAGAGCACTGAGGCGCAGCATGCCGGAGGGACCGTCGGCGCGGCGGATATCGGCATAGGCCCATGCCGCAAGGCTCGTTTCACCGTCGCGGATTTCCAGCCGGTCGGCAAAATGCAGCGTGACCGCGCGCCGCTGGTTCGACTTGCCGTCGAAATAGATCGCCGAACCGCCCGATGGCGATTTCGGGGTACCGGGAGCGTCGCTATCCGTGATGGTACCGGTCATCAGCTAGAAGCCCGCGACATCAAGGCCATCAGCAAAACCTTCACCAAGCGCATTGGCCAGTTCACCCCTTGCCGAAACATTGGCAGCCGCTTCGATGCCGTGGATGTTGATCGATTCCAACACCCGCACCCAGAGATCGCGCATCAGATAGACGCGGATCACGACGTTGAGCGCCAGTGCGAACACCAGGTAGCCGATGCCAGCGAGCACCAGCAACAGGATGCTCTGAGAAGATTCCTGCGACTTGAAGAACTCGCCGAATCCCTCGCCGTTCATGCTGGCGACCAGCGCCGCGGCAGCTGCGAGGTAGACCGTGAAAACGAACCCGAGCAGGACGATCCAGCCGACCACCTTCCAGTACAGGCCGATCAGCCGGCTGCGCGGCAATTCCGATTCTAGCCGCACGCCGCCGATCCGGATGCCGGACAGCCACCAGCGCCATTCGACCGCCTTGAACGCGCCGTAGATGAAGGGTGCGAACAGCGGCATCAGGAACGCCATCGGTGCGAGCAACCACAGCCACCAGCCGCGCTTGAAGAATTCCCAGCCGCTTCCCTCGAACTTCCCCTGCAGATCGCCATAGTATGAATGGCGCATCTTGTAGCGCTCGAGCGCCGCCGTGCGCCATGGCAGCGACAAGCCGAAGGTCACCATCGACAGCAGGCCCCACAGCGACGCCTGCAAGGCATAAATCCAGCCCGAGCCACTCATCCAGAATCGCACGCCGCGCCACACCGTGCGCGTCAGGCGATAGCGGCGGGCGCGAAAGATCGCAAACTGCCCGAACAGATAGAAGAAAGCGACCAGGGGAATGCTGGCGAACGCCTTGTAATGCTCGGCTTCGAGGCCGGCGAGAAAGTAGGCCAGATAGATCGGCACCAGGATCGCGAGTGCAACCAGGAACCCGATCAACAATTCCCGGCCCCGGCCGGTATATTCGGCGCCATCGCCGTCGATCTGGGTATTGCTCCAGAGATGGCGTCGGATGTCGGTGGTGAGCCAGAAGCGGTAGAAGCCCAGCGTCACCAATTCCAGCCCGGCGCCGCGCTTCACCAGGTGAAAGAATTCATCACGCTTGCCGGAAAACCCCACTGGCATCGGCGGCGGTTTCGGCAGCGGCGGTAGCGATGGCGGCCCGAGCGGGGTCCAACTCATCTGGTTCACGGGTCAACTCCAAGGCAGCGGGCAACAAGTCGGGTTTACACCAATTTGTCGGCTGGAGTGTGATCCGGTTCACTTACGCTGACTTGTCGAACAGCTCCCGCCCGATCAGCATGCGCCGGATTTCGCTGGTTCCGGCGCCGATTTCGTAGAGTTTGGCGTCGCGCAACAGCCTGCCGGTCGGATAGTCGTTGATGTAGCCATTGCCGCCGAGCAGCTGGATGGCGTCGAGCGCGCATTGCGTCGCCTTCTCGGCGGCATAGAGGATGGCGCCGGCCGCGTCCTCGCGCGTGGTCTCGCCGCGGTCGCAGGCTTTCGCCACCGCATACACATAAGCGCGCGAGGCGTTCATCGTGGTGTACATGTCGGCGATCTTGCCCTGCACCAGCTGGAAGGTGCCGATCGGCTGGCCGAACTGCTTGCGCTCATGCACGTAAGGCAGCACCACGTCCATGCAGGCCTGCATGATGCCGATGGGACCCGCGGCCAGCACCGCGCGTTCATAATCGAGGCCGGACATCAGGACGTTGACGCCGCGGCCGACTTCGCTGAGCACGTTCTCTTCCGGGACTTCGCAATTGTCGAACACCAGTTCGCAGGTATCGGAGCCGCGCATGCCGAGCTTGTCGAGCTTTTGCGCGGTGGAAAATCCCTTCATGCCCTTTTCGATGATGAACGCCGTGATGCCGCGCGGGCCGGCATTGGCGTCGGTTCGTGCATAGACCACCAGCGTGTCGGCGACCGGGCCGTTGGTGATCCACATCTTGCTGCCGGTCAGGACGAAGCGGTCGCCCTTCTTGTCCGCCCGCGTCTTCATCGACACCACGTCGGAGCCGGAATCCGGCTCCGACATCGCCAATGATCCGACATGTTCGCCCGAGATCAGTTTCGGCAGATATTTGCGCTTCTGCGCGTCGTTGCCGTTGCGGCGGATCTGGTTGACGCAGAGGTTGGAATGCGCGCCGTACGAAAGACCGACCGCCGCTGATGCCCGCGACATTTCCTCGACCGCGATGCAGTGCTCGAGATAGCCGAGCCCGGTGCCGCCATATTCCTCCTCGACGGTAATGCCGTGCAGGCCGAGCGCGCCGATCTTGGGCCAGAGATCCCTTGGAAACTGGTTGCTCTTGTCGATTTCGGCCGCGCGCGGCGCGATCTCCTTGCTCGAAAAGGCAAACACGGTCTCGCGAATGGCATCCGCGGTTTCACCGAGGTCGAAATTGAACATCCGGTACGCATTGGGAATCATGGTCGGGCGACCTCCGGCGAAATATCGTTATTGGGATAAGCCTTAACCCCTGCAGGCGCGCTTGTCACGGGGAATGATACGGCTCCGTATCGGCCCCGACCGGGTGTAAAGTTCAATGCGGCCGGAGCATCAAAACTGTCCCTTGCTCCGGCACGTACGAACGGCTGTAATCGGTCCAAAATACCGCCACCGGGCGAATCCCGACGCGCGGAGAACAATCAGGGAGCCGCTCCATGCAGGGAACCATCGAACTCACCCAGGATTCCATTGAACTGGACTCCCGGCAAAAGGCCGCACGCGAGCGCGCTTATTCGCTGCCGCTGGCCGAGTTCGACCCCGGCGATCCCGAACTGTTCAAGACCGATACGTTCTGGCCGTATTTCGACCGGCTGCGCCGCGAAGCGCCGGTGCATTACTGCAAGGACAGCATGTTCGGGCCGTATTGGTCGATCACCAAATACAACGACATCATGGACATCGAGACCAACCACGCGGTGTTCTCGTCGGCGGCCTATCTCGGCGGCATCACCATCCGCGACGTCGCAACCGATCTGCGCCGCGAAAGCTTCATCGCCATGGACCAGCCGCGCCACTCGGCACAGCGCAAGACCGTGGCACCGATGTTCACGCCAACCCATCTCGACCAGCTTGCGATCAACATCCGCAAGCGGTCGGCCGAATGCCTCGACAATCTGCCGCGAGGCGAAGTGTTCGACTGGGTCGACCGGGTCTCGATCGAGCTCACCACGCAGATGCTCGCGGTGCTGTTCGACTTCCCCTGGGAGGACCGCCGCAAGCTGACGCGCTGGTCCGACATTGCGACGACGATACCCGGGCCCGGCGGCCTCGTCGCCACCGAAGAGGCGCGGCAGGCCGAACTTCTGGAATGCGCGACCTACTTCGCCACGCTCTGGAAGGACCGGATCAACCAGCCGCCGAAGAGCGACCTGCTGTCGATGATGGCGCACAGCGAAGCCACGCGCGACATGGACCCGAAGAATTTCCTCGGCAATCTGATCCTCTTGATCGTCGGCGGTAATGACACCACCCGCAACACGCTGTCGGGCAGCATCTATGCGCTGAGTAAGAACCCCGACCAGTACAGGAAGTTGCGCGACAATCCCGCGCTGATCGACAGCTTCGTTCCCGAGGTGATCCGCTGGCAGACGCCGCTGGCGCATATGCGGCGCACAGCGCTCGAGGATATCGAGTTCCGCGGCAAGCAGATCAAGAAGGGTGACAAGGTCGTGATGTGGTACGTCTCGGGCAACCGCGACGAAGAGGTGATCGATCGCCCCTACGAGTTCATCATCGACCGCGCCCGGCCCCGTACCCACATCTCCTTCGGCTTCGGTATCCACCGCTGCGTAGGCCTGCGGCTGGCGGAACTGCAATTGAAGATTATCTGGGAAGAGATTCTCAAGCGCTTCGACAAGATCGAGGTGATGGATGAGCCGAAGCGGGTTTATTCAAGCTTTGTCAAGGGTTACGAGACCCTGCCCGCCCGTATCGTCGGCTAGGCCAGCAGTTCCGCCCAAATCGGCACGGGCTTTGCGCATCGAGCGTCTGCAAGTTATAGTCTAATACATTTCCTATTGCGTTTCCTTGCACCCAGGGATGACTGACGATGAACGTCCTGACCGCGATCCGAGGCGACAGACAAGAGCTCCTGCGCGCCGCGCGCGAGGAGGCCTATTCGACGCCGCTCAGCGAATTTCACCCGGGTGCGCCAAAGCTGTTCCAGAACGATACGTTGTGGCCGTGGTTCGAGCGGCTGCGCAAGGAAGAGCCGGTGCATTACTGCACTAACGCGCCGATCGAGCCGTACTGGTCGGTGACCAAATACAACGACATCATGCATGTCGACACCAACCACGGCATGTTCTCCTCGGACTCCACCCTCGGCGGCATCTCGATCCGTGACGTGCCGCCCGGCTATGATTATCCGAGCTTCATCGCGATGGATCAGCCGCGGCACTCGGCGCAGCGCAAGACGGTGTCGCCGATGTTCACGCCGACGCATCTGGACGAACTCGCAAAACTGATCCGCGAGCGCGCCTGCAAGGTGCTCGATAATCTGCCGCGCAACGAGACCTTCAACTTCGTCGACCGCGTCTCGATCGAACTGACGACGCAGATGCTGGCAACCCTGTTCGACTTCCCCTGGGAAGAGCGGCGCAAGCTGACGCGGTGGTCCGACGTCTCGACCGCGCTGCCCAAAAGCGGCGTCGTGGAATCGCCGGAACAGCGACGCCAGGAAATGGACGAATGCTACGCCTATTTCTCAAAGCTCTGGAATGAGCGCGTCAACAGCGAGCCGCGCAACGATCTGCTCTCCATGATGGCCCATAGCGAAGCGACGCGGCACATGGACCCCGACAATCTGATGGGCAACATCATCCTCTTGATCGTCGGCGGCAACGACACCACCCGCAACACCATGAGCGGCTCGGTGCTGGCGCTGAACGAGCATCCCGAGCAGTATCAGAAGCTGCGCGACAATCCGGCATTGATCGACAGCATGGTGCCGGAAGTAATCCGCTGGCAGACGCCGCTGGCGCATATGCGGCGCACCGCGCTGGTCGATACCGAAATCGGCGGCAAGAAGATCGCAAAGGGTGACCGCGTCGTGATGTGGTACGTCTCCGGCAACCGCGACGAAGAGGGTATCGAGAAGCCCGACGAATTCATCATCGACCGCGCCCGGCCGCGTACCCACCTTTCGTTCGGCTTCGGCATCCACCGCTGCGTCGGCATGCGGCTGGCCGAGCTGCAGCTGAAAATCGTGTGGCAGGAAATGCTGAAGCGTTTTGACCGTATCGAGGTGGTCGGCGAGCCGAAGCGGGTCTATTCCAGTTTTGTGCGCGGCATCGAATCGCTGCCGGTCAGAATTTCTTGAGCGAGCTCAATTCGCCTCAGGCTATCAACGCCAAAGGCTTTACTGGCGCCCCTATAACATCGCGGCATGGCAGCTTGAACCAGATGAGAAGGCCGCGCTGCGGTATTTTCGGCTAGACCTTGGGCGTGGTCACGCAGGAGACGTGACCCCGAACCGAGGCTGCCATGAACGATGCTGCTGTCAGGGATGACGCCAAAGACGATACCCAGGCCGGCCAAAGCTGGCCACTCCAGATCTACAAGACGCTGAAAGCGCATGGCGTCTCGCAAATCTCCTATGTTCCCGATGCCGGCCACTCCCGGCTGATCGAGCTGTCGCACGCCGATCCCGCGATCCAGACCACCGTCTTGACCACCGAAGAGGAAGGCGTCGCGCTATCCGCCGGCGCCTGGCTCGGCGGTGACCGCTCGGTGCTGTTGA
Organism: Bradyrhizobium sp. AUGA SZCCT0177; assembly: GCF_018130125.1. Classification (NCBI taxonomy): domain Bacteria; kingdom Pseudomonadati; phylum Pseudomonadota; class Alphaproteobacteria; order Hyphomicrobiales; family Nitrobacteraceae; genus Bradyrhizobium; species Bradyrhizobium sp. AUGA SZCCT0177. The sequence continues at coordinate 296,931 of NZ_JAFCMA010000004.1, read as the reverse complement.
TGCAGTCGAGCGGCGTCGGCAATTGCGTCAACATGTTCTCGCTCGCCGCAAGCTGCCGCCTGCCGTTCCTGACGCTGGTGACGATGCGCGGCGAATGGGCGGAGTTCAATCCGTGGCAAATCCCGATGGGCAAAGCGACGCAGCAGGCGTTTGAGATCATGGGCGTCACCGTGTTCCGGCTCGATCGTCCCGAGGACGCGGAAGAGATGATTTCGGCGGCCTGTTCGCTGGCGTTCGAGGGCGACCAGCAGATCGCGGTGCTGATCTCGCAGCGCATGCTCGGCCGCAAAAAGTGGACGGAGACGAAGTGATGGTCCAGAATTTCACGCTTGGTCGCCGCGAGGCCGTCAAGGCGCTGCTCGCCGACCGCAAGGATCTGCTTGTGGTGACCGGGCTCGGCTCGGCCTCCTATGACGTGTTCGATGCCGGCGAGCATCCCGGTAATTTCTATCTGTGGGGCGCGATGGGCGGCGCCGGCATGGTCGGCCTCGGACTCGCGCTGGCGCAGCCGAAGCGGCCGGTCGCCGTGATCACCGGCGACGGCGAGCAGTTGATGGGCATCGGCAGCCTGCTGACGATCGCGACCAAGATTCCGGGCAATCTGACCATCGTCATTCTCGACAACGGCCATTTCGGCGAGACCGGCATGCAGGTCAGCCATTCCGGGCTCGGCGCCCAGCTCGACGTGATCGCGACCGGCGCAGGCTTTCGCTCGGTCACCGAGATCACGGATATCAAGGGCATCAATGATTATCGGCCCACGCTGCAGCGCATCGATCAAGGGCCGCGGCTGGCGCGGATTCGTATCGCTACCGGCCATGTCGATCGCGCGCTGCCGCCGCGCGACGGCGTGTTCCTGAAAAACCGCTTCCGGGAAAATCTGGGGTTTGCGGTTACGTAGGGCGTGACGGGGGATTGCGTCGTGTGGATAGACCCCCACCCCAGCCCTCCCCCGCAAGCGGGAGAGGGAGCGCACTGCCTTCTCGGTTACTAGTGGACTTTAGCGCTTCAAGCGACCTGGATATCCCAGAGGCCTTCCTTGCGGCAGGCGTCGACCTCCTTGCGGAGCAGATCAGTGACGAGCGTGATGGCGGTCGAACCGGGATGCTCGATAGGGGACGCAATGGTGAGTTCGCGCATCGGCGCCGGTTTTGCAATCGTGGCGACTTCCAGCCGGCCATCGGCGACTTCCGCGCGCAGCGAGGACGGCGGCAGCAGCGCATATCCGAGCCCCTCCTCGACCAGGCTGGTCAGGACGCGAAACGAGTCCGCCTCGACCTGGACATCGAGCTTCAGTTTCTTCTTTGCCGCCGCATGCTCGATCAGCGTCCGGAGCCCGTGCGAATGACTGGGCAACACCAGCCGCTGCCGCAGCAGCCAGTCGATATCGACCTGCTTCTTCTTCGTCAGCCCGCAACCGCGCGGGCCGACGGCGACGATCTTGTCGCGGCCGAGGTGTTGCACGGTGAGGTGCAGATCGGCCGACGGTCCGTAGATCACGGCGAGATCCATCTGGCCGCGGTGCAGCCACTCGATCAGATGTCCGCTGTAGCTCTCGACGATGCAGAGCGAGATGCCCGGATAGCTTTCGACGGTGCGCCGCGCCAGCCGCGCCGAGATCACGCAGCTCACCGTTGGAACCAGCCCCAGCACCACCCGCCCGGACGGCGGCCCGCCGGAGGACTGGATATCGTCGCGAATTTGATCGATTTGCCGGACGATGCCGGCGGTCCGCGCCAGCAGCAGACGGCCGGCCTCGGTCAGCACCATGCCGCGGCCGTTCCGGGTAAACAGCTCGGCGCGCAGCTCGTGTTCGAGCAGCTTGATCTGGCGGCTGAGCGCCGGCTGCGCGACCCGCAACGTGTCGGAGGCCTTGCTGAGGCTTCCGAGTTCAGCCACGCAACTGAACGTCCTCAGCTGTCGGAAATCCATGCTTGCCAATCTTGGAATGCAAGTTAATACGCTATAACAATTGAGCATAGGGACTTCACGGTGGTTTCACAACTGCAAGCCCATCCCCAATCACAACGACGGCACTTCAAATGACCGCACACGAACAACCCGACGAGTACGCCGATATCCGCAACGCGGTCGCGAAACTCTGCGCCCAGTTCCCCGGCGAATACTGGCGCAAGCTCGACCGCGAAATGAAATATCCGAGCGAGTTCGTCGATGCGCTGACGCAGGCGGGTTATCTCTCGGTGCTGATCCCCGAGGAATATAACGGCGCCGGGCTGAAACTGTCCGCGGCAGCCGCGATCCTCGAAGAAATCCAGCGCGCCGGCTGCAACGGCGGCGGCTGCCACGCCCAGATGTACACCATGGGCACGCTGCTGCGGCACGGCAGCGACGAGCAGAAGGCAAAATGGCTGCCCAAGATCGCGAGCGGTGAATTGCGCCTGCAGGCTTTCGGCGTCACCGAACCCACCAGCGGCACCGATACCTCCTCGCTGAAGACCTTTGCCAAGCGCGACGGCAACAACGGCTACATCGTCAACGGCCAGAAGATCTGGACCAGCCGCGCCGAATATTCCGACCTCATGATCCTCTTGGCGCGCACCACGCCGAAGGAGGATGCCAAGAAGCGCACCGATGGCCTGTCGGTGTTCATCGTCGATATGCGCGAGGCAAAGGGCAACGGCCTGGAAATCCGCCCGATCCGCACCATGATGAACCACGCCACCACGGAAGTGTTTTTCACGGACATGCGGGTGCCCGCCGAAAACCTGATCGGCGAGGAAGGCAAGGGTTTCCGCTACATTCTTTCCGGCATGAATGCCGAGCGCATCCTGATTGCCGCGGAATGCATCGGCGACGCCAAATGGTTCATCGCCAAAGCCACCGCCTATGCCAAGGAGCGCGTGGTGTTCGGCCGTCCGATCGGCCAGAATCAGGGCGTTCAGTTCCCGATTGCCAAGGCTTACGCGCAGATGCGCGCGGCTGAGCTGATGGTGAAGGAAGCCACCCGCAAATATGAAGCCGGGCTCGATTGCGGCGCCGAGGCCAACATGGCCAAGATGCTGGCGGCCGACGCTTCCTGGGAAGCCGCCAATGCCTGCGTGCAGACCCATGGCGGCTTTGCATTCGCCGAAGAATACGACGTCGAGCGCAAATTCCGCGAGACGCGGCTCTATCAGGTCGCGCCGATCTCGACCAATCTCATCCTGTCCTTCGTATCCGAGCACGTGCTCGGCATGCCCCGCTCCTACTGAGAACACATAATGCTGCCGTTAGAGGGATTGATCGTCGTCGCCGTCGAACAGGCGGTCGCCGCGCCGTTTTGCAGCTCGCGGCTGGCGGATGCCGGCGCCCATGTCATCAAGGTGGAACGCCCCGAGGGTGATTTTGCCCGCGGCTATGACGCCGCGGCGAAGGGACAGAGCAGCTATTTCGTCTGGCTCAACCGCGGCAAGAATTCCGTGGTCGTCGATCTCGCGACCAAGGACGGGCGTGCGGCGATGGAGGAGCTGATCGCGAGCGCCGACGTGCTGTTGCAAAATCTAAAACCCGGCTCGATGGACAAGCTCGGCTTCTCGCTGGAGCGATTGCGCAAGGATTATCCGGCGCTGATCTGCTGCACCATATCAGGCTATGGCGATGACGGCCCTTACGCCGACCGCAAGGCCTATGATCTCTTGATCCAGGCCGAGAGCGGCCTCGCGTCGATCACCGGCGGACCGGAAGGGCCTTCGCGGGTCGGCATCTCCGTCGTCGATATCGCGACCGGCGCCACCGCGCATGCTTCGATCCTTGAGGCACTGATCGCACGCGGCCGTACCGGAAAGGGCGCCGATATCCGGATCTCGATGTTCGACGTGATGGCCGACTGGATGGCGGTGCCGCTGATCAATTCGGAAGCCGGCAATCCGCCGAAGCGGATGGCGCTGGCGCATCCTTCCATTGCGCCCTACGGCGTATTCCAGTCCAAGGACGGCAAGGGCATCCTGATCTCGATCCAGAGCGAGCGCGAGTGGAAGAAACTCTGCGCCGAGGTGCTGGACCAACCCGATCTGCCCAATGATCCTCGCCTGGCCAACATGGTCGAACGCGTCAGGAACCGCGCCGTCACCGACCAGATCGTGGCCGACAGCTTTGCCACGATGAATCGCGTCGATCTCCTGAAGCGGCTGGCGGACGCCGACATCGCCTTTGCCGAGGTCAACACCATGGCCGACCTTGCCGTACACCCCCATCTGCGCCGCATCGAGGTCGATACGCCGAAGGGCAAGGTGAGCTACGCCGCGCCGGCTGCGATCTTCGTCGGCGAGAACAGGCGTTACGGCGCGGTGCCCGCGATCGGCGAGCACGTCGAACTCCCCAAAGCTGCTGCACGGGCCAAATCGCCATGACGGAAAAACTCGACCTCGATCATTTGCGCGGCTGGATCGGAAAAACCACCGAAGCCTCCGACATCGTCACCGGGCAACTCGTCAAGGGTTTGCGCGCGACGCTGTTTCAGGAGATCGGTGAGCCCAGGACCGGCGACGCCGCGCCCTGGACCACGCATTGGTGCCTGGCGCAGCCGGTGTTTCCGATGTCGCAGCTGGGCCCGGACGGCCATCCGACCCGCGGCGGCTTCCTGCCGCCGGTGCCGCTGCCGCGCCGGATGTGGGCCGGCGGCGAGCTCGAATTTCTCGATGCGTTGCGCGTGGGCGATGAAGCCAAGCGTACCTCGCGCATCGCTGACGTGACGATGAAGACCGGCAGCACCGGCGCGTTATGTTTTGTCTCTGTCGAGCACACGATCACGACCCCGCGCGGGGTCGCGATCCGCGAGCGCCAGGACATCGTCTATCGCGACATGTCGAGCACGCCGCCGGCGGCTTCCGGCAAGCCGGCCCCGCCGCCACCCGTTGCAAAGCACCGCGAAAGCCACATGGCCGACCCCGTGCTGCTGTTCCGCTATTCGGCGCTGACCTTCAACGGCCACCGCATCCATTACGACCGCGACTACGTCACCAAGGTCGAGGGCTACCCGGGCCTGGTGTTCCACGGTCCGCTGCAGGCGGCCCTGATCGTGGAGTTCGCCGCCAAACTGCACGGCGGCGCGGCGCCGAAGAAACTTGGCTATCGCGGCGTGCAGCCGCTGTTCGAAGGCAGCGAGTTCTCGGTCAATGCCAACGACACCGGCGCCGGCCTGGAACTGTGGACCGCCAATTCGGACGGCCAGCCGACCATGAAGGGTACGGCGACGTGGTGAAGGGTTGACGTCATTCCGGGGCGATGCAAAGCATCGAACCGCAGGTGCGCGATTGCGCACCGGGGAATCTCGAGATTCCGGGTCTGGTCCTGCGGACCATCCCGGAATGACGGTTTCCCTTTCTGAGGGCCCGACGTTGTCTCAAAATTCTTCCAAGACCAAATCGACCACCGTCAAGGACGCCACCTTCAACCTGCTGCGCGCGTTCGGCGTGAAAAAAGTGTTCGGCAATCCCGGCTCGACGGAATTGCCGTTCCTGAGCGACTGGCCTGACGACATCGATTACGTGCTGGGGCTGCACGAAGCCTCCGTGGTCGGCATGGCCGACGGCTATGCGCAGGCGACCCGCAACGCCGGCTTCGTCAACCTGCATTCCGCCGCCGGCGTCGGCAATGCGCTCGGCAATATCTTCAACGCCTACCGCAACCAGACTCCGATCGTGATTTCAGCCGGCCAGCAGGCGCGCTCGATCATGCCGCTGCTGCCGTTCCTGTTTGCCGAACGGGCGACGGAATTTCCGCAGCCTTATGTGAAGTACAGCATCGAACCGGCGCGGCCCGAGGACGTGCCGGCCGCGATCGCGCGCGCCTATTACGTCGCGATGCAGCCGCCGTGCGGACCGACCTTCGTCTCGGTGCCGGTCGACGACTGGACGCGGCCGACGCAGCCGGTGGAAGCGCGCCAGGTCAGCCGCGAGCTCGGGCCTGATCAGGCTGCGATGAAGGCGCTGGTATCCGCGCTCACCGACAGCAAACGCCCTGCCCTCGTCGTCGGCCCCAGCGTCGATCGCGCGGAGGCCGTTGACCTGATGGTGCGCGTGGCGGAGAAAGCCCGCGCCGCGGTGTGGGTCAGCCCGTTCTCGGCGCGCTGTTCGTTTCCGGAGCGGCATCCGCAATTCGCGGGCTTTTTGCACGCCTCGCCGGGACAGGTTTCCGACGCGCTGCGCGACCATGACCTCGTGGTCGTGATCGGCGCGCCAATTTTCACCTTCCATGTCGAAGGCCACGCCGCGATCTTCGATGGCGCCACCACGATCTTCCAGATCACCGACGATCCGACCGCGGCGGCGGTGACGCCGTCAGGCACCAGTATCGTCGCGACGATGAAGCCGGCGCTGACGATGCTGCTGGAACTGTTGCCGGAGACCAATCGCGTGATCCCGGCAGGCCGCGCCCTGCTGCCCGCACCCACGGCCGCCGATCCGATCCCCACCGAATTCCTGCTGGATGCGCTGTTCCACGCCATGCCCAAGGATGCTGTGTTGGTCGAGGAAGCGCCGTCGCACCGGCCGGCGATGCAGAAATTCATGCCGATGCGCGGGCAGGACAGTTTTTACACCATGGCCAGCGGCGGTCTCGGCTTCAGCCTGCCCGCCGCGGTTGGAATATCACTGGGACGTCCCGAGGTGCGTACCGTCTGCCTGATCGGCGATGGCTCGGCGATGTATTCGATCCAGGCGCTATGGACCGCGGCCCAGCGCAAGCTGCCGCTGACGGTGGTGGTGATCAACAATTCCGGCTACGGCGCGATGCGCTCGTTCAGCCAGGTGATGCAGGTCCGCAACGTGCCTGGTCTCGAACTGCCGGACATCGATTTTGTGAAAATCGCCGAGGGCATGGGCTGTCACGCGGTGCGCGTCAGCAAGGCATCGGAGCTCGGTGCTGCGCTGAAGCGCGGGCTGGCGCATGAGGGTGCCAGCCTGATCGAGGTGATGGTGGATTCGGCGGTGCCGCTGCTCTACACGAAGAAGGATTGACGCGGCCGCACCCATCTCGTCATGGCCGGGCTTGTCCCGGCCATCCACGACTTCCTTCTTGTGCAGCTCCAAAAACGTGGATGCCCGGGACAAGCCCGGGCATGACGGCTGGAAATTATTTCCCGTACGCTTCCCGCATCTTGGCCTGGATCTTCGCCATGCCTGATATCCAGCGATCGTAGTTCTCGGTCTTCTTGCGCATGTAACCGAGCACCTGCGGGTGCGGCAAAATCGCAAAGGTTTCCTGCTCTAGGCCCGCGAGCACGTCCTGCGCCACCTGCTCCGCCGACAGATCGCCGTCGCCGGATTGTGGGCCCTTTGGAATGGACCTGAGCATCGCGGTATCGACGCCCTGCGGGCACAGGATCGAAACCTTGATGCCGTCGGCCTTGTGCGAGATCGCGAGATTTTCCGCAAAGCCCACGGCCGCATGTTTGGTGGTCGAATAGGCCGGGCTGCCGACCTGCGACAGAAGTCCCGCCGCAGAAATCGTGTTGAGGAAATAGCCGCCGCCGCGCGCCTTCATGCGCGGGATCAGGTGCCGCGCGGCATAGACATGCGCCATGACGTGAACGGCCCAGCTTCGCGACCAGGGCTCATCCGAAGTTCCGCCCGCGTTGGTGGACAGCGGGTCGAAGCCGCCGCCGATGCCGGCGTTGGAACAGAACAACGCTATCGGGCCGAATTGCTTCTCGGTCTCCTCGATGACGTGCAGGACATCCTTTTCCTTGCCCACATCGCATTTGAAGGCCGCGCCATTGATCGGCGTGGCGACGGTTCGCGCGCCGTCCGGATTGATGTCGGCGACCACGACCTTGGCCGCGCCCGCACGGTGGAAGGCTTCGCACAGCGCCCGGCCGATGCCGCTGGCGCCGCCGGTGACAACCACGACTTTTCCGGTCACCTGCATGGCCGTTCTCCCCTTGATTACTGTTTTCAACTGAACCCGGATCGGAAACGTAAGCCTCGCCCGGAAAATTGTCACGGAGCGATAAAACGTGCCCCCAGGATCGTCAATGCGCTGTCCGATCCCTCGGCCGCCATCGCAACTGAAGCTTGATTTTGGCCCGCCAATCGCCACTTTTGCGGGTGATCGCCCGCCCAATGTCTCATTGCCCTCTCATCGAGCCCTCCACGACGCATGGCCCCCAGTTTTCAGGATATCGTCGAGGAAGCGCGGTTGTCGGCGCGGGCGCTGTTGGATTACGGCGACAGCTTCTTCCATCCGACGGTGCGGCTCGGCGTCACCGGGCTGTCCCGCGCCGGCAAGACCGTGTTCATCACGGCGCTGATCCACGGCCTCACCCGCGGCGGCCGTTTTCCGGTGTTCGAAGCGTATGCGACCGGGCGCATCGCCCGCGCCCGGCTCGAGCCGCAGCCTGATGACGCGGTGCCGCGCTTCGATTACGAGAACCACGTCCGCACGCTGATCGAGGAGCGGCGCTGGCCGGCCTCCACCGTCGACATCAGCGAGTTACGACTGGTGATGGACTATCAGCGGCAGAACGGCGCCGACCGCACGCTGACGCTTGATATCGTCGACTATCCCGGCGAATGGCTGCTCGACCTGCCGCTGCTCAACAAGAGTTTCGAGCAATGGTCGGCCGAGAGCCTTGCGCTCTCACGCGAAGGCCCGCGCGAAAAGCTCGCCACGCCCTGGCACGAACATCTGGCAACGCTGAACGCCGAGGCCCGCGAGGACGAACCGGCGGCGCGCATGGCAGCCAAATTGTTCACGGACTATTTGCGCGCCTGCCGCGACGAGCGCTTCGCGATGAGCCTGCTGCCGCCGGGGCGTTTCCTGATGCCGGGCAATCTTGCAGGCTCGCCGGCGCTGACCTTTGCACCGCTCGACGTGCCAATCGACGGCACCGCGCCTGACGGCTCGCTGTGGGCGATGATGCGGCGGCGTTACGAGGCTTACAAGGACGTCGTGGTGCGGCCGTTCTTCCGCGATCATTTCGCGCGGCTCGATCGCCAGATCGTGCTGGTCGATGCGCTCGCCGCCTTCAACGCCGGACCGGAGGCGCTGCACGACCTGGAAGCCGCGCTCGCCGGCATCCTCGATTGTTTCCGGATCGGCCGCAGCACGATTCTGAGCAATCTGTTCCGGCCGCGGATCGATCGCATTCTGTTTGCCGCGACCAAGGCTGATCATTTGCATCATTCGAGCCATGACCGGCTCGAAGCCATATTGCGCCGTGCCGTGGCCAAGGCGGCCGACCGCGCCGAATATGCCGGTGCCGCCATCGACGTTGTCGCGCTGGCCGCGGTGCGCGCCACCCGTGAGGCGATGGTCGCGCGCGGCCGGGAAAAACTGCCCTCGCTGCTCGGCACGCCCGCATCCGGCGAAGTCGCCAATGGCGATACGTTCGACGGCGAGACCGAGGTCGCGACCTTTCCAGGTGACCTGCCCATCGATCCCGAGGAACTGTTCAAGGGCACGTTCCGCGGCCTCTCCAGCGCGCCTTCCGAAAAGGCAGATTATCGCTTCCTGCGCTTCCGGCCGCCGCTGTTGCAGCGCGAAGGTATCGAAGAGCCGGCTCTGCCTCACATCCGCCTTGACCGCGCCCTCCAGTTCCTGATCGGAGACAAACTGCAATGAGCGAGAAGACGCCCCATCGGCGGCCGGCGACGTTCAAGCTCGACGATCCCGGCGTGATCGTGATGGATCCGGATGATGCCAGCCGCCCCGCGCGCGGCACGGTGCACATCACGCCGGAGCCCGACCCTGCGCAGTTGCCGGTGCCGATCGACAGGCCGCTGGTCCCGGCCAGGCCCGGCTTCCGCTGGGGCACGCTGTTCTGGACCGCCACCGGCGGGCTGGTGTTGCTCGGCCTCGGGCTCGGCGTTGTCAACCTGATCGAGGATCTGTTCGCGCGCAGCCAGACAATGGGTTACGTCGCGCTGGCGTTTGCCGTCGCCGCGGCGCTGGCGCTGACGGTTGTGATCGCGCGCGAAGCGTTCGGGCTGGCGAGGCTTGCCGCCATCGAGAAGCTGCACCAGCGCGCCGCCGAAGTGTTGCTCAGCGACGATCGCGCCGCCAGCCGCGCCATCGTCAATGACCTCTTGAAGCTCGCGCATCAGAACCCGCAACTGGCGCGCGCCCGCGCCACGCTGGTGGGTCACGCTGACGACATCATCGACGGCGCCGACATGATCAAGCTGGCCGAGCGCGAATTGATGGCGCCGCTCGACGAGGAGGCGCGGCGGCTGGTCTCCACGGCGGCGCAACGCGTCTCGGTCGTGACAGCGGTCAGCCCGCGCGCGCTGATCGACGTGCTGTTCGTGTTCGTCGCCGCGATGCGGCTGATCCGGCAATTGGCGCGGCTCTATGGCGGCCGGCCGGGAACGCTCGGCATGCTCAGCCTGCTGCGCCATGTGATCGGCCACCTCGCCGTCACCGGCGGCATGGCGATTGGCGACAGCCTGGTGCAGCAGATGCTCGGCCATGGCATCGCGGCCAAACTTTCGCAGCGGCTCGGCGAAGGCGTGCTCAACGGACTGCTGACCGCGCGGCTCGGCCTCGCCGCCATCGACGTGACGCGGCCACTACCCTTCACCGCGCTGCCGCGGCCCGCACTCGGCGATCTCGCAAAAGACCTTTTGCGCAAGCGCGACGGCGAGGAGTGACATCTCCGGCTGTGCGTTGCCGGCCAGTACGCGCCAGCGGAACAGCGGCGTGTCCGGCGGCGGTGAGAGTTCTGGGGTCCAGCCGGTCAGCTTCTCCAGCGCATAGGTATCCATCACCACGCCGCGCCAGCTGCGCTCGACCCGTTCGAGCGGCTGCCGCTTGGCTGACGTGAGATCCCAGATCGGCAGGCGGTTGTCCGGCTCGCGCGCGACGTAGAGGCCGGCGTGATCCCGGATCAGGTTCATGCCGGGATCGCTAAAGCCCTGAAACCTGCCGCGCTCGTTGATTTGAATAACCGGCACGCGGCCGTTGAAATACCAGCGCAGCATCGCGTAGGTGCGATAGTCCGTCGTGGCGATCCAGGTCGCGCCGGTCCTCTGCAACTGATCCTGGGCGCGCGCCACCACCTGCTCATAGCCGGCCTCGCCGCCGACCGGATCGGCGCGGCCGATCAGGTTCCAGGGGACCGCGACATAATAGAAGAACACGCCGACGACGAAGGCGATGCCGGATATCACCGCGACCCTCGCCCATTTGACGGTGGATGTGATCATCCATTCCGGCCAGCCCTCGCGCGGCAGCATCGCGATGTTGATGGCAGTGGCGGCAAATCCGGCCGGCCACAGAAACATCGGCCAGGTATCGCCGACGCGCAATGTCAGCGACTTCCAGAAGAAGTAGCCGAACGGCACGATGACAGCAGTCGAGAGCAGGATCGCGACCGGCTCGCGATGGCGATAGCCGCGCCACGCCGTCAGCGCCACGCCCGACAGCACCACCGGCAACAGCACGAAGCCAACGAGGCCGAACTGCAGGCCGAGATAATCGCCGACGGTGCGGAGTGACCATTGATGGGTCGCGACCGCGCGCACGAACTGGAAGCGGAACGAGGCCCAGTCGTGCTGGTAGTTCCAGATCAGCACCGGCGCGAACATGATCAATGCAATCAGCGCCGCTGCCCACGGATAGGGACTGAGCAGCCAGCGCCGCCGCCAGTCCGGCACCAGCGCAAACGCCAGCACTGCGGGCAGCAGCATGATCACGGTGAATTTCGACAGCATCGCCAGGCCGGCGAACAGCCCGGCGGCGAGCCACCAGCGCGCATTGCCGCTTTCATGGAGCCGGACCAGCGACCACAACATCGCGACCGCGAGCGGGATCATCGCCGTATCGGGCGCCACCTTCGCCATCAGCAGCCCGTAGTAAAGCGCGGCCTCCGGCATCAGCAGAGCGAACACGATGGCGCGAAAATCACGGGTGACGCGACGGACGATATCGGCAAGCAGCAGCTGCGTGATCAGCATCGCGACGATGCCGCCGAACCGCACGCCGAGATTGGTGTCGCCGAAAATCGCAGTGCCGAACCGGATCAACCAGGCAATCCCGGGCGGATGGTCGAGAAAGGCCAGCGCGCTCTCCTTCGACCAGGTCCAGTAATAGGCCTCGTCGGTGCGCAGCTCGATTACCCCGGCATAGATCAGCCGCATCGCCGTCATTGCGGCGATCAACGCCACCACGGCAAGCCATGCCCGGCCGGCGCTATCCGGTTTGTTGCTGTTGTCGGGGGCGTTCGTCACGGCGCTTTTTCTTCGACTCCCGAGGGGGTGTCAACGTTTCGCGGCGGAAAAGGTGATTGCCGGGGCCACGTTGCAGGGTGTTCACCAAGCGAATAAGGCAATATTGTCGCCGACAGCTTCACTGATGGACCGCATGGCCTCCCTGTCCCATAAACAAATCACAGCCGCCCTGCGCGGCACCAGCGTGCGGCAAATCCGTCTGGCCAGCGGCGTGGTGCTGTTTGCCTATCTAGTCAGCCATTTCGTCAACCACGCGCTCGGCAATATCTCGATGGAGGCCTTGGCCAGCGGCGTCTACTGGCACACGCTGTTCTGGCATTCTCTGCCGGTCACGCTGGTGTTCTATGCGGCCTGCCTCATTCACACCGGGCTCGGCATCTGGGCGCTGTACGAGCGCCGGCAATTCCGCTGGAAAGCAATCGAGCCGCTGCAGCTTGTCCTCGGCCTCAGCATTCCCGCGATGATCATCACCCACGTGATCGGCGTGCGGCTCGGCTATTCGCTGTACGGTCTCGAAATACTCTACCCGCAGGTGTTCTTTGCCTACTGGATCTCATGGCCGCCGCTCAAAATGTGGCTGCTGTTTGCGGTTCTGGTGATCTCCTGGACGCACGGCTGCATCGGTCTGTATCTGTGGCTGCGCATGAAGGCGTTCTACAAGACCGCCGCGCCCTATCTGCTGGCGTCAGCGGTGCTGATTCCGACGCTTGCCATGCTCGGCCTCTATCAGGGCGGACGCATCGTCGTCGACAGCGACAGCGTCGAATGGCGGGCGGAGAACCTCAAACCATCCCAGATGGGGACATCGGCTGAAAAGGCCGTGTTGAACGATATCACAAACTATCTTCTGATCGGCTATTGGGGCCTGCTCATTATTGCCCTGCTGGCAAAAGGCGCGCGTGCCATCCACGAGCGCCGTGGCGGCATGATCAACCTGTCCTATGGCAACGGCCGAACGATCCGGGTGCCGAAGGGTCTCAGCGTGCTCGAGGCCAGCCTGCGCCACAACGTGCCCCATGCCAGCGTGTGCGGCGGCCGCGCGCGCTGCTCCACCTGCCGTATCCGCATCATCGGCGACCACCACGACCTGCCCGAACCCTCGCAGCGCGAGGCCTTCGTGCTCGGCCGCGTCGGCACGTCGGATCCGTCGATCCGCCTCGCCTGTCAGTTGCGGCCGGCAAACGACCTCTCCTTCTTCCAGCTCTTCCTGCCGCACACCATGTCGGCCGACGCACCGTCGTCCAGTCCGACGCGGATCGGCCAGGAGCGTTATCTCGTCAGCATGTTCGTGGACATGCGCGGCTCGACCAAGCTTGCGGAAAAACGCCTGCCGTTCGACACCGTCTTCATCGTCAATCGATTCCTCGGCGCGGTGTCGCAGGCGGTGATCGAAAGCGGCGGCCGGCCGAACCAGTTCGTCGGCGACGGCATGCTGGCGCTGTTCGGGCTTGCCACGAACAGGCAGGAGGCTTGCCGGCAGGCGCTGCGGGCCGCCGCCATGATCGCCGCCAATGTCGACGAGGTGAACAGGTTTCTGGAACATGATCTGCGCGAACCGATCCGTTTCGGTATCGGCATCAACGGCGGCGAGGTGATCGTCGGCGACATCGGCTACCGCGACCATATGGTGTTCACCGCGCTCGGCGATCCCGTCAATGTCGCCGCACGCCTGCAGGACATGACCAAGAGCCTTTCCTGCGAGGTGGTGATCTCGGACGAGGTCCGCGCCGCCGCAGGCCTATCCGCCGACGCGCTGCCGCAACATGAAGTCGAGATCCGCGGCCGCAACGAGCCGATGATCGTGCGCAGCGTGTCGGATGCGAGGGAGTTGACGGCGCTGGTCGACGAGAACGCCGCCGCGGCATAATGGCGGCGTCAGCCGAAGTCGTAGCGTGGGCAAAGGCGCACTTGCCCCGTGCCCACCATTCTCTTGCACGAATGCCACAAGGATGGTGGGCACGCGGAGCCTGTCATCGGGCGCGCATTCGCGCGACCCGCCGGCTTTGCCCACCCTACCATTCCATTCGCGCAACCTCTCCCTGAACAGGCATTCAGAAAATTCTGCCCGATCGAGACGCAGTTTTCTCGAACCCGCTTTTTGGCGCGTACGACTGATAGGCGATGGGTCAGACTGAAACTGAAACCCAGACTGAAACTGAAACGATCAACCCGCGCCAGGACAAGATGTCGAACGCGCATCATTGAAGGAGAAAGACCATGCGTAAAGTTGCTCTCGCTCTCGCCGCCGCCACTTCCCTCGGTGTTATGGCGCTGGCTCCCACCACCGCTTCGGCGGGAGGGTTTTGGCCGCATCACCACCATCACCACCACCACGGTCACTGGGGCCACGGCCACGGCTTCCGCGTCGGCTTCATCGGTGGCGGTTATGATGGCTGCTACGTGACCCGCCGGGTGTTCACCCCGTACGGCGTTGTCCTCCGCACCGTCAACGTCTGCTACTAATCGAACCACTCGTTCGGTTCAGAAACCCCGGTCGCCCAGCGCGGCCGGGGTTTTCTGTTGTGGGTGCTGTTCAGACGTCATTGCGAGCCAACGGGTCGCGCGAATGCGCGCCCGATGACAGGCTTCGCGAAGCAATCCATCTTGCTGCGCAATAAAAGAATGGATTGCTTCGTCGCTTCGCTCCTCGCAATGACGAAAATGCCTTTTCGCCGTTCCACATATCGCTCCGTTAACGACGTGAAATCCGGCGCAAACCGAGCCGCCTAGCCCATCGCGGCTTTCCGTTTTGTGATCCATTTCACATCTGAACAGCCATTCAGGTAGTTGTCCGCAATGTAATGCGGTTTTCTCGAACCGGCTTTCTCGCACGCACGACTGATGGGCGATGGGTAAGACTGAAACCTGAACGATCAACCCGCGCCAAGACAAGATGTCGACCGCGCTTCACTCAAGGAGAAAGACCATGCTTCGTAAAGTTACTCTCGCTATCGCTGCCGCCGCCACCCTCGGCACCATCGCGCTGGCTCCGACCGCCGCTTCGGCGAAGCCGGTGCACTGGCCGAACTTCCATCACCACCATGGCCATCACCACCACGGCCACCACCACCATGGCTTCGGCTTCAACGTCGGATACGTCGGTGGCGGTTACGACGGCTGCTACGTGAGCCGCCGCGTGTACACCCCGTATGGCGTTGTGTTCCGCACCGTCAACGTCTGCTACTAATCGAACCACAAGTTCGGTTCAGAAACCCCGGTCGCCCAGCGCGACCGGGGTTTTCTGTTGTCGCAATGTAAATGTGAGAAGGAGGTGCAACCGATGACGCCGATCCGAAATCCGGCTGGCTATTCGCGCAACGTCGTTGAGACCGCCGCGTTCAAGCCCGGCGTCGAACGCGAATTTGTGCAGAACAATTGCACCGCTGTCATTCCGCCGACTACATCAAGACGCCGCCGCACGGCGAGAAATTCAAGAAGGATATTTGGGCGGCCGAAGTGACCAGGATGATCAAGGTCTATGGCGCGCCGATTGACGATGCGGATGTCTCATCGCGAACTACAAAAACGAGCGGCGGATGAAGGCGCGGATGCCCCCGCTCGGCGCGTCTATTTTGTGAACAACCCCTCCCCCGCACGCCAGGCGAGGGAGGATATCTGGTCAATCCTCCCATCGACGAGGCTGGCGCCGGCCACGATTTCGCCGCGTCAAATGAGCGCGAAACGGGCAAAACGGCGGAAATACGGTGCGATATGGCGGATTTTTGCGGAATCCGTGGTGCCGTTTTGCGCTACCCAGTCCGCCACAACCCGCGTATCCTGAAGTCTCGGGCATGCCCGGTATGTGCGGGGACCGGCGGCTCGGATATTTTTTTGATTCCGCGGAGACGACGTGAATGGCTAAAGGTACGGTGAAGTGGTTCAACCCGACCAAGGGTTATGGATTTATCCAGCCCAGCAACGGCGGCAAGGACGTTTTCGTTCACATTTCGGCAGTTGAGAAAGCTGGGCTTTCGACGCTTAACGAAGGGCAGACCGTTGAATACGAAGAGATTGCCAATCGCGGCAAGACTTCGGCCGAAAACCTCAAGGTTTAGCGCTACCGCGCGATCGGCAACGGCGTGCTCTCGGAAGTAATCCGGGAGCCGGGCTTGAAAAAACTCTCAAAAAACTGTGAGCGTTCGGCGGAGCGAGCACCGTAGTTGCTCGTACTCTCTTTGGGCCGACCGGCCGCTCAATCTTCCTTCACCCATTTCTCGACCGGCATGACGTCCGGAGGCTGCAGATAGCCTCGCGGCCAGAGGTCGACGACCCATTCGGCCTTGGTTGCGCGATCGACCAGCACGGCGGTGTTGTGCGGTGTCTGCAGCACCAGCGTATTGCCGCGATAGCGGGGATCACCGATCGCATGATGCTTCAGCAGCCCCCAATCCCGCAGCACCAGTAACAGGCTGGTGGTATTGCGGGTGGTGTCCCAGCAATCGTAATTGTGCTTGTCGTCGAAGTAGCGGAAATCCGCTTTCGCCACGCGCTTGTTGGTGCCGAGGATCGGTCCCATACGGCGGTCGAACCACACCACGGCCTTCTGCACCGCCGCGCGTTCGGCCACGGCCGACGCACGGCCCGCGGCCATGATCTGCGTCAGCGCGGTGCGGTCCCCCGGCGTGAACTCCAGTATCTGGCGGCGCCGGCAGACGAAGCCGTAACAGACCGTCATCGAATTCGCCGACGGCGGATAGATCGACACCGACGTATAGAGGTCGGCGACCGCCGAACTCATTTCGGCGGCTTCGGAAGGCGCGCCTGACAACGCCGTCCCGACAACGCCGAGCACGCCCGCAAGCCGGGCAAACGTCTGGCGTAACGCTCGATCGGCGTCTCTCATGATCCCTGCTATCCAAACCACGGCGGTGCCCGAGAATTAGCGCGTGCCTTTCACGCTGCCAAGTTGCAAGACCGCCACCTGTGGAACAGGCCACGGCTATTTTTGGCGTGGTGCGTTTTGGTCACGGTCGTTTTGTTTGCGCTACCCGACCGGCAACGGCGCGTCGCGCTTGACCTCTTCCATGACGGCGTAGGTCTGCGTTTCGCGCACCCCCGGCAGCGCCAGCAGGGTCTCGCCGAGAAAGCGCCGATAGGCCGTCATGTCAGCGAGACGGGCCTTCACCAGGTAATCGAAGCCGCCCGCCACCATGTGGCATTCCAGCACTTCGGGGGCCGATTGCACTGCTTCAGCGAAGCGCTCGAACACGTCGGGCGTGGTCTTGTCGAGCATCACTTCGACGAACACCAGCAAGCCCAATCCCAGGAGATGCGGATTGAGCCGGGCTCCGTAACCCTCGACGAAGCCATCGCGCTGCAGCCGCTTCAGGCGCTCGCCGATCGAGGTCGGTGACAGCCCGATCCGCTCGGCCAGTTCGACATTCGCAATACGGCCATCTCCTTGAAGAATAGAGAGGATTTTGCGGTCGATCTTGTCGATGTCCATCGTTTATCCGGCTATTTTGGCTATTCTCCACATTTCCTAAGGCATAATGACGAATTTGTCTATCGAACTACGGTTGGAGCGGCGGTAAATTGGATGAGCCCCCGAGGGAATCACCATGCCGGACCATCCACCGCCTCTCCCGCCCTTCAACGCGGCCTACGCACCCGATGATTGGAAAATCGCCGCCCGGCTGCTCGCCACCGCCAAGCTGGGCGCCGAGCAGGAGGCGCGGATCGACCTCACGGCGACGCGCCTGATCGAAGCCGTCAGAGCCAATGACGATCCGCTCGGCGGCGTCGAGGACATGCTGCGCGAGTTCGCATTGTCGACCAAGGAAGGCCTCGCGCTGATGGTGCTCGCGGAAGCGCTGTTGCGGGTGCCGGATGCGCGCACCGCCGACCAGTTCATCGAGGACAAGCTCGGCCAGGGCGACTTCGTGCATCACGAGACCAAATCCAGCGCCTTCCTGGTCAACGCCTCGGCGTGGGCGCTCGGCATGTCGGCGCGGGTGATCCAGCCCGGCGAGACGCCGCAGGGCACCATCGGCCGGCTGACCAAGCGGCTCGGCGCACCCGCCGTACGCGCCGCGACACGCCAGGCGATGCGGCTGATGGGCAGCCATTTCGTGCTCGGCGAGACTATCGAGGCCGCGCTGGCGCGGGCCGAAGCGCATGCATCGCGCCACCGGCGCTATTCCTTCGACATGCTCGGCGAAGGCGCGCGCACCGCCGCCGACTCCGCGCGCTATTTTGATTCCTATGCACGCGCGATCGATGCGATCGGCCGCGCCGCCAACAATCGTCCCCTGCCCGACCGGCCCGGTATTTCCGTCAAGCTCTCGGCGTTGCATCCGCGCTTCGAAGCGGTCAGCCAATCACGCGTGATGAGCGAACTGGTGCCGCGTCTGATCGATCTGGCGCGGCAGGCCAAGACCTTTGATCTGAATTTCACCGTCGACGCCGAGGAAGCCGACCGGTTGGAATTGTCGCTCGACGTGATCGCGGCGGCATTCGCCGATCCATCCCTGGCTGGCTGGGACGGTTTTGGGCTGGCGATCCAAGCCTATCAGAAGCGCGCCCGCGAAGTAATCGACCATGTCGATGGTCTAGCGAAAAGCCTGAACCGCCGCACGATGGTGCGGCTGGTGAAAGGCGCCTATTGGGACACCGAGATCAAGCGCGCGCAGGAGCGCGGCCTCGACGGTTATCCCGTGTTCACCCGCAAGGCGATGACGGACCTGAACTACGTCGCCTGCGCGCAGCAATTGCTGGGCTTGCGGCCGCGGATCTTTCCGCAATTTGCGACCCACAACGCGCTGACCGTCGCGACCCTTCTCGAACTGGCGAAGGATAAAAGCGGCTTCGAGTTCCAGCGCCTGCATGGCATGGGCGAGGCGCTGTATGCCCAGCTCAGTGAAGACCATCCCGACATCGCCTGCCGCACCTATGCGCCGGTCGGCAGCCACCGTGATCTCCTCGCCTATCTGGTACGGCGGTTGCTCGAGAATGGCGCCAATTCGTCGTTTGTCGCGCTCGCCGCTGACGAGACAGTGCCGATGGCCACATTGCTGTGGCGTCCGATGGAAATCATTGGCGTCGCCGCCAAAGCCGCGCATCCGGACATCCGCCTGCCGGCCGACCTCTTTTCGCCACAACGGACAAACTCGCGTGGGCTGGAATTCGGTGAACGGGCGGCGCTGAACAAACTCGTCGCGGATGTCGCTGCGGAAGTTTTACCTGCAACTGGCAGCGTCGCTGATGCGACGCCGGTCGAGGCCAACGCGGCGGTCTCGGCCGCGCGCGACGGTTTCAAGGGCTGGAGCCGAACGCCGGCCTGGACGCGCGCAAGCATTTTGGAAAAGGCCGCCTACCTGCTGGAACAACGCGCGGCACATTTCATCGCGCTGCTGCAACGCGAGGGGGGCAAGACGCTGGACGATGCACTGTCGGAGTTGCGCGAAGCCGTCGATTTCTGCCGCTATTATGCCGCGCAGGGACGCGCGCAGTTCATCGACGGCAAGGCCATGCCGGGTCCGACCGGCGAGAGCAATGTGCTCGCCTTGCGCGGCCGCGGCGTCTTCGTCGCGATCTCGCCGTGGAATTTTCCGCTCGCGATCTTCATGGGTCAGGTCACGGCGGCGCTGATGGCCGGCAACGCCGTCGTCGCAAAACCTGCCGAGCAGACGCCGCTGATTGCGGCCGAAGCCGTGCGGCTGTTGCATGAAGCCAGCGTGCCACCTGCCGCGCTGTATCTGGTGCAAGGCGACGGGCGGATCGGTGCGGCGCTGGTGGCGCATCCCGACATATCAGGCGTCGTTTTTACCGGCTCGACCGAGGTGGCACGATCAATCAACCGCACGCTCGCGGCCAAGGACGGCCCGATCGTGCCGCTGATCGCGGAGACCGGTGGCATCAATGCGATGATCGTCGATGCCACCGCGTTGCCCGAACAGGTCGCCGATGACGTCGTCACCTCGGCGTTCCGCTCGGCCGGCCAGCGCTGCTCGGCGCTGCGGCTGTTGTTCGTCCAGGACGACGTTGCCGACCGCATGATCGAGATGATCGCAGGCGCCGCGCGTGAACTGAGGATTGGCGATCCCAACGATCCCGCCACCCATATCGGCCCGGTGATCGATGCCGAGGCCAAAGCGCGCCAGGACGCTCATATCGCGCGCATGAAGCAGGAAGCGCGGGTGCACTTTGCGGGCACCGCGCCCGAGGGTAATTTCGTCGCGCCGCACATCTTCGAATTGTCCGATGCCGGACAACTCAAGGAAGAGGTGTTCGGCCCGGTGCTGCACGTGGTGCGCTACCGCGCCGACCGGCTTCGCCACGTGCTGCAATCGATCGAGCGTTCCGGCTACGGACTTACGCTCGGCATCCACTCCCGGATCGACGATACGGTCGATGACATCATCGACGCCGTCCAGGTCGGCAACATCTACGTCAACCGCAACATGATCGGCGCGGTCGTCGGCGTGCAGCCGTTCGGCGGCCATGGCCTTTCCGGCACCGGCCCCAAGGCCGGCGGACCGCATTATCTGGCGCGGTTTGCCACCGAACAGACGGTGACCGTCAATACCGCCGCCGCCGGCGGCAACGCGGCGTTGCTGTCCGGGACCGCCGCCGGCGGCAACGCAGCGTTGCTGTCCGGGACCGAAGGCGCCGGTTGGCGAATTGGCCAGCCTTCGCCACGCTGGCGGGGGCAAGGCAGCTAAGCGAAAGTGCCGTTGCATCGTCCCCGCAACATGGGTCAAATGGCCGATCATCGGCATTGATAATTCCAGTCACCGGAATAAGACCAACAAACGTCACGGGAGCGGCACGACAATGGAAAAAGGCATTTTTGACGGCCTCAAGGTTCTGGACTGCGCGAGTTTCATCGCAGCCCCCGCGGCCGCCACCGTGCTGTCCGATTTCGGCGCCGACGTGATCAAGATCGAACCGCCGGTTACCGGCGATCCCTATCGCAATTTGCCGAATTTGCCGGGCTACCCGCACAGCGAACACAATTTCGCGTGGATGCTGGAAGCCCGCAACAAGAAGAGCCTGGCGCTCGACCTGACGAAGCCGGAAGCGCAGGCGGTGCTGTACAGACTGGTCGCCGAGGCCGACGTCTTCATCACCAACATGCCGCCGCAGGTCCGCACCAAGCTCGGCATCACCTGGGACCATCTGGCGCATCTCAACGACCGGCTGATCTATGCGTCGTTCACCGGCTATGGCGAAAAGGGCGAGGAAGCCAACAAGCCCGGCTTCGACTCTAACGCCTATTGGGCGCGCTCGGGGCTGATGGACCTGGTCCGTGCCGACGAACACACCACGCCGGCGCGATCGATCGCCGGCATGGGCGACCACCCCTGCGCGATGGCGTTCTACGGCGCGATCGTGACCGCGCTGTTCAAGCGTGAAAAGACCGGCAAGGGCTCGCACGTCAGCTCGAACCTGATGGCCAACGGCGTCTGGGCGGCCTCGGTGCTGGCACAGGCCAAACTGGTCGGCGCCAAGTTCGGCGAGCGGCGGCCGCGCGAGCGCGCGCTGAACGCGGTGACCAATCACTACCAGTGCAAGGACGGCCGCTGGCTGATCCTGTCGCTGCTGAACGAGGACCGGCAATGGCCGACGCTGGCGCGCTGCCTCGAGCGCGAGGATCTGGTGACCGACCCGCGCTTTGAAACCAGGAAGGAGCGCCACGCGCGCTCGCTGGAACTGATCAAGATCTTCGACGAAATCTTTGCCGGCAAAGACCTCGCCGAATGGCGCAAGATCCTCGACGGCAACGGGCTGGTGTTCGGCGTCGTCGGCATCCTCGACGACATTCCGGGCGACAAACAGATGATCGAGAACGAAGTGCTGGTGCCGTTCGAGAACGACACCATGATGACCATCAGCAGCCCGATCTGGGTCGACGGCAGCAAGAAGGTCCAGCCGCGCAAGCCGCCCGGCCTCGGCGAACACAGCGACGAGATTTTGCGCAACGCCGGCTATGACGAGGCCGCGATCAAGAAGCTGCGCGCGTCCGGCGCGGTGGCGTAACAGCCGCCGCATCTATTTCCTCGCGACCAGAGCGCCGACCAGCTCAGAGAGCGCAGTCCTGGTTTCCTGACGGAAGCCGCGGCGCGGGGTTGCCAGTTGCTGCAGCAGGATGCCGATCAGGCTGGAGACGAACAGATCGGCGTGGCCGCGGGGATCGGACGAACCGGCGGCGCGCAAGGCAAGCTCGGCGCTCTGCCGCCAGGTATCGAACCACTCGGCCACGACAAGCCGGTGTCGCTCGCTCCGAGCCGCGGCCAGAAACGCCTCAAAGCAGGCGATGTGCGTCTCCGCGTCGGTCTTGAGTTCCTGGGAATACCAGCCCACCAACGAGTCAATCCAGGCGCCAGCGTCGAATGCCTTGCTTTGCAGACTGAGGGCCAGCGCACGCAGCCGCCCGACCTCGCGTGTCAGGGCGAAGCGAAGTGCTGCGTCCACCAGAATCTCGCGCGTGGCAAAGTGATGGGTGATCGCGCCGACCGACATTGCGGCCTCGGCGGCGACCGCGCGATGCGTGACCCCATCCAGTCCGTTGCGGCCGATGATACGCAGTGTCGCCTCCATCAAAGGGCGCTCGCGGTCGGTGATCACTTCTCCGGCTTTGCGGGGCATATTGACATTCGCCATCGTTGATCTAAGAACAGAACAATTGTTCTGTTTTGCAAAGTATAAGTATCGGACGGTGAACACAAGCCTCCGGAACCCTGGAGCCTGCAAATGCCCAGTTACCGCCTGCATTACTTTCCGGAATCGGGAAACAGCTACAAGCTTGCGCTGATGCTGACCCTGTGCGGCCAGACCTTCGAGCCGGTCTGGACCGATTTCGGCGGCGGCATCACGCGGTCAGCGGAATGGCGGCGCACGGTCAACGAGATGGGCGAAATCCCGGTGCTGGAAGAGGATGGCGTCCGCCTCACCCAGACCGCGCCGATCCTGCTGAAACTCGCGCGGCAGTTCGGCCAATTCGGCGGCGAGACTGAAGCGGAGCATTTCGAAGTCTTGCGCTGGCTGTTCTGGGACAACCACAAGCTCACCGGTTACATGGCCTCATACCGATTCATGCGGACGTTCATCCCGTCAGGCGATCCCGCGGTGCTGACCTATTTTCGCAAGCGGCTCGACGATTTCCTCGGCATCCTGGAAACACATCTGCAGCAGAATGCGTTCGCGATCGGCGCGCGGCCGAGCATCGCCGATATCTCCATGATGGCCTATCTGCATTATCCGAGCGACGAGACCGGATATGATTTCGCGGTGAGCCACCCGGCGATCAGCGCCTGGCTCGGCCGTATGGCTGATCTGCCCGGTTGGAAGTCGGCCTACGATCTGCTGCCCGGCAAGCGGCTGACGCATTACGCGAAGTGAACGCTTTCGGTTTGACGTTTCAGCGGCTCAACCAGGCCCAGACGATGCCAAAGACGATTACACCGGCAATGACGGCGACCGCGATCGCCCAGGTGCTGACGCGGACGTTGCTAACGATCTCGCGTTTGGCTTCGTTCTCCGCGATCTCGCGATTCCGCTGCCTGTTCTCCTGGTCGGAAGAGCTCATCGCCGGTCCTCGCTCGGTAGGTCATTGCCGGCATCCTAGCATTAAACGATGACGGCGCATCGGTGCTCATGCCGGCCGGCTACCGGCTTTTCACAAAACACATGCCCATGCGTGCGGTCTTGCCGCTGACCTGACAGGCCAGTCCCTCAGTGCAGGTCCAGGCACGGAAGCTCGCGTCGTTGCTGGCCGTGGTATTGCTGGGAGCATAGCAATGCGCGCCCCAACCATCGCTATATTCAGTCCCCGCCAGTTCCGTGCTGCCGCGCAATTGCGGACGGCTGGCAAAGCCCCGGGAATAATCCGGCGCCTTGCCATCCCGCACTGCGGTGAGGATGTCGCGGCGGCGAACCTGATCGCCGAAGAAGTGCGGCGACGCCGGCACCACCGTCGAGTTGGAAGGATTGACCGCCATCCAGTCGACGCCGGGAAAATGAAATCCGCCGATGCCACGCGTCTGGTGGCATCCGGAACAGGTGACATCGTTCAGCCGCCGCTCAAAGCCGCCAGCCGAGCGGATGTTTTGCAGCTTCATACCGCCAGCCGCGGCCTTCTTCAGCGCCGTGACGACGTCAGCTTCGCTGAACACCGCCTTGGCCCCCTCGCCCTGCATCAGGCCGAATTCAGGCTGCAGGTCGGAAGCGTCAAATCCGGCCGGCGTTGCGGCAATCGCGCCATTGGCAAGGAATTTTTCCGGGATCAGGACCGCGCCAGAATCGAACTCTGCCAAATGTTTCGGCTCCAGCAGCCATGACTTGAATTCGCGCCCGAGCTTGTCGTCGGCCAGAATGCGGTCGCGGTCGATCTGGTTCTCCATCGGCGCTTCCCGAAATTCCCGCGCCGCGGCGTCATAGCGAAACACCTTCAACAGGTAATCGGTACGGAAATCGCGCACGGGCGATTTCGGCGCATGCGCGATCTGAAGGTTGGTCTCGATGCGATCGATGTTTTCATAACCGAGCAGATCGAGCGGACCGTTTTCATCCAGCAGCTTTTCCGCGAGCGGCGCGCCGGTCAGCGAAAATTCGCCTGCGGCGAGCCATCGCTTTGCGATTTCGGAACAGGTGACGGGTTTGCCGTTACGGTCGATCCCATGACCGGCCTTGGCTTTCAGCACGAGATTCAGCGTCATCGGCAGACGGGGCAAAATTGCCCTGTCGTCGATCCCCGGCGTTTTCATTCGCGTCAGCCGATAGATCAGCCGGATGTCGCCGCAGCTGGCCTCGTCGACATAAGCGCGGTCCATGCGATTGACGATGCCCGCCAGCGCGAAACGGGTGTCGCCGGAATCAAGCTGGGTGCGGTCGAACAGTTGAAAGGCAAAGCCATCGCCGACGCCGATGGCTTCGCTCGGCAGGCTCCTTTTGTGTCGCGCAATATAACGGTCGAACTCGGCGTCGATCGCCTGGCGGACCGGGAGCATCGACGGCAGGGTGAATAGCTGGCCGCTCGTGAGCGGAATATTGGCCGACCGCTCCGGCCACAACAGACGGCCGATGCCGAACCTGCCGCCGTCGAGTTCGCGCAGCATCAAGGGATCCGTTATCGCGGTCCCACGCTCCAGTGGCGCGGCGGACGCCGGCAATGCGCCGCACACCAGGGCGAGCATGATGACAAGAAATCGTAGCGCGCGGCTCATGCCCCCACTAACACCGCGCGAAGTGGCCTATTCAAGCAAAAAGGCGCTTCACATCCCGGTGAAGCGCCTTCGTCTTTCAGATTTCGCGTAATCAGCGGGCGACGATCAGACCCTTGCTGGTCACGACCACCCATTTGCCGTCCTGCTTGCGGATGGCATCGATGCGGCCGAGACCCGGGACAGGATCGCCGGCGTAGACTTCAAAGATGCCCTGGCGGCCTTCGATCAGCGCGCTGCCATTGGCGGCGTCACGCAACACCCAGCCGTCCACGGTCGGCAGCCGTGCAATCTCGGGCTTGGGCGCGGGGAGCGGCACCGCCGCGGCCGTTGCGGGCGGCGACACCGTTCCCGTGACGTCCCTTGCGGCAGCCGGCGTTGCGGCGGCGACGGGTGCGGGTGCAGCAGCCTGCGCACGGAGTTTTTCGACGGCATCGCTGAGCTTGGCGAGCTTGGCGGTCGGTTCGGCCTGCGCCTTCTCGACCTTGTCGAGGCGGTCGCTGGTCTTGTTGAACTGGCTCACCCCGGTTTTGGAGGTGTGCTCGACGCTGGCCTTCAGCGCCAGGATATCGGCGTCGATCCGCGCCACCGAGGCTTCGAGTGCGCTGTTGTTGTTCGCCACGGCGGAATTTCCGGCCATCATCTGTCCAAGACCCGCGGTTGCCAGCGCGCCACCGAGCGCACCGGCGACCGTCGCCAGCGCCACCACAGCCGCCATCGCCGACATCCGGCGCTTGCCGGACACGCCGTCAGCTGCAACGGCCTCAGGCTTCACATCGGCTTCGTCGCCGTTCCACGCGCGCTCGCCGGGCGACATGATCAACAGCTTGCCAGGAATCCGCGGCGTTTCAACTTTCGGAGCTTCAGATGTGGCCGCTTCGACCTTCGCCGGTTCAACTTTGGTTGCTTCAAGCTTGGAAGCCTCGACCCTGGGCGCTTCCACTTTGGGCGCATCCGGCTTTGGGGACGTTTCTTGCTGGTCGGGCGCCAGCATCGGGGACTCGATCGCCGCCGTCACCGGCACTTTGGCTGCGGACATATCGGGAGCGGCCGGCCCGGCGCCGACGGAACCGGTTTCACCGCTGGTGGCCTCGGACTGCTGTTCGCTCACGTTCAATTCTCCAGAATGGGTTGACCTTTTGGTAACTTTTATTGCTTGCGAAATCGTTACCGGGTTCCGCCTTACCGAAATTTTAGAAGGTCATCCGGGCCTGTTTGCGGCCGCAAAGCGACGGCTGCGGGGCCGGCGACTCCGCCCGCTCGCCCATGCTGCCCTGCGGCAATCCCCGACAGCTCCGTTTGCGCCCGTTCATTTACCGACTAACATGGCCTGACCATCCAGCCAGAAGGCAGGAGGCCGCCATGACCATCGAAAAATGCATCAACGAGTTTGATGTAGATGACGTCATTTTTGAGGAAGGCTCGACCGGGCGCGAACTGTTCGTCGTGCTCGACGGCAAGGTCGAGATCGCCAAGGTTAACGGCGCCAGCAAGACCGTGATCGCCACGCTCGGCAAGGGAGAATTCTTCGGCGAGATGGCCGTGATCGACGGCTCGTCCCGCTCGGCGACCGCGATTGCCGCAGCGGCGCACACCCGCGTGATGCGGATCAATCACGCCCGCTTCGTCTATCTGGTCAGCCAGCAGCCGGCGTTTGCGCTGATGATCATGGATGCGCTCAGCAAGCGGCTGCGTGCCGCGAACGCGATCACGTTCAAAGCCGCGGCCAATCCATGAGCGAGCGCAGGCCGAGCCCGTTCAAGACCCTGCTCGAAAGCGACGTCTGCACGCTGATCGAGGCAGCCGAGGACGTGTACCAGATTCGTTTCAAGAACCGCGCGGCGAACGCCTATCTGGTGCGCGGCAGCTCGCGGACCATCATGATCGATGTCGGCCTGTCATCGAACTATCCGCATCTGCTGAAATGTCTGCAACACGTCGATTGTCCGCCCGAGAAAATCGATATGGTGGTGCTGAGCCATGAGCACCTCGACCATATCGGCGCCGCCTATCATTTCAATGGCCGCGCCTTCATCGCCGCGCATCGGCTGGCCGCCAACAAGATCATGCTGCGCGACGATTTCTCGATGCTGCGCAAGATGTTCAACGAACCGAATATCCCGATCAATGTCGACATCTGGCTCGAGGAAGGCAATCTGCTCGACCTCGGCAATTTCCGCCTCAACGTGATGTACACGCCCGGCCATACCTCGGCCTGCATCACGCTGTTCGATCAGGACAAGGGCCTGTTGTTCGCCAGCGATACGCTGATGCCCGGCGGCGTGATGGGCGGCGTATTCGGTTCCGGCAGCATCGCCGACTATATCCAGTCGCTGGAGCGGCTGAAGGGGTTGAACTCGAAGATCCTGCTGTCCGGCCACGGCCGCCTCTCCGACACGCCGCAGGACGATGTACGGGTCGCCATTCAACGTTCCCACAACCTGCTGTCCGACACCGCGCAATTGTTCGACGCTTTGGATGCGCGCTCGAATTTCGAACCGATCATGCAGTCGGTGCGCGACCTCAACAAGCTGGATGACGGCTAGGCAGCCAACGCTGCCGAATAATTGCGCCATCCGGAATTACTCCCCGCCTGGCAGATCTTGACGTGATTCCAAATCACGCTCGCCGGCCTTCGGCTGCGATCCATCCATTTGACAAAATTTATGGCGGCCTGTTCAACAACAGCAACAACGACGCCTCCAAGAGGCATGGGGAGAGAGCACCATGAAACTTTACGACTCGGTCGGACCGAATCCGCGCATTGTCCGCCTGTTCATGGCGGAGAAGGGCATCGAGATGCCGAAGCAGACGGTCGACCTGCGCAAGGGCGAAAACCGCGAGGCCGAGCACCTGAAGCGCAATCCGCACGGCCAGATGCCGGCGCTTGAACTCGACAATGGCAGCTATCTCTCGGAAGTCATCCCGATCTGCGAATATCTCGAGGAGAAGAACCCGACGCCTGCGATGATCGGGACGACGCCGGAAGAGCGCGCCGAATGCCGGATGTGGACGCGCCGCGTCGATCTCAACATCTGCGAGCATCTCGCCAATGGCTTTCGCTTCGGCGAGGGTCTGAAGTTTTTCGAGAAACGCATCCTCTGCGCGCCCGAAGCCTCGCCCGGCCTGAAGATGATCGCGGCCAACCGCCTGCAATGGCTCGACGGACAAATGGCCGGCAAGGACTATCTCTGCGGCAAGCGCTTCACGATGGCCGACATCCTGCTCTATTGCTGGCTCGATTTCGCCGGCACGGTCGGCCAGCCGCTGGATCAGACCAACGCCAATATCGTGGCGTGGATGGCGCGGGTTGCGGAACGGCCGTCGGTGAAGGCGTAGGTAAGGCCCGTGTCTTACCCTCCCCTGGAGGGGTCCGAGACAAGCGAAGCTTGCTCGGACCCCTCCAGGGGAGGGTAAGAGCTAAATCACCACCGGCTTGTCCGGCAGCTCGTTCACATCGCCGCCCTGCGGCGGAAAATGCATCGCCAGTTGCCGCGACACGGCCTCGATCCCCTTGATCACGCCGCGTTCGAAATTTCCCGCCCGAAACTCCGTTTCCATCTCGACGCAGATTTTCTCCCAGCCGGCGGTGCCGACATGTGCGTGGATGCCGCGGTCAGCGACGATTTCGACATCGCGGTCGGCCAGCAGGAGATAGATCAGCACGCCATTGTTGTGCGCGGTGTCCCAGATCCGCAGTTGCGAGAAAACATCCAGCGCGCGTTCCCGCGCCGGCTGGTTCCGGAACAGCGGCGCGCCGTCGAGCGCGCCTTCCACCACGAATCGGACCTGGCCTGAATGCATGGCCTCACCCGCCTTGATCGCCGCCTCGATCGCGGCCAGCACCTTCGGCGGAAAGTCGCGCCGCTCTCGCCAGCGGTGTTGGAGCAGATGCCTGCCAATGCGTTTGATGCCCATATCTACCAGCTCCCCGACGCGCCGCCGCCGCCGAAACTGCCACCCCCGCCGCCGCTATCGCTCGAGCTGCTGCTCGAACTGCCTCCGGACCATGAGCCGCCGCTGCTGCCCCCTGACCAACCGCCGCTTCCACTGCTCCCCGGCGACGACGACACAATGGTGTCGCTGAACAGCACGAAAAACACTGCGATCAGCCCTGCGAATATGGCTGCGGCCAGCGAGCCGAACAGGAACCAGGCAATCAGCGTCACCACGCCGCCGCCGACGCCCGCGCCGACCAGCCGGCCGAGCATGGTCCGCATCAACCCACCGAACAGGAACACCGGGATCAGGAGAAACGGATTGAACATGGCGTCGACGTCGAACAGCCCTGACTGATGTTGCCAATGCGGCGGCTCCGGCTCCGGCAGTTTCTCGCCATCGATGATCCGGATCATCTTGTTGAGGCCGGCCGAGACGCCGCCGGCGAAATCGCCGGACTTGAATTTCGGCGTGATCTCCTCGTCGATGATGCGCTTGGTGGTGACGTCGGTCAGCGCGCCTTCGAGGCCATAGCCGACCTCGATGCGAAGATGACGATCGTTCTTGGCGATGACGAGCACTGCGCCGTCGTCGATCTTCTTGCGGCCGATCTTCCAGGCTTCCGCCACCCGGAGTGAGAATTGCTCGATCGCCTCGCCGTCCGTCGTCGGCACAACCAGCACTGCGATCTGGCTGCCCTTTCGCGCCTCGAAACTTCGGATGGTCTGGTTAAGCGAAGCGATATCGCCGCTGGTGAGCGTCCCGGTCTGATCGACCACACGCCCGACGAGCGGCGGCACCGCGACGACGGCCAGGGCTGAAGCAGCCCAGAACACGAGCAGCGCAAGAATGGAAACTCTTGCAGCATTCATTGCGATTGATCTTTGATCCGCTACTTCGCGGGCGCGGCCGGTGTCGGATTGAAATCCACCTTCGGCGCTGTGGATATTTCCTTCTCGTTCTCGACCGCGAAGTTCGGCTTTTCCTTGTAGCCGAACATCATCGCCGTCATGTTGTTCGGGAAGGTGCGGATACCGACGTTGTAGTCCTGCACCGCCTTGATGTAGCGGTTGCGCGCCACGGTAATGCGGTTCTCGGTGCCTTCGAGCTGCGCCATCAGATCCTTGAACAGCGCGTCGGATTTCAGCTGCGGATAGTTTTCGGTCACGACCAGCAGGCGCGACAGCGCGCTGGAGAGTTCACCCTGGGCGGCCGTGAATTTCTGGAACGCGGCGGGATCATTCAGCACTTCGGGTGTCGCCTGAATGCTGCCGACCTTGGCGCGGGCGTTGGTGACCCCGAGCAGCACGTCCTTTTCCTGCTGCGCAAAACCCTTCACCGAATTGACGAGGTTGGGCACGAGATCAGCGCGCCGCTGGTACTGGTTCACCACCTCCGACCAACCCGCCTTGACCTGCTCGTCGGTGGTCTGGATGGCGTTGTAGCCGCAATTGGTCAGGCTCAGCGTCGCCAGCGCCGCCAGCACGGTCCATAATCTGCGCATAAAACACTCCCGGTATTATTTCGTGTCACGGTATCAGAATGTCGTGCTTTCACACAATTATTCCGGGGCTGGACCTAATGGCCCATCCCGGAATGACGGCGGTGATTGAATGAACTTCGGGCCGCTTTCGTTCCGATGGCTCTTGCCTATCGTCAGCTGAAATAGTCACATGGCCGCATAATAATAACCTGGAGGGCCCATGACCGCATTCGAAACCATCGTCGTGGAGCGGCCGGAGCCGCGCATCGCGCGGATCGTGATGAACCGGCCCGAGGCGCGCAACGCGCAGAACCTGCAAATGACCTACGATCTCAACGCCGCCTTCGATGCGGCCGTGCAGGACGACGCGGTCAAGGTCATCATTCTCGCAGGAAGCGGCCCTCATTTTTCCGCCGGCCACGATCTGCGGCCGGGCAGCAAAAATGAAGCCGGCGTGGATTTTCCGCCGGTCGGAAATTGGGGCGGTTTTGCCGAACCCAATGCCCATGGCCGCTTCGCCCGCGAACAGGAGATCTATCTGCAGATCACGCGGCGCTGGCGCAACCTGGCGAAGCCGACCATTGCGGAAGTGCACGGCAAATGCATCGCCGGCGGGCTGATGCTGGCCTGGGCCTGCGACATGATCGTCGCAAGCAGTGATGCCGAGT
Source organism: Bradyrhizobium sp. AUGA SZCCT0177 (assembly GCF_018130125.1). Classification (NCBI taxonomy): domain Bacteria; kingdom Pseudomonadati; phylum Pseudomonadota; class Alphaproteobacteria; order Hyphomicrobiales; family Nitrobacteraceae; genus Bradyrhizobium; species Bradyrhizobium sp. AUGA SZCCT0177. The sequence goes on along the minus strand of NZ_JAFCMA010000004.1, from coordinate 265,511 downwards.
TCTGCGATCCCGTGGTCACCATGGGCGTGTGCGGCGTCGAATGGTTCGTGCATCCCTGGGAACTCGGCCCACGCAAGGCCAAGGAATTGCTGTTCACGGCGGATACCTGGAGCGCGGACGAGGCGCACCGGCTCGGCATGGTCAACCACGTCGTGCCGCGCGCGGAGCTTTCCTCGTTCGTGATGGCGCTGGCGCAGAAGATCGCGGCGAAGCCATCGTTCGCGCTGAAGCTGACCAAGGAGGCCGTCAACCGCTCGGTCGACGTAATGGGACAGCCCGCGGCGATCGACCAGGCGTTCGCGCTGCATCAGCTCTGCCATGCGCATAATCTTCAGGAATTCGGAATGGTGGTGGACCCCGCGGGGCTTCATCCTTCCGTCAGGAAGCAGGCATCGGTGAAGTAGAGCTATGGACCTTACATTGAGCGATGAGCAGCGGTTGCTGCGAGAGAGTGCCGAACGTTTTGTGGCCGGAACTTATAACGCCGAGCATCGCCGCCGGATGGCGAGCGAACCGCTCGGCTTCAGCGCCGAAATCTGGAAGCAGTTCGCCGAGCTCGGCTGGCTGGCACTGCCGATCGCCGAGGAGCATGGCGGGCTCGGCGGTGGCGCGGTCGAGGTCGGCATCCTGATGGAAGCCTTTGGTCGGGGACTGGTGTCTGAACCCTATCTCTCGACGGTGGTGATTGGCGCAGGGCTGATCGGTGCATGCGGCAGCGAGGCGCAGAAGCAGGCGCTGTTGCCCAAGGTCGCCGACGGTTCGCTGTATCTGGCGTTCGCGCATTCGGAACGCGCGGCGCGGTTTAACCTTGCCGAAGTATCGACGACGGCCTGGAAGACGCCCAACGGCTGGCGCCTCGACGGCCGCAAGACCGCGGTGCTCGGCGGTAATGCCGCCGGGCAGATTATTGTTTCGGCGCAGGTCGCCGACGACAATGGGGTGGGAGAGCTCGGCCTGTTCCTGGTGCCGGCGGAGGCGGCTGGTCTCACCAAGCGCGATTTCCCGCGACTCGGCGGCGGCCGCGCATGCAACCTCGAACTTCGCGGCGTCCACGTGAGCGCCGACGCCGTGCTCGGCGACGGCAGCGATGCGCTGCCTGTTATCGAGGCCGTGGTCGACCGCGCAATGGCCGCACTCGGCGCGGAAGCCGTCGGCATCATGCAGACGCTGCTGGATCAGACGCTCGAATACACGAAGATTCGGAAACAGTTCGGCCGGCCCCTGTCGGCCAATCAGGTGATCCGCCATCGGCTGGCCGACATGGCGATGAACTGCGACGAGGCCCGCTCGATGGCGCTGCGCGCCGCGCTGATGATCGATGCCGAACCTATCGCGCGCGGCCGCGCCGCCTCGGGCGCCAAGGCCAAGATCGGCAAATGCGCCCGCTTCGTCGCCGAACAATCCGTGCAACTTCATGGCGCGATGGGCGTCACCGAAGAGCTCGACATCGGCTCCTACTTCAAGCGGCTGCTCGCCTTCGACACGTTGTTCGGCGGCAGCGCCCATCATTATCGCCGTCATGCCGCCCTCGGCGGCCGAACCATTCAAGCCTAGCGGGAGCGCCACATGGATCTCACCTTCAGCGCCGAGGAGCGCGCCTTCGAACAGGAAGTCCGCGACTTCATCGCGCAGAATCTGCCGGCGGAAATGAAGCACGCGCAGTCGCTGACCCCATCGGTTTTTTCCGATCCCGATATCGGGATCGCCTGGCAGAAGGCGCTGCACGCCAAGGGCTGGGGCGCGCCGGGATGGCCGGTCGAGCATGGCGGGCCGGACTGGACCCCGGCGCAGCGCTGGATTTTTGAAGCCGAATGCGCCCGTGCCGGTGCGCCGAATGTCAATGTGATGGGCGTCAAGATGGTCGGCCCCGTCATCATCGGCTTCGGCTCGCCGGAGCAGCAGAATTTTTACCTGCCGCGGATTCGCTCCGGCGAGGATTATTGGTGCCAGGGCTATTCCGAGCCCGGCTCCGGCTCCGATCTCGCCTCGCTGAAGACGCGCGCGGTGCGCGACGGCGACGATTACATCATCAACGGCACCAAGATCTGGACCACGCACGCCCATCACGCCAACCGCATGTTTGCGCTGGTGCGCACCAACGAGACGGAGCGGCAGCAGGACGGCATCTCCTTCATCCTGATCGACATGAAGAGCCCGGGCATCACGACACGGCCGATCCTCACGATCGGCGGCGATCACGAGGTCAACCAGGTGTTCTTCGACGACGTCCGTGTGCCCGTCGCCAACCGAGTCGGCGAGGAGGGCAAGGGCTGGACCTACGGCAAGTACCTGCTCGAGTTCGAACGCGGCTCCGGCATCGCCTCGGCCAAATTGCGCGAGGCGCTCAAGACGGTATCCGACCTCGCCGAATCCGAGGCCACCGGCCGCGCTATCGACGATCCCGATATTTCGATGCGGATGTCGGAGATCGAAGTCGATATCGACACGCTCGAGATGACCGAGCTGCGGGTGCTGTCGGCGCTGCAGACCGGGCAAAATCCCGGCGCGGTATCCTCGCTGCTCAAGCTGCGCAACAGCGAAATCCGCCAGGCGGTCACGCGACTGGGTGTCGATGTGATCGGCCATGACGGGCTCTATGTCGAGCCGATGCGGCCGTTCTACAAGCTCAACGAGGCGCCGGGAATTCCCGAGGAGATGCTGCCGGTGGTGCCGGAATATCTCAACAGCCGGGCGTATACGATCTTCGGCGGCTCATCGGAGATCCAGCGCGATATTATCGCGAAGATGGTGTTGGGATTGTAGGACGATCAGGCCACTTCCTGCCGCCGGCCGACGATTTCGTGGGCCGTTGAGGCGTTGCCGAGGCCGATTGCCGTGAGCAGCTTCAGCATCTCCAGCCTCGCGGTGACGTGCGACATGGTGGGGCGGCTTCCGAGCGTGATCTCGTCGAGGTCGTCGACCGCGGTAAGGCCGCGCGGATAGAATTCGCGAAAAATCACCCGTTCGGCCAGGCCCTCGATGCAGCGGAAGTTCAGCCGCTGTGACAGCTGCTGGATGCTCTCGCCGACGAGGCGCTTGTTGCGCGAGCCGAGCGTCGAGAGCCGGTTGCGCAGCACGATCCAGTCGGTGACGCCGAGATAGCGTACGCGGCGCCTGCCGCGCGCTTCTTCCACCATCTCGGCATAATGGCTGGTGCCGGTGACGCGGAAGGTTTCGGGGTCGACGGTGCCGAGCACGTCGAGATCGACGAAGCTGTCGTTGAGCGGCGTGATCAGCGTGTCCGCCATCGCATGCGCGACGTGCGTCAGATAATCGTCGTGACCGGGGGTGTCGATGATGACGACGCCATAGCGGCCGGCGAGCGTCTCGACGGTCTTCTCCAGAGCCCGGCAACCAGCGGCCTGTTCATCAGCCGAGGGATAATCGAGCTGCTGGAAGCAAAAATGCTGGGGCATGCCGAGGTCGCGGCCGACATGACGCGCCCAGGCGCGCCGGTTCTCGATGTGATGGGTGAGGCTTTTCTGCCTGGTATCGAGATCGATGGTGGCAACCGCCTGGCCCGACTTGATCAGGGCGATCGCGATATGCATGGCGACGGTCGATTTTCCCGACCCGCCCTTCTCATTGCCGACGACGATCACACGAGCAGACAGTGCCCGCATCGCACCTTCAACCGACATCGGATCGCCCCCGAGAGTCTGATTACGTTCTTGCTTCTTGCTCTGCGATCATTGGGCTTGATTCGGCGGAATCCCGCAACCGTGAGGGGTGCTGATTTTTGAGGCGTGCTGCTTTGAGTCGCACCGCGCTCAGTAGCCGTCATTCCGGGGCGCGCGATGCGCGAACCCGGAATCCATTTCACGACGGAGCGTGCGGCGCGATGGATTCCGGGCTCATCGCTTCGCGATGCCCACAGATGCGCGATCGCGCATCGGGGGATGACGACGGGTGTGGTTACGCCCCCGCCCTCGCATCCCTGATCGCCTGCCAGACCTTGGCCGGCGTCAGCGGGGTGTTGAGCTGCTTGATGCCGAGCTCACTCAAGGCATCCATCACGCCGTTGGTGATGCAGGGCGGGCCGCCGATGGCGCCGGATTCGCCGCAGCCTTTGGCGCCCAGGGGATTGGTGCGGCACGGCGCGGAATCATCCAGCGTCACCTCGATGGGCGGAATGTCGTCGGCGCGCGGCACGCAGTAATCCTGATAGCTCGCGGTCAGCAATTGTCCTTCCTCGTTGTAGGACACGCCTTCATACAGCGCCTGCCCGATGCCCTGCGCGACGCCGCCATGCACCTGGCCGGTGACCAGCATCGGATTGACGGCGATGCCGACGTCGTCGACCGTGGTGTAGCGCACCACCTTGCTGACGCCGGTTTCGGGATCGATCTCGACCTCGCAGATGTGTGTGCCGTTCGGCCAGCTCGGGCCGTCAACCTCGCCCTCGCTGTCGACGCTGAGCCGCGCGCCGTCTTCCTTCTTGGCGATCTCGAACAGGCTGATCCGCCTGTCGGTGCCGACCACCGTGAGAAAGCCGCCCTGATACTCGATATCGTCGATCGAGGTCTCCAGGACATTCGACGCCTTCTCGCGCGCCTTGTTGATCATGTCGTTGCCGTGCCGCCGACGAACAGCGAGCGCGATCCGACGCTGCCGAAACCGGTGGCGAGATCGGTGTCGCCCTGCACGACGTCGATCTTGTCCATGGGAATACCGAGCGTATCCGACACCATCTGGGTGTAGGTGGTCTGCAGGCCCTGCCCCATCGCCATGGTGCCGGAATGCAGGATGATGCGGCCTTCTGCCGTCGCGTGCAGTGAGACCTTTTCGGTGTGCGCGCGCCCGCCGGTCCATTCGATGTAGCTGGTGAGGCCGCGGCCGTAGAGCAGGCCTTTTTTCTTGGCCGCCTTCTTGCGCGCATTGAAACCGTCCCAATCGGCGAGATCGGAGGCGCGCTGCATCATGTGCGCGAACGCGCCGGAATCGTACACCTGGCCGGCGGCGTTGGTGTAGGGCAATTGCGCGGGCTTGATGTAATTGACCTTGCGGATGGCGCGCGGGTCCATGCCGATCTGGCGCGCGGCGGCGTCCATCAGCCGCTCGACGATGAACACGGCTTCCGGCCGGCCCGCGCCGCGATAGGCGCCAACCGGCGCGGTGTTGGTCATCACGGATTTGACTTCGAAATGCACCAGCGGAAGATCATAGACGCCGGTCTGCACGAACGGCCCGAGCACCAGCGGGATGATGTTGCCGGCGCCGCTGCTGTAGGCGCCGGTGCCGCCGATCGAGCGCACGCGATAGGCCAGCACGCGGCCCTTGGCGTCGAGCGCGAACTCGCCGGTCGAGGTGAGGTCGCGGCCATGGGTTCCGCCGACGAATTCATCGGTGCGATCGCCGCGCCAGCGGATCTTCTTGCCGAGCTTGGTCGCGGCATAGGCCACCACGCCGTCTTCCGGATAAAGGCTGGTCTTCTGCCCAAAACCGCCGCCGATATCGCCGACCAGCACGCGCACGCTTTCCTTCGGCCGCTTCAAAATCGATTCGGCGAGCAGATCGCGGGTCGAGCCCGGCGTTTGCGATTGCACGTGCAGGATCAGCCGGCCGGATTTCTTCTCGATCTCGGCAATGGTCGAGCGCGGCTCCATCGCCGATGGAATCAGCCGCTGGCTGACCAGGTCGAGCGACACGGTATGCGCAGCGCTGGCGAAGGCCGCTTCGACCTTGGCGGCATCGCCATAGCTCATGGCGCCGACGATGTTGTCGGGCGCTTCGGGCCACACGACAGGCGCGCCGGGCTTGACCGCTTCGACGGGATCGACCACCGATGGCAGCACCTCGTAATCGACCGCGATCGCTTCCGCCGCGTTCTGCGCCAGCACCCGTGAGGTCGCAACCACAGCTGCGACCGGCTCGCCGGCGAAGCGCACGATTTCATGCGCCAGCAGCCGCCGCGGCGGCACCGTCATCGGCGAGCCGTCCGGCCGCTTGAAGATCGCCAGCGTCGGGATGGTGCCGATATCGTCCCTGACCAGGTCGGCGCCGGTATAGATCGCTTCCACGCCCGGCAGCTCCGCCGCGGCCTTGGTGTCGATCGAGACGATTTTGGCGTGGGCATGGGGCGAGCGCAGCACGTGCAGCCACAGCGCGCCCTCCTCCGGCCTGTCGTCGATGAACTGCCCCTTCCCGGTAAGCAGCCTCTGGTCTTCCAAACGCTTGACCGGCTGGCCCGCACCAAAACGCATATTGCCGGGAAGAATGTTCATCAGTTGGTCCTTCGATTTTCTTCGCAAGAGTTGGGCTGGTTCTAGCCGATAGATAGGGTGCGAGCCAACCCTATGGAAGCGCCTGAGAAATGGGCATTTGTCTTGCTCAGCTTCGTCCCGGCCTCACTATCGTCGTCCCGGCCTTGAGCTCAGATGCGCAATTGCGCATCGGGGGACCCATACGCCGCGGCGCTCGTTGTTGCGGAAGGTCTCTAACAGTGGCGCTCTCGTTGATGGGCCGCGGCGTATGGGTCCCGGGTCAAGCCCGGGACGACGGCGGTGTATGTTGTTACACCATCCAAACGCAATTTCGCGATCTCGCGGCACAATGCGCCCGAGTTTTGCTATTGAACTTCCCGCCCTCGAAGACAGAGGGCGCAGGGAATGCCGGATGCGCGCTGCACCCGCGGTCCCGTGTGCGATTGTGCTAAGAAAGCTGCACACGAGCATACAGGGCAGCGGAGAACATCCGACATTCCCTGCGCAGTGGCTCTACGGCTTATGACGCGCTCTCCCCGGTGAGACGGCCTCTATTGCCACCGTCGCCCTTCGGAAGCGTTGGCTCCCGAAAGACTTGACGCCGTTACGGGCGCCAGGACCACACGCTTTCGCCGTACGCTTCAGCCGCGACCGTCAATCGCAACGTCAGCGTCCACCGCGACCCGCCCCTCGTTGTGACGATGGCCGACGCCCCTCTGAGTGGGACGGGATGGGCATAGATGTGCAGGTGATTTGGGGTCGAAGGAAAGGGAAATATTTTTGATTTTCGGAAATTCTTGACTTGACACGATTTCCGTAAACCGGAATTGATTTGCCCGTCGGGTTGTTTTGTCGCACCGCGGGTCCCGAACTGTGCTTGCCGGCGGGGCGAAGCAGTTTGCGGTCTGCAACATCAACCTGAAGGCCAAAGCAGATTTGAGCGGGCTGGCGACACGGCGTCGCGCAGAATCACACCCGATTCTGCCGGACGTTATCCACCCCCGGAACCGCATGTCTGTTCCCGGAGGTAATGTCAGTAACCAGATCACGACGCCGATCACATCACCAGAACAGCGATGCGATCATGGAATCCTCTACACCCGTGGTGGCAGATAGATGCACACCGGGAGGTTGGCGACGCAGACATGACAATTACCATCGGGCGAGGCGCGCAGCGTCCATCTCGGAAACGTCCTGTCTCGCCAGCGCCAGCCGTCATCGCCGAGATCGATCACCTCGTTGCACGGCACCGGGCGGCAATGATGATCTTCGCAACATTCGTGCGAATACAGCATGTGGATGAGGATCAGCACCGTCTTCATCTTCGTCATCCTTGGCGATGATAGCTGGTGACGTTCACCATCAGCAGTCGGTTTGTCCGATGGCCGTCCTATCCGCACACCGCAGTTTGCCTTAAATGTGACCTGTGGATCACCGACACCTATTGTGCACTGAGCGGACGAGATGCGCTCCACGCTTGATGTCAGTTCACGGCGTCAGAGCGCACATCACTGATGCGAGGACCGACTTTCGTTTTTGCCCCGAAGCGGACGTGTCGTCGACGCTACCTTGTGGGTTCGTCAGCCCTCTCGCGGTTGCGAGATGGACAGCCATTCTCTTGATCGTTGGCTCGCGTTGAAAATCAAGCGTCTGCAGATGGCTGTTTAAACGTCGAAAGCGAAGAAAGCTCTGGTCGCGGTCATGATTTGCGATAGGGTGCGGAAGCTTGTCCGATGGTTCAGCGATTAGGACGTTACCGGTGCAGTCAGCCGCACCTGTGCAGGAGCCCTGACCCTATCGGTGTGAAGTACATTGCAGACCCGCGCGGTTGGGTATGCTATTAACCATTTCAGTTTCTCGCGATCTTACGTGCCGACCAGTGGACGCTTCGGTTGTCCTTGGGTCGCCTACACCAGTTACATGGAAATAGGGCTGCCTGTAAAACGGGAGGAGAGACTATGGATCGCCGCCAATTCGTTGCGGGCGCGAGCATTGCGGTCGCAGCCGCTTCTGCCTTTCCAGCGCCTGCCATCGCCCAAGGCGCACGCGAACTCAAGATGGTCACCATATGGCCGAAGGGCTTGCCGGGCCTGCAGTCAGGCGCCGAACGTGTCGCACAGTCGATTACGACGCTGTCGGGCGGCCGAATGCAAGTCAACGTCTTCCCCGCCGGTCAGCTGGTCGGCGCAATGGAATCGTTCGATGCCGTCTCCTCCGGACTGGCTGATCTCTACCACGCATCAGAAGTCACATGGGCGGGCAAGTCCGCCACCTTCGCCTATTTCTGCAACGTCCCGTTTGGATTTACCCCGGACGAGATCAACGCATGGGTTTACTACGGCGGTGGTCAGGCGCTGTGGGACGAGCTGAGCGCCGGGTTCGGCCTCAAGGCGTTCCTGTGCGGCAATACCGGTCCTCAGATGGGCGGCTGGTTCACCAAGGAGCTCACAAGCATCGATGCCTTCAAGGGCCTGCGCTATCGCATGCCCGGCCTGGGTGGCGACGTGTTGCGCCGGCTGGGCGCCGTGGTGGTTACCTTGCCGGGCGGCGAGATCATTTCGTCACTTCGATCAGGCGCGATCGACGCGAGCGAATTCGTGGGTCCCTGGGTTGACATGGCGTTAGGCCTGCACAAGGCGGCCAAGTACTACTACTATCCGGGCTTCCATGAGCCGGGGGCGGCGGTCTCGCTTGCCGTAAACAAGAAACTTTGGGAAAGCCTCGGCAGCACCGACAAAAGCATAATCGAGGGTGCCGCCGCGCTCGAGAACACACGTTCCCTTGCTGAGGCCACCGCCGCTAACGCCACTGCACTCGAGGAGCTTGTCAAAGATCCCGCGATCCAGATCCGCAAGGTCGATGACGCGATCTTGCTGGAGTTCGGCAAGATCTCCGGCGAAGTTCTATTCGAGTTAAGCCGCAAGGACGACCTGGCGCGGCGGGTCTACGACAGCTTCATGAAGTTCCGTACCGCGGCCGTTCGCTGGAGCGACGTTTCGGAACGCGCGTTCCTGAATGCGCGGGCGCTGCCGTATCCATTTGGAGGGTGACGGAGGCATTTCGCACCCTCAGGCCAAGGCGAGAACATGGGTCTGGCGAGGTCTAGCCGGTCAACAGCGCTCATGAGTCCGAACCTGCGGACATGGGTGCCATCTCGGCTCGGCGTAGCAAACCGACTGCTATTGGCCTTCCTCGGAATCAGCGGCCTGGGTGTCGTCGGTGCGACCGTTGCAATCTTCTCCTTCCGCGATATCGGCCAGGCTCTCGATCGCATCACGGCACGACGCGTGCCCGCCGCACTGGCTTCAGTGGAAGTATCGCGACGGGTCGAACGGATTGTTTCCGCCGCGCCGGCCCTGCTCTCTGCTGCCACGCCAGCCGATCACAACGAGAGTTCGCAGAGGATAGGCGTCGAGATGCAGGAGCTCGCCGCACTGCTGGAAAGCCTCGAGCACCGTGGCGCCGACAGCGATGCCCTCGGCTCAATGCGATCGGCCGTTGGTCGTCTGCGGACCAATCTTGAATCGCTGGACAAGCTGGTCGCGGATCGCATGATCGTAAGCGCGCTGAAGCGCGGCCATTCGAGCAACGCGCTCAGTACTCACAATGAAAGCCAAAGCCTGCTGGCACCCTGGCTCCAGATTGTCGAGGGGGAGGTCGCGCAATCGCGCCGCGCGTTCGACGACGCCAAGACAAGCGCCCAGGAACGGATTGCGGCCGGCAGCGGGCTGGTCCGCTCCACGGCGTCCTATCATGCACTCCAGCGCGTGCAGTTTCTCATTACGTCGGTAAGTGACAGGTTGCAGCAGATCTCGGCAGCAAGCGATTCAGACAGCGTGCGTGTGCAAATGTTTCGAATCCAGCAATCCCTGCGTGAGACGAGGCAGATAACACCCAACCTGGATCCGAGATTGCAACCGCTTCTGATTGGCAGGCTCGAGGAATTCCGTGCACTTGTCGAGGGGATCAACAGCATTCCCGAGTTGCGGTTGCAAGAGCTTGGCATCGTTGCTCAGGCTACCCGCAACCTGACGGAGAATGCTGCGCTCTCGCGAGACCTCACTCAGGCGGCGAATCGCCTCGTCTCAATTGCAAACCGCGATATCGTGCAGGCTAATGATGAGGCGTTCGCGGTTCAGCGATTCAGTTCGACCGTCCTGATCGCAGCGGTAGCGCTCAGCCTACTCAGCTCTATCGGGATAGTTTGGTTGTATGTGGGGCGCAACATCGTCTCGCGGTTGACCGCACTTAGCCGCAGCATGCTGGCGATTGCCGAGGGCAATCTTGCGACCAGCGTACCGACCGGGGGTAGCGACGAGATCTCGGAGATGGGCAGAGTAGTCGAGGTTTTGCGTAAGAACACGCTCGAACGGAACGAATTGCTGATAGAGAGAGAGCAAACGGCCGTGCGGCTCGAGAAGCAAGTCGAGGCGCGCACCATCGAGCTGGCCCGGTCGGTTGAGGAGCTTCGCGCCCTCGGCGAGGTCAGCCAGGCGGTCAACTCGACCATTGATTTGCAAACGGTGCTGTCCACGATCATCTCGAAAGCGGTCCAACTATCGGGCACCGACGCCGGCACAATCTATGCGTTCGACGATGCCCGTCAGGAATTCCGATTGCGCGCCAGCTACGGCATGGACGAGGCGTTGGTCGCAGCCATAAAGGACCGCAACGTCCGCCTGGGCGAGACCCTGATCAGTGAGGCGGCGATACAGCGCAGGCCCGTTCAGGTTGCCGACATTAGCAAGGATCCTACGTTGGTCCTCGACATCATCAGGCGCGCTGGATTCCGTGCGCTGCTGGCTGTCCCGCTGTTAGGCGCAGACCGGATCGTCGGCGCGCTGGTGGTCCGTCGCAAGCAGCCGGGCGACTTCCCCCAAGGCACGGTTAACCTATTGCAGACCTTCGGGGCACAATCGGTACTAGCCATCCAGAACGCTCGCCTCTTTGACGAGGTACAGTCGCGCACACGCGAATTGGCGAAGTCGCTGGAGGGCCTGCGGGCCACGCAAGACCGTCTCGTCCAGACTGAGAAGCTTGCCTCGCTCGGCCAGTTGACGGCCGGCATCGCGCACGAGATCAAGAATCCGCTCAATTTCGTAAACAATTTTTCGGCCGTTTCCGTCGAGCTTGTCGATGAACTGCGGGAGGCACTTGCAAGGGCCAGCCTTGCTCCCCAGTTGCGAGGCGAGATCAGCGAGATTTCGGATATGCTGCAGGACAATCTTGACAGGGTTGTGCAGCACGGCAAACGGGCCGACTCGATCGTCAAGAATATGTTGCTGCACTCGCGCCAGGGATCCGGGGAGCATCAGCCCACCGATATCAATGCCGTCGTCGAGGAGAGTCTCAATCTCGCATACCACGGTGCACGGGCAGAGAAGCAGGATTTCAACGTCACGCTGGAGAAGTCCTTCGATCCTGCGGCCGGCGAGGTCGATATGTTTCCACAGGAGATTACGCGCGTGCTGCTTAACCTCATCTCGAACGGTTTTTATGCGGCGACGAAACGGAATTTGGAAGCCAACGGACGCGGCTATGAACCCACGCTTGCCGTTCTAACCAGAACTCTGGGTGAGAGCGTCGAAATCAAAATTCACGATAACGGTACGGGAATTCCAGCCGAGGTGAAGGAAAAGATGTTCGATCCGTTTTTCACCACAAAACCCCCGGGCGAGGGGACAGGCCTCGGTCTTTCGCTCAGTTACGACATCATCGTAAAACAGCATGCGGGATCGATTGAGGTCGATACGCAGCCCGGCCAATTTACCGAATTCCGGATTGTCTTGCCGCGGCGCGCTGCGAAGCTCGCCCAATTGGGAGAGCGCTCGTGAACCTTCTTATTCTTGTTGTCGACGACGAACCGGATGTGGAGGCGCTTTTTCGCCAACAGTTTCGGCGCGATATCCGCGCAGGCCGGTTCACGATGGAATTTGCGCAGTCTGGTGACGTCGCGCTCTCGCGCATAAGCGAAGCGCGTGAGCAATCGCTCATTCTGATCCTGTCGGACATCAACATGCCGGGAATGAGCGGCCTGGAAATGCTTCCCAAAGCGAAGGCGATACGGCCGGATGTCCCGATCATCATGATCACGGCCTATGGCGATGCAGAAACCAAACGCCGGGCGCTGGATGGTGGCGCCGAGGCGCTTCTGACAAAGCCGATCGACTTTGGGGCACTCCGTGGCAAGATTGACAGTCGTGTTGAAAGGGCTGCGTGACTGGACGAATGTCCGTTGTTGGGCACGAAGCGGACCCAAGTCATTGTCCGCTCTTCTTTGGCTTTTGGCGGAACGGCGGACATGGGCGCCATCGATCCAGCCCGATTTATGATTGCACGACCTGGCAAGCCAGCTAGCTGACATCCCTTAACGCTGCCTCGACCACCTTGCGCTGCTCCGCCGTCAGCGCCGCCTGCGGCGGGACGGGGTCGCCGACGGCGTAGCCTTGAATCTCAAGGCCGGCCTTGATGCAGGCCGCGAGGTTGAAGCGGGCGAAGGCTTCGTTGATGCGCCACAGCTTGCGCTGCAGTGTCAGCGCCTCATCCCAGCGCTTGGCGTGGCAGAGGTTGTAAAGCTCGACGCTCTGGCGCGGGATGATGCAGGCCGGGCCCGCCATCCAGCCGAGGCCACCGATCAGCATCACCGCCGCCGGAATGTGGGCCGAGGCCGAGAACACTTTGATGCTGTCGCCGCAGCGGTTCATGATCGACAGCAGCCGCCCGGTGTTGGTCGAGGCGTCCTTGATGTAACCGATGCGCGGATGGGCGGCGAGCCGCTCGATCACGTCGAGCGTCAGATCGGAGCGCTGGAATTGCGGGTTGGTGTAGATCACGACGGGAATCTCGACCGCGTCCGCAATGGCGCGGAAATACGATTCGACCTGCGCGTCCGAGATCGGAAAATATGCTTCGAGGATTGCAAGGATGCCGTCGGCGCCGAGCTTCTGGTACGCCTTCGCCTGTGCCACCGCATCCGCCGTCGAGGTTGAGGCGACGCCGGCAATGACAGGCACGCGGCCTTTGGCTGCCTCGATCGTGGTCTGCACCACGGCGGTGCGCTGCGCCTGATTGAGATAGGCGAACTCGCCGGTGGAGCCGAGCGGTGTCAGACCGTGCACGCCTGAGATGATGAGGTCATCGCATAGCCGGCTGAGGACCTCGGTGCGGATGTCGCCTTCGGGGCCAATCGGTGAAACGAGGTAAGGGAAGACGCCGTGCAGATCAGCCATTGAGAGCAACGCCTTTTGAAACCCGGGAACGAATGGAAGCGATCGCCCGTATATCAAACGGGCATGGTCGTTCAAGTTCAGGAAGCCGTAAGCGCCATACCGTCGGTTGCTGGATCAGCGCCACCTTGCAGCCCTTCAGAAGAAATCTTGATACCGTGTACCCAACCGAATGTGTGGCTAAGCGCGGATCGTACCGTCTGATATCCGAGCCCATTCAGCGCGCGCTCAGCGGAGCGCGGGATCCGGTTCGAGAGATCGATGACATCGCTGGTAGCCGAAAAGCGGGGCGCTGAGACCGCCTCCAGCATCGACATTTCGAAGTCGAGGACGTTCAACGATACCTGGAGCACACCCATGGCAATCTGGGTCGCACCAGGCGCTCCGATCACCAGGATGGGCTTGTCATCCCTGAAGACGATCGACGGGCAAATGGAGGAGAATCTCGCCTTTCCGGGCGCCAGCGAGCCGGCTCGCCCGGGCCGCGGATCAAAAACCCCCATGCATCCATTGTACATGAAGCCCAGTCCCTCAGTGATCACGCCAGATGGCAACCCAAGCGAATGGGTCATCGAGATGCAGTTGCCGTCGGCATCGCAAATCGAAACCTGCGTCGTATCCTTGCTCGGGAGGCCGGCATTGAGCCTGACGACGTTGACCTTGTCGCCACGCTTGATGCCTTCAGCGATTTCGGCGCAGTGCTCCTTCGAGATCAAACGGTCGGTCGGAACGTCAACAAAGGAGGGATCACCGACAAACAGATCCTTGTCGCGGGTTGCGGCCTTCATGGCTTCTGCAACGACGCGAATGTATTCGACGCTGTTGTGACCGATGGACTTCAAATCGAAATTTTCGAGCGTGCGAAGCATCTCCAGCAGCATGATGCCGCCGCCGGGCGCCTGATTTGTCGTAACCCGGGAGTTTCGATAGGTGGCGGAGAGCGGCATATTCCTTACGGTCTGCAGCTTTTCGAGATCAGCGCGGCGCAACAGACCGCCGTGAGCCCGCATGTCTGCGTCGATGGCATCGGCGATCTCGCCGCGAAAGAATGCGTCAGGCCCATCCTTCGCGATGGCCCGCAGCACGTTTCCATAGTCCCGATTGACGACGCGGTCTCCCAGACGCTTTGGCGATCCGTCCGGTCTGCAATAAAGCGCCTTGGCCGATGGGACGAATGAAATTCGATTGGCGTTGCCCACCCGGCCCATCGTTCCTTCTTCCGACCACCAAGTGTAGACATGCGGCCGGACGTTCCAGCCGCTTTCCGCGTAATCAATGGCCGGGCCAAACAGCTCCGACCAGGGCAATTTGCCGAGATCACGGTGCGCGTCGGCAAAGGCTCTCAGCGAGGAGGGCACGCAGATCGATTGATAACCGATGTCGTTCACGTTCCCTTTGAGAATGAAGCCGTATCCGTCACGCGCTTCGCCCTCGATCAGATCCTGCCACATGTCAGGTCGTACGGCTGATGGCGCAGGGGCATGGAAATCGTAGTAGGTATGCACCTTCTTCGACGGGAAATAGGCGGCCAGGCTTCCGAAACCGGCAATTCCGCACATCATGGGGTCTACGACCGTCTGAACCAGCGCTGCCGCGATGGCGGCATCGATCGCATTGCCGCCGGCGACGAGGATGTCCCTGCCCGCCTCTGTGGCCTCGGGTTGCGGAGTTACCACCATGCCCTTGTGCGTCACGTTCTTCTCCCTGGCGCCGTGAGTTGACATCCGGTCGCTGCAAGGAGCGAAGCAGCTAAGAATTCTTTTGGCAACAGATGGATCGGCATGGGCCTCTGCGAGACAAGGCAAGTTGCTGGGTTTGCCCCTTAGCAGACAATCCACAAGGCTCATTGCTCGGTCGAAATGATCTCCCCAACGTTAGTTGCCCATGCCAGCAACGAGCACGCCATAGCGAAGATCACCGCAAAAAAGCCAAATAGCCAAGCGCCAGTGAAAAGAGCACACGTCACACCAGATGCAAGGAGGGAAGCAGCTCCGACGCATAAGAGCCGCCCCCAACCTCCCGCATTCCTCAACGCTTGATCAATAGAGGCGCAGAGAAGGAGCAACAGCAGTTCAGCTAAATTGATGGAGGGATGGGGCCACCACCATCGCCCGGCAGTTTTCGTTGCCAAATAGACCACTCAGGAAGGTGCCTGCAGGGCCGAGCAAACCAAAGATCAAAAATCGCTTCATGCTGCAAAGTCGAGTTTAGAGCGCCGACATGATCGCCGCCTAGATCGATTCACCCTTAACAGGCGCTGTATTCGATCCTCCGACTTCGGCCCTTCAACGGACAGGCCTTCGCGCCGGGACAAGCCGGGCCATGACGGAATATCAAAACGCCTTCGCGATCGCGGCCTTGGCATCGCTCTGGATTTTTCCCAAATGATCCTTGTCGCGAAAACTCTCGGCGTAGATCTTGTAGACGTCTTCGGTGCCGGACGGCCGTGCCGCGAACCAGCCCTGATCGGTCTCGACCTTGATGCCGCCGAACGGCTGATCGTTGCCGGGCGCCTTGGTCCGGATCGCCGTCACCGGATCGCCAGCCATTTCCTTCAGGCCGAGTTGTTCCGGCCCGAGCGCTTTCAGCGCGTTCTTCTGCTTCGGCGTCGCCGGCACGTCGATCCGCGCGTAGACGGGCGTGCCGAGTTCGGCGGTCAGTCCCGCAAACAGCTCGCTGGGATTGCGGCCGGTCTTGGCGAGGATTTCGGCCGCCAGCAGCCCCATCACGACGCCGTCCTTGTCGGTGGTCCACACCGATCCGTCCCGCTTGAGGAATGAGGCGCCGGCGCTTTCCTCGCCGGCAAAGCCGAATGCGCCGCTGCCGAGGCCCTCGACGAACCATTTGAATCCAACCGGAGTCTCGACCAGCTTGCGGTTCAGCTTTTTCGCAACGCGATCGATGATCGAACTGGAAACGATGGTCTTGCCGATCGCGGCATCCCTGCCCCATTGCGGCCGGTGCTCGAACAGATAGGCGATCGCAGCGGCGAGGAAATGGTTCGGGTTCATGAGGCCGCCGGTGCGCGTGACGATGCCGTGGCGGTCGGCATCGGTATCGTTGGCGAAGGCAACGTCGAACCTGTCGCGCATCTGGATCAGGCTCGCCATCGCGTAAGGCGAGGAGCAATCCATCCGGATCTTGCCGTCCCAGTCCGCGGTCATGAAGCGGAAGGTGGGATCGACGACATCGTTCACAACAGTGGCGTTGATGCCGTAATGCTCGATGAGCGGCTGCCAATAGTGCACGGCGGCGCCGCCGAGCGGATCGATGCCGATTTTCACGCCGGATGATTTGATCAGCGCCATATCAACGGCATTGCCGAGGTCGGCGACATAGGGGCGGATATAATCATACAGATGCGTCGTCGGCGCCTTGCGGGCGCGCTCATACGGCATCCGCGCCACACCCTTCATGTCCGCCGCCATAAAGGCGTTCGCGGCTTTTTCCACCCTGGCCGTGACATCGGTATCGGCCGGCCCGCCATGGGGCGGGTTGTATTTGTAGCCGCCGTCCTCGGGTGGATTATGCGACGGCGTGATGACGACGCCATCGGCAAGGCCGCTCGTCCTGCCCTTGTTGTAGCTCAGGATCGCGTGCGAGATCACCGGCGTCGGCGTGTAGCCGCCGCGATCGTCGATCATGATCTCGACGCCGTTGGCGGCAAACACTTCCACCGCGCTCACCAGCGCCGATTCCGCCAACGCGTGGGTGTCGATGCCGATGAACAGCGGGCCGGTCAGCCCGGTTTTGCGGCGGTAGTCGCAGATCGCCTGCGTCGTCGCCAGAATGTGGTTTTCGTTGAAGGAGTTTTTCAGCGACGTGCCGCGATGACCCGAGGTGCCGAAAGCGACGCGCTGCGCCGGATCGGCCGGATCGGGCTTTCCGGCGAAATAGGCCGTCATCAGGCGCGGAACATTGACGAGATCAGCGGAACCGACCGGTTTACCCGCGGCAGGATTGGTTGCAGTCACATGGCCTCTCAGGAAGGAGTGGTTTCCTGAGAACATACGCGAAAGGACGGCAGCGACAAAGGCGCTTTCGGCCACTCACCATGCCGGAAATGCAAGCAGGAACCGCCATGACGATGCCTTGATCGTCACAGCCGCGGAATATTCGCTGTCTTGATCACGTCGACCCATTTTACGATTTGCGACTGAATCAGCGTGCGCATCTCCTCCGGCGTGCTGCCCTGCACGTCGCCGCCGATCGCGGTCTCCAGCGCCGCCTTGGTTTCGGGATCGGCGAGGGTTTCCAGAACAGCCTTGTTGAGACGCTTGACGATCGCCGGCGGCGTGCCCTTCGGCGCCAGCAGGCCCGCCCAGGTGCGCACATCGAATCCCTTGACGCCGGATTCATCGGCGGTGGGAATGTTTGGCAAGAGCTTGCTGCGCGCAGGTGACGTCACGGCAAGCCCGCGAATGGCCCCGCTCTCGATCTGCGGCGCCAGCAGCACCGGCGTTCCCACGATCATTGGAATCTCGCCGCCGAGCAGCGCGGTGACGGTGAGCGAATCGCCGCGATAGGGAACGTGCACCATCTTGATGCCGGCCGTCGTTTCCAGAAGCGCGCCGGCCAGATGGTGGGTGCTGCCGAATCCAACGGAAGCGTAATTGAGCTCGCCGGGTTTTGCTCTCGCGAGCGCGATCAATTCCCCAAGTGATTTGGCCTCGTAATCGGCGCGAACCGCGATCACGAGCGCGTAGTAGACAGCGGTCGAGATCATCTCAAAGCTGTCGACGGAATCGTAAGGCAGCGACTTGTAGAGTGCCGGGGATATGGCGTGGGCGCCGGTGACGAGCCCGATCGTGTAGCCGTCGGGCTCCGCCTTGGCGATCTGGGCCGCGGCGAGATTGCCGCCCGAACCCGGCTTGGCTTCGATCACGATCGGCTGGCCCAGCCGCTTTGAGAGCCCGTTCGCCAGGATGCGCGACAGCGTGTCGGCGGCGCCGCCGGCGGCAAAACCGTGGAGCAGCCGGATCGGCCGGGTCGGATAATCCTGGGCGCTGGCAGCGCTAATCGATCCCGCGATCGTGGCGATGAACACCATCGCGAACAGTCGCCCGACAAAGCGGCGACGAACTGAACTGCGCGCGGATCCCGCCATTTTCGTCTCTCCCGTATCGATTTTCGTTTTCGTTGTCCGTGGAAGTTCCGCGCGCTTACTTCCCGCCGCGCATCTTCGGCGAGAACTCCGCCGCATCAGGCGAAGGACCCACGCCCCAGATGTCGCGCGGCAATCCGATCCAGGTCTTCGGACGCTGCGGCCGGTCGCGATGCCAGGGACGCGGTTCGAAATAGCCGAGCTCCTCGTCGGCCATGCGGTCCATGTCGTAGAACAGCTCGATGAGATAGCCGTCAGGATCGCGATGATAGGTCGCGATGTTGTGCCCGGGGCCGTGGCGCACCGGTCCCCATAGCAGCGGGATCTTTCGTCGCCCGAGCAGATCGCAGGCCTGCTGCATGTGCGAGGCATCGCGCAGTTCGAACGCCATGTGATGCAGCCGCGCGTCAGTGCCGCGCGCGAAGTTGATGGCGTGATGCTCGAACCCGCAGCGCATGAAGACGAAGTTTTCCTCGATCCGGTCCGAATCGCGGAAACTCAAAACGTCGGAATAAAATCTTGCGGTCCGGTCCGGATCGGGCGCGTACATCGCCATGTGGCCGAGCCTGCTGACGACGATGCCCCGCACCTGTTCGCTCGGCGGGGTGAATTGCCACTGCGTGAACAGCTCGATCTGCCGGCCGTCGACATCTGAGAAAACCAGCGTCCGCGGTATTCCCGGCGCGGAATCGGAGCGGATCTCGGATTTGATGCCGAGATCATTGAGCTCTTTGCCGACGTCCGCCAGCTCGACATCGGGGCCGATCTCGAAGGCCATCGCCTTGCAGGAGGAAGCCGTATCCTGCTCCAGAACCAGCGTGAGTTCGCCGGACTCCGAGGCGAACAGCGCGCGACCGGCCTGCCTTTCGACAATGCCGAGACCGATGATCGCTTGATAATATTCGATCTGCTGTTCGATATCGGCAGTCGCGAACGTCGCGTGCCTGATGCGCTTGACTTTTATCATCGCACTCTTCCCCGTCAGTCCCGCGTCATGATGATCTTGCCGAGCGCCTGGCCGGAATCCAGCAGCTCATGGGCCCGGCGCACCTCGGACAATTTGAAGCGGGCGAAGATCGCCGGCTTGATGGTTCCGTCCGCCAGATGGCCGATCATGCGCTTCATGATGGCGCGGCGGCCTTCGCGATCATGGTCGTAGATGTGAAACGAGAAACAACGGATGGCGGGACAGACATCGAGATGCTTGCGCATCTCCTCCATCATGTTCTGCGTCGGCAGGCCGTCGAACGCGTTGTAGGAAACCACCGTTCCCCACTTGGCCAGCGCGCGCAGATGGCTGAAGAAATCAGGACCGCCGACGTGGTCGAGCACCAGATCGACGCCGCGCCCATTCGTCAGTTCACGCACGCGCGCGACGACGTCTTCGCCGCGATAGTAGATGATACCGTCGGCGCCCATCGCGCTGGCGAAGACCGCCTTCTCCTCCGAACTGACAGTGCCGATCACGGTCATGCCCGCAAGTTTTGCCAGTTGCACCAGCGATGAGCCGACACCGCCCGCCGCGCCGATGATAAGCACCCATTTCGGCGGACGCGCCGATCCGCATTCATTCAAGAGCGCCCACGCCACCTGATAGTTGGCAAGGCAGACCGCGGCCTCGAGATCGACCTGCTCGGGCAAGAGATGGATCGCATCCGCGGGAGCTGCGACCATCTCGGCGTAGCAGCCACCACGCTGCGCCAGATCGCGGGCGCTCAGCAGCACCTTTTGTCCGACCTTGATGTCACGCACTCCGCTGCCGACGGCCTCGATCCGGCCCGCCAAATCATTGCCGGGGTTGGCCGGCAGCGGCGGCATCCATTTGTAGACGCCGCTGCGGATCAGCTTGTCGGGTTGCCCGACCCCGAAGGTCTCGGCCCGGATCAGCACGTCGGTTTCGCCGGGCTCCGGCTGCGGGACGTCCTGATATTGCAGGGCGTCCGGCCCTCCCGGGCGATGTACCAAGACAGCCTTCATGCGCGCTCCACCTATTTCAAATCGATATTTTCGAAAATACTAGCGCTTGCGAAAATTATTGCAACAGCATTCTCGCCCCGCTAGACTTGCGGGCGATCGGGGATGCGATTCCATGAACGTCACGGCCTTCAAGCGCCGAAAGGAATTCGGCAAGACGCTGGCGTCCGATATCGCGCACCGGATGCGCAACGAGATCGTGACCTGCCGGCTCAAGCCCGGCGAGGTGCTCAAATTCGATACGCTGCGGCTGGCCTATGGCGCGAGCTTCACGACGCTGCGCGAGGCGCTGACGTGTCTGGCCGCCGAGGGGCTGGTGGTGGCAGAGGAGCAGCGCGGCTTCAAGGTGGCGCCGATCAGCCTTTCGGATTTGATCGACCTGACGCGCGCCCGCATCCTGATCGAGGTCGATTTGATCCGCCGCTCGATCGAAAATGGCAATGATGACTGGGAAATCGCGGTTATTTCGTCGATCCACCGGCTTGGAATCATCGAGGGGCGCGAGGTCGAGGACTACGCCGACAATCCGGAATGGAAGCTGGCGCACCGGGAGTTTCACGAATCCCTGGTGGCAGCATGCGGCTCGCCGACCCTGCTTGGCATTCGGCAATCACTGTTCGAACGCGCCGAGCGCTATCGCAATATCTCGGCAAGGTTCCGGCCACGTCCGCGCGACAAGGCGGGCGAGCACCGTGCGCTGATGAAGGCCGCCGTCGGCCGCGATGCCGACCGCGCCTGCGAGCTGATCGCAAAACACATCCAGAGCACCACCGACAACGTCATCAAATACGCTTCGGAATTGTTCAGCCGGAATTGAACCCGATCGGGCCTTGGCGACCGTGCGGAAATGCGCGCTCCCGAGCCGAAAATGAATTCCGCTTGTTTAATTTTCGAAAATAGTGTCTTTTACGGAAATCTTAAATCAGGGTCCGAGGATCGCGTTCATGAAGCTCATCTCCTTCCTGCGGCAGCAGACCGAAACCTGGGGCGCCGTGCGCGGCGACGAGGTCATCGACCTCGGCAAGGTGCTCGGCGGGACGCTGGCGGATTTCGTCGGCAGCGCGAAATTCGCCGAGCGGGAGCAGATCGCCGCCGCCCACAAGGCGGACCTGAAACTGAGCGAGATCAGTTTTCTGCCTGTGATCCCGCGGCCCGAAAAGATCGTCTGCGCCGTGCGCAACTACCTCGATCACCACAACGAGGCGGTCGCATTCGGCATGAAGCGCGAGATCACCGAATTTCCGCCGATCTTCCTGCGGGTCTGGCGTTCGCAGGTCGCGCACAACGCGCCGGTGGTTCGGCCAAAAGTGTCCGACAATCTGGACTGGGAGGGCGAACTCGCCGTCGTGATCGGCAAGGGCGGCCGCCACATCAGCCAGGCCGACGCCTTGAATCATGTCGCCGGCTATTCGATCTACAACGACGTCAGCGTCCGCGACTGGCAGCGGCATGCGCAGCAGATCGCATCCGGCAAGAATTTCGTCGGCACCGGCCCGTTCGGTCCATGGCTGGTGACGCCTGACGAGATCGCCGATCCCACCAATCTGAAGCTTGAGACCCGCGTCAATGGCGAGACGGTGCAGTCGAGCAATACGTCGATGCTGATTTTCTCGATCCCGCGGCTGATCGAATATTCCTCGACCATTTTCGACCTCGTGCCGGGCGACGTCATCGCCACCGGCACGCCGGCCGGCGTCGGTTTCACGCGCAAGCCGCCGATCTTCCTCAAGCCCGGCGACGTCGTCGAGGTCGAGATCGAACAGATCGGTGTGCTGCGCAATCCCGTCGTGGACGAGCAAAAGTAGCGCAAATGCCCGCAGCCCATGACGTCCGCAAGACTTCGTTCAGCGTCGAGACGATCTGGCACGAGCGTGGTCCCCGCCGCGAACAGCCGCTGCTCGTCGGCACAGCGATCGCGGTGATCCGCAATCCCTTTGCCGGGCGCTATGAACCGGACCTGATGCCGTTTCAGGCCGGTTTGCGCGACCTCGGCCGCGAGCTTGCAACGGGGCTGATCGCACAGCTCGGTGGCGCCGCCGGCATCGAAGCCTACGGCAAAGGCATCGTCGTCGGCGAAGACGGCGAACTCGAGCATGGCGCCGTGTGGCACGAGGCCGGCGGCCAGGGCATGCGCGAGGTGCTTGGCCAGCCCAAGGCCATCGTTCCCGCGGCAAAGACGATCGGCGGCCCGGGCACACGCCTGATGGTGCCGCTCGGCCACGTCCACGCCGCCTATGTGCGCAGCCATTTCGGCACCGCCGAGATGACGATGTGGGACGCGCCACGCCGCGACGAAATCGCGTTCGGTCTCGTCATGGCAACCGGCGGCCGGCCGCACGCCCGCATCGGCGGATTGTCGGCCGATGCGATTTCAGTCCACGACGGCCAGCGCTGACTTCACATGCTGTCCGGCTGTTCGCTCAGCCGCCCTGCAGACCTGTTTCCTTGATCAGCGGACCCCATTTGAGCCGCTCCCGCTTTTCGAACTGGGTCAGCTCGGCGGGCGTTCCGCCGCCGGGATCAAATCCGAGTTCCAGCAGGCGCTTCTTCGTTTCCGGCTCGGCAAGTGCCTTCGCCAGCTCCTTGTTCAGGAGATCGACGATCGGCTGCGGCGTGTCGCGCGGCGCGTAGAACGCGTTCCAGGCGGTCACCTCGAAATCGGCCACGCCCTGCTCGGCGATGGATTTTACACCCGGCATCAGCTCGGTCGATTTCAGCGAGGTGATCCCGAGCGCCTTCAGCTTGCCGCCGGCGACATGGCCGCGCAGTGCCGTCACCGTGTCGATGATCAGCGGCACCTGGCCGCCGAGGACGTCGGTTGTAGCCGTCGCCGATCCCTTGTAGGGCACGGAAAACAACGACGCACCGCTCCGCCCTTTGAGGAACTCGAAGACGATGCGGGCCGTCGTGCTCGGCAGCGCGATGTCGACCTTGTCGGGCGTCGCCTTGGCCGCGGCAACCAGGTCGGCCAGCGAATTTCCTGAAAACGACGGATTGGCCGCGAGCACCATGGGCAGCTTGCCCACCAGGATGATCGGCGCAAAATCCTTGGCCGGATCGAATCCCGGCGATGCGTACATGAACTCGTTCATGCTCTGGGTGGCATTGGTGCCCATCATCAGCGTGTATCCGTCAGCGTCCGAACGCGCGGCCTGCTCGGCGCCGATGTTGCCGCCGGCGCCGGGCTTGTTCTCGACATAGAACCGCTGGCCCATCGTCCGCGACAATTGCTCGGCGAAGTATCGCGCCACCACGTCGGTGCCCTGGCCTGCCTGGTACGGCACGATGATCCGCACCGGCCTCGACGGATAGGTCTGCGCAACCGCCGCGCAACTCCATAGCAAAGCCAGCAATCCTGCGGCCCATTTTGCAAATCTCGGCATGACGGTTTCCTCTCCTGATGATTTTATTTTTTGTTGTCGGTCTTCTTATCGTTGGGTGAGACGATGCCGGTCTCGATCAAACCGGCGATGGCCGTTTGATCGAAGCCGGCCTCGCCCAGGATTTCGCGGACATGTTCACCGAAGCGCGGTGGCCGCCGTCCCGCGCCGCCGGGCGTCTGCGCAAGTTTTATGGGAATGCCGGGCGCGCGGTGGCCTTCGCTTTCGATCAGCATGTCGCGGTGCGCCACATGCGGCTGCGCGAACGCCTGCGCCACATTGTTCACGGGCCCTGCCGGCACGCCCGCGCGCATCAAATCGCGGCAGAGATCGTCGGACTTGAAGCCGGCCAGCGTGCGCTCGAGTTCGGCGCGAAGGGATCCGACGTGCTTGAGCCGGTCGGCGTTGGTCCGGAAACGCGGATCGTCGAGAAGGTCTTCGCGCGCCACCTTCTGGCAGAAACGGCGGAACTGGCCGTCGTTGAGGATCCCAAGGAAAATCTCGCCGTCGCTGGCGGCGAATTTGTCGTAAGGCGCGATATTGGGATGGGCGCTGCCGAGCCGGCCGGGGACGACGTCCGAGCAGAGCCAGTTGGCTGCGTGCGGAACCAGCAGATTGAGCGCGGTGTCGAACAGCGTTACCTCGACGCGCTGGCCCATTCCGGTGCGCTCGCGCGCCGCCAGCGCCAACAGCACGCCGGTGAGCGCATTGTATCCGGTGACGTAATCGACAATGGGAACGCCGACGCGGGTGGCGCCGGATTGCTGTGTGCCGTTGATGCTCATCAGCCCGCACATCGCCTGCAGTACGGCGTCGTAACCGGGCAGCCCGCCGAGCGGCCCATCGGCCCCGAAGCCGGAGATGGCGCAGTACACCAGCCGCGGAAAGCGCGTGGACAAAACATCAAAGCCGATACCCCAGCGCTCCATGGTGCCGGGCAGGAAATTCTCCACCAGCACGTCCGCATCTCTGAGCAGGGCTTCGAGCACGGCGCGCCCTTCCTCGCGCGAAAGGTCGAGCGCCATGCCGCGCTTGCCGCGGTTGACGGCGCTGAAATACGCCGCCTGCCCGGCCGCATCGAACGGCGGCCCGAGACCACGGGTCTCGTCACCCGCCGGCGGCTCGATCTTGACGACGTCGGCGCCATGATCGGCCAGCATCTGCGTGCACAATGGCCCGGCGAGCACGCGCGACAGATCGACGACCTTGAGGCCGGTCATCGCTCCGCGCGTGAGCTCGTTTGCGGGCATGGTCAATGGACCGTTCGGTTGTCAGGACGCGTGATCAGGTGCGGCTTGGCAGTTCCACGATGCCGGTTCCGAGGACCGATACTTCATTGTCCTGGTTGTGGGCTTCCTGCTCGATCTCGACGAGGTGACGTCCGCCCTCGACGAATTTGCGCTTCACCTTGCCCCTGATGAACAGCAAATCGCCTTCGGGATTGTGCCGTCGGATCTTGCAGGTCGCACGGCGCAGGAAGCCGTCGTCGCCCATCCAGTTGGTGAGGTGATGGGTCAGCCAGGAGCAGCGTTCCGGACCATAGTCGTAGGCGCCGGGCGCACCGACCTCGAGCGCGAACTCCTCTTCCCAATGCACGCGCTCGGGACAGTCAGGAATATTGAAGCGGTTGGGAATACCGAGACCGCGGTGGGCGTCCTGCAGTTTCCAGGCGAGCTTGTTGGCGCGGATGTAAAGGCCGCCCCAACCCTGCGCATAGGCGATGAAGCCGGTGACCGTCATCGGTCCCTTGAACATCACGGGCAGCGCCTCACCCTCGGTGACGTCCTGCCAGTAGCGCTTGCGCGAACCCTGAATCCGCTCCTCGGCATAGAGCTTGTAGGCCTCGGCCAGTTCCTGCTCGCTGTAACGGCGCGGCGCGCGGGCCTTGACCTCCTTGTACTTGGTGCCCTGCTCGCGCGCGTGGTCGCGCTCGGTGCGGAAGCACCAGCTATCCGCCTCGGCGACGAGGTCGCCCTGCTGGTTGAAGAAATCGACATGATAGGTCTGCTGGATTGCGCGGCCGGCAAAGCGCGTCTGGTGCTCGACGAGGTCCTTCAGCTTGGCCTCGGTCGAAATCATGTCGTTGCGACGGACAGGCTTGTGCCAGGTCCAGTCGGCGCCCGACCACATCGCGTGGACACCGGGCAAACCGCCGACATAACCTGACACGATGCGGCTGGTCGAGAACAGGAAGCTCGGCAGCGCGATGATGCCGCCATGGTTGGTCTTGGCGGCGTAATCAGGGTCGCACCACAGCGGATTGTCATCGCCGATGCCATGCGCGTAGTGACGGATGTTGTCGCGCGTCGCCTCGTAGCACCATGGCTCGGCGGTGACGCCGATCGAGACGCCGATGCGCTTGCGCAGATCGTCGAGGCCGTCCTCGGTGATCTTCGGAAATCTGGTTTCAACGGTATCGAGCATGTGACGTTCCTTCCTTCAGGCTCTTGCCTCTATCTGGCTTCTGATTTCGTGATGGCCTGCTCGCGGTCGCGCAGCACCTTGCGGTTGACCTTGCCGGCCGGTGTCTTGGGCAGTTCGGTGACGAAACTGACGACGCGCGGATATTCGTGATGGCTGAGGCGCTGGCGCACGACGTCCTGGATCTCGTGCTGGAACGCCTCATCGCCAGCCCGGTCGGTGACGACGAAGGCTTTCACGACTTGCCCGCGCAGCGGATCGGCGACGCCGATCGCGGCCGCCTCACGCACTTGCGGATGCTTGAGGATCGCATCCTCGATTTCGACGGCGCTCATGGTCCAGCCGGCGGAGATGATCACATCGTCGGCGCGGCCGCCGTGATAGAAGTAACCGTCCTCGTCGATGCGGCCGAGATCCTTGGTCGCGATCCACTGTCCGTGGCGCCAGACCTTCAGTTCGCCGGCGACGCCGGGCGGGCATTGCCGGCCCTCGGCATCGTGGACCTCGACGCGCCCGCCGGGAATCGGTTTACCCAATGAACCGGGCTTGACGACGAAATCGCCGGCGCCGGGATAGCTCACCAGGATCACGCCGATCTCGGTGGTGCCGTACATGCTGCAGGCCGGCCGGCCAAAAATGTCCTCGACGAACGAAGCGGTCTCGCTGTCGATCGGCTCGCCGGTGAAGGACAGTTTCTCGATGGCGTAGCGATAATTCGGCGCCGCGCCGGAATTCCGCATCATGCGATAATGCGTGGCGGCCGCCGAGATGTTGGTGAACTGGTGCTGCTGCAGCGCCGCCAGCAGCCGCTCCGGATTGAACTTGCCGGCATAGGCGCCAATGGTGATGCCGAGCGCCAGCGGCGCCAGCGTGCCGTGCCAGAGACCATGGCCCCATGCCGGCGACGACGGGCAGATGAAACGATCGCCAGGACGAAGGCCGGTGCCGTACAGCGCCGCCACCATCAGCGTCACGATCGCACGATGGGTGTGCTTGACCGCCTCGGGAAGCTCGCGCGTCGTCCCCGACGTATATTGGAACAGCGCCAGCGCGTCGGCCGCCGTGTTGGGCGTAAAGTGCGGTGAGAAGCGCTCAAGTCCTTTCAGGAACGCATCGTCGGCGACCACGATTTTCGCTTCCATGCCGTCCAGGCTTGGCGCCTTTTCGGCGTTCGTCACAATCAGTTGCGGCGTGCAATCGTTGACGCGCAGCTTGACGCCATCGGGTCCGAACAGCGTGAACAAGGGCACGGCGACGGCGCCCGCCTTCATCGTGCCGAACACCGCCACATAGAACGCCCGCGACGGCTCCAGCATGATCGCCACGCGATCGCCGGGCTTGACGCCCTCGTCTTCCAGATAATGGGCGAAGCGAGACGAGGCTTCCGAGATCTCGCGAAAGCTCAACAGTTCATCCGGCCCGTCGGCGTGAACGACAATGACAGCCGGATTGGAGCGCCCGGCATGCCGGTCGATGCATTCATGGGCGATGTTCAGGCGTTCGCGATTGCCCGCGAATAGTTCCCAGAGTCTGGCGGAGGAAAATTCCGCCTGCGCATCCGCGTAGCTCGTGAAGTAGATCAGCTTGGTCATGGCGGCAAAATACCGAAGTCGAACTAATTGTCAAATAGCGTTTATGATTGTATATATACAATCAATCTCGCCTCGTTGTTGCGCCGCAATCATTGTTGTACAGAGACAATCATGCCGAATCCCAAATCGCCGCGGGTCCGCGCGGTACCTGCCGTCACCCGCGCCATCGCCATTCTGCGGCTGCTAAGCCGCAGCCGTTCGCCGCAAAGCCTCAAGGCGATTGCGGAGAGTCTCGAACTGGTGCCCAGCACCGCGCTGCACATCGCGCGCGCGCTCGTTGCCGAAGACCTGCTGCAGGTCGATCCCTTGACCAAGCGCTACAGGCTCGGTGTCGGCATGCTGCCGCTGGCGCGCGCCGTGCTCGAGAACAGCGACTTTCCGAACCTGGTGCGGCCGAAGCTGGATGATCTCTCACACCGCTACGGCGTCATGGCGATCGGCGTCGAAGTGCCCGACCTCGACAACATGATCGTGATCGCCCTTGCCCGCAGCCAGGCGCCGGTGCGCCTGCATGTCGATGTCGGAAGCCGGTTTCCCGCGCTGATCAGCGCCACGGGGCGATGCGTCGCCGCGTTTTGCGGGCAACCGCAGAAGGAGATCGAGAAGCGATTTCGCCTGCTGCGCTGGCACAATGCGCCGAGCTACGATTCCTGGCGCAAGGAAGTCGAACAGGTGCGCCGCCAGGGTTTCAGCATCGATCGCGGCAATTACATCGACGGCGTCACCATCGTGGCGGTGCCGGTTCTGAACAGCCAGGGCACGATCTCGCACACGATCGCCGCCGTCGGCCTCGGCAGCCAGCTCGATCGTGCACGCTCGCTGGCGCTGGCGAACGACATGGGCATCGCCGCGCGCGAGGTCGCCGCACAGCTGCCGCCGCAGTTTTAGCGACAGTTTACGGAATCATCTGCAGGCGCCCAGATCTGCTGCCTGCGCTCAAGTCCGCGCAGGGCAAACGTGCCGACCAGCTGCAGCGGACGCGCACAACGTTCTGCGAACGTATCGGAGACCAGCACAGGGCGGCCTGCGTCGTCGCACAGTTCCTCGATCCGGCTGGCTTCGTTCACCGCGCGGCCGATCACCGTGAAGTCGAGCCGCCGGCTGGTCCCGACATTGCCGTAGACGACCTGACCGAAATGCAAGGCCAGATGGACCTCCAATTGCGGCAGTCCCGCCTGGCGACGTCGCTCATTCAAGGCACGGTTGGATGCCAGCGCCCAGTCCGCGGCATCCAGCGCAACGCCACAGGTCGCGCACGGCTGATTCTTCGGATCCGACACCGGAAAGATCGCCAGGAAGCCGTCTCCCATGAATTTCAGGATTTCGCCGCCGCAGCGCGTGACGGGCTCGCCAATGGCATCGAAGTGCTCGTCCAGCCAACCGACGACCTTCACAGGATCGTCCTGGTCCGTGAGGGTCGTGAAGCCACGGAAATCGGCCAGCAGGATCGCGGCGGCAACCGTCTTGCCTTCACCGCGGCGAATATTGCCTTCGAGCACCCGCGTGCTCGTCTCCGAGCCGAGATAGGTCGCGAGCGCTTCCTGCAATGTCCGCGAGAGGCTGAGTTTGCAGATGGCAAGCCCGAGCGCGGGAAGTACTTCGTCCAGCACAGCCATGTCGTCGTCGCTGAAACCGGACGGCGCATCGGTCGCGAACGAAATGGCTACGCCTTTCAGCGCCGTTCCCGGCGCGAACCAGATCAGATGCAGGACATAATCGGTGCCGCCTTCCGCGCGCAGGTCGAGAAGTTCGGGAACAGCGCTTGCGGCATTCAGATCGTCCCCAAGACGCCATCGGGCGAAGGTCCGGCCGTCGGCCAGCAACGCGTGGAGCGGACTACGTTCGAACGCGTCGAAATCCTCGTCGCCATAGCTTGCGGAGGCCAGCGATGCGCCGCGGTCGCTGTGCCAGTCGAAGCTGAACCCGCGCACGGACGGATCGAGCGCGTTGGTCACCACGCTCATGCGCCAGAGTGGCAGCGCCTGATTGCGCAAGGCCTTGCAGAAACCATCGAGCAAAGCGACGCCGTCATCAAGTACCGTCGCTTGTTCGGTGATCCAGCGAACGATCTGCCGGGTGCACGGCTTCTTGCGGCTATGACTTCCAACGATCATCTGAGGATCTGCGAACCGTCGGGACTGCGTGGCGAATGAAGGAAGCCGGCCGATACGATGTGTCATCATTGCAATTGCGCCATCAGCGCTTCGGCGCCCTTGTCGATCCCGGCCTCCGCCGCCGTCAGCCGTCCCACGCTGGCCTTGACGTCATACGGGCTCGGATATTGCTTGGTGACGAACGCGCTGAGCAGGCGTGACGTTCCCGCGTCGAAGATTTCGACGGCATAGACGACCGAGCCTGTCAGCGATCCCTCCCCGTCACGCGCGGTCTGCACGCCGTTATAGACCAGGCCGGCGACATCGAACCGCGACAGCGTGCCGAGCACCGGCGTGTTGGCGACGGCCCCCGTCAGCGTCAACCGCACGCGCAACGTGTTTGGCGCACGCTGACTTGTAAGCGTGAAGCGGCCGCCCAGCTCTTTCGCGAACCGCGTCCGCATATAGTTCGCGAGCGTGGTCTTGTCGGTTCCGGACAGCTCGCCGAATTGCTGGTCCGGACCCCGGTAGATCACGACCGGATCGAGAATCACCTTGTTGTAGGGGCGCCAGTCCACGTCGGTCGAGTAGCGATACGGAATTCGCCCGGACGGATCGGATGGATTTGGCGCGAGATAGGACGATGAAGCCATTTCCGAATAAGGGATCGGTGTCACGCTGGCGCATCCGCTCAAGGCAGCAGCAAGGGCCAGGGCCGCCAGACGGCGGTCCGCTCGCGAGAGGGCAGACATTTCAAACTCCAGTTTGGATATGTTGGGTAAGCGTCAGCGAAGCAGATCGAAACGGCGCGAATTGAATCGCCGGTTCTATTTTGCGGCTCTTGCCATTGTCGGTGGATTCGCCTGCGCCCACTCCCTGTCCGCCCTGGGACCGGTTGGATCGCCGGTCATACCGACCAACTGGCCGGGCAAGGCATTCGTGGTCTGGGTCCAGGTCTGGGTGGCGCACAGAATCGACAGCATGCAGCCGGTGACGTTGAGGTCCCTGGCGCCACGCGATAGCGAGATTTCGTAGCTCTTGCCGTTCTCGGCATTGTAGATCTGACCGTTGAAACGTCCTTCAGCGACGGGCTTGAGACCCAGGATCAGCTGGTGACCGAGAAGTGGCCGCGACCGCTTCGCGGGGTCCGGATTGTTCTGATCCTTCAGCGGCTGCCCGTTCGCGTCCACCGGCTCCTTCATCCAGACGATATAGCCGCAAACCTGTTCCAGCCTGGCACCGCAGCGCTCGATGCGAACGCGCGCGCGGCCGTCTTGCGTAAGCCAGGTGCCGCTTGGATCGGCCGCACCGGCGGCGTTGCCGGGCCCCGCGATCAGTATCTGAAAGAGTGCGAGCGCGGTGCGCAGTATCGTCCGGGAAATCAACGTCATCAGCTTCATTTCCAGTTCCTTTCGGGGGACGCAGGCGCAGGTTTCCGTTCGCCCCGAAACGGCTGCCGCCGCCCGAAACGTCCTGCGCGATTAATCAAACGATACCGTACTATTATACACTTCCGTAGCCGGGCGCAAGCCGGTATGAGAAGTATCTGACGATGCGACCGCGCAGCCGGACAGGCCGCGCGGGCAAATGCCCCGGAGAGAACCAGCTAGATGAATGTCACCAAGGCCAAGCCGGCCAAGACCGTGCGACGACACAGCGGACGGCCGACCAAGGAGCAGGCCGGACAGATCACCGGGCACCTTGTCGACGTGGCGACACGGCTGTTTTTGGAATCGAGTTTTGAGGCGGTCAGCATCGATCTCATCGCGGCGACGGCGCGGGTCTCGAAGCAGACCTTCTACGCCCGCTTCGCTTCCAAGGAAGAGCTGTTTGCGGCTGTCATCCACAAAGGGGTGAACGATCTCCTGGCGCCCGAAGTCACTGAATCCAGCCGCGACGCGCCGATCGAAGCAACCCTGGTCCGGATCGGCATCGAGCTTTCAAAGCGTGCGCTGGCGCCGGCGGCGATCGCGCTGGACCGGCTCATCACCTCAGAAGCGCATCAGTTTCCGGAGTTGGCCCTCGCCTGCCACGAGAACGCCAATCACGCGCGGGAGCTGATTGCCGACATTTTCTCCAACGCCATGCGCGACGGCCAGATCCGATCAACGACGGATGCGCGCTTCGCTGCCGAGCAATTCCTCTACGCGGTGGTCGATGGCCCCGCCCGCACCGCGATCCTCAGCGGCAAGACCGTCAGGTCAGAAAAGGACTTGCGTGAGCGCGTCACGGCCGCGGTCCAATTGTTTCTGGATGGATGTCGCGACTAGAGCCTGTTCCGTTCCGATTGGATCGGAACGGGGCTCTAGATTCTTTATTTGACGCGTTTTCTTGACGCGAACCGGTGTCCACTTCGCTGGAAAACGCTCTAGACGGCGCGGCCGTAACTCAGCGGCGCCAGACCTGATCCTCCCTCCAGCCGAGTTCCGCGAACTCGCCTGCGCGCAGCGGCGCCTCTTCCGCGGCAAAGAACTCGTCGAGCTGCGGCGGACGGACACCGGTTGCGCTCAACATCGCATGCGCCTGGCCGCGGTGATGGATCTGATGCTGGAACAGATGCAGCAGCAGCCGGTCCATTCGCTCATGCTGAATGCGACTGCCGCGGTGGACGTTGACGATGCGATCGAGATCTTCAGCGCCGAGGCGCTCGACGAAGGTGATCAACCGGCGGTCCATCTCGCCTTGCGCGTCGCGGAGAATGCTGACGGTTTCGCAAGGCTCCTCGTTGGCCCAGGCCGCGGGCCCAAGGGTGCCACCTTCCAGAGCATCGATGTAAAAGCGGTCGATGATCAGAATGTGATTGAGGGTGGCGCGCAGGCTCGGAAAGAAGCCGGTGCGCGGCGCGGTGAAATCCGCCTGCGAGAGCGCTGCACAGGCGGTCAGCAGGCGATGATTGGCCCAGCCATTGTTGTAGGCCATGGTACGAAAAGGAAGCACGGCATCCATCGCATCTGCTCCCGCCTGATGGCTCAGACCTTGACGAGGCGCACGCGCGTGCCCCAGGGGTCGGCGGCCTCGAGGCCACCGGCAACAGATGCGACCTGGACGCCGGCCTGACGCAGGCGTTCTTCCTTTGCCGTGAACAAATCCGCCTTCTCGATCTCCAGCGAAAACCAGGCGAGGCCGGTGGCCGCGTCGTCACGGCGGCCGGCGCCGGCACTTTGCCAGACGTTGAGACCGAGATGGTGATGGTAGCGCCCCGAGGACAGGAACGCGGCGCCGCTGCGCGCCCGCGTCGGATCGAAGCCGAGCGTGCCACGGTAGAAGCCGTCGGCCTTGGCGAGATCGCCGACGCGCAGATGCATGTGGCCGATGCGCAAGCCGTCCGGCGCCTTTGCATAATCGCTGACGTTGGTATTGGTGAGCGAGACGAGGTTGTCGATATCGAGCTGGTCGGTCCCCATCGTCACGGTGCCCTCGCTCCATTGCCAGAGCGAGGGATCGCGATCGGCGTAGACCTCGATGCCATTGCCCTCGGGGTCGTCGAGATAGACGGATTCGCTGACGCGGTGATCGGCAAAGCCCGACAGCGGCACGCGGTGGATCGCGGCATTGACCAGCCAGCGCGCAAGATCCTTGCGCGTCGGCATCAGGAAGGCGGTGTGATAGAGCCCGGCTGCGTTGCGGGCTTCGTTCGCGGCATCCGGGCGAGCCTCGAGCGCCAGCAATTTCACCCCGCCGGCGCCGAGCACCGCGCCGGTGGCCGAGCGTTCCATCACGGCAAGCCCGAGCACGTCGCGGTAGTAGTCCGCCACCACATCGAGCTTGCGGACCCGGATCGTCACCATGCCGATCCGCATCGGCGTGCGGTTGGCGAAAGTCGGCCCCCCGCCGCTGCCGCCCTGCTCGGCGCGCGCCGCGGCCGCGGCGGCCGCCGCGAGTGAGGAGGCGCCGGCGAGATGCAGCAAGGTGCGACGGGTCATATCGAGGTTCATGGTGAGCGTGTTACCTGTTTTCGGATGGGAATGACGGCGGTCTATCATATTTTCGATCCACGAACTGCCCGCCATAGGCGTGTTTCGATCACATCTACGTCGGCGGAATGGCAGTCACCCGGAGGTGACTAGGCTGCCCCCAGCGCGCGATAAATCCCGCGCTCGAACTGCCGGTAGGCCACCAGCGCCTGTTTGTCGACGAAGGGCAGGATCTGCATCATGATCACGCCCGCAATGCGTTTCTTCGGATCGATCCAGTAATAGGTATTGAACAGGCCGGCCCAGGTGAGACTGCCGGCCGCGCGGCCCTCGCGGACCGGATCGACATTGATCATATGGCCGAGCCCCCAGCGCAGATGGACGCCCGGGAAGAAATCCACGTCGTTTGAAAGTGCCGGATTGGCGGTCTTGAGAATTCCTGCTTCGATATTGCCGATCTGGTTGGTCGACATCATTGCGACCGTATCCGGCCGCAACAGGCTTGTGCCGCGAAAACGTCCGCCGTTCAGCAACGCCTGCAGCAAAACAAGATAGTCCGGCGCGGTCGAATAGATGCCGCCGCCGCCGGAAAAGGCTGATGTCGGGGCCAGCTTCTCGAACGGTTTCGGGACGAGCTTTCCGCCTGCGTCGCGCACATGCAGGCTGGCCTGACGGGCACGCTGCTGCTCGGTGATGACAAAGCCGGTGTCGTTCATGCCGAGCGGGCCGGTGATGTGTTCACTGAAATAGCGATCGATGCTTTGCCCGCTGGCGATCTCAACCAGCTGGCTGACATTGTCGATACTGCCGCCATAGGCCCATCGTGCGCCCGGCTCGAACATCAGCGGCCGGCGCGGCAGGGCCGGATCGGCCCGCGCCGCTTTCTGGTAGCGAACCACATTCGAATCCCACAGCGGGTAGCTGAAGCCGGATGTGTGCGTCAGCAGGTTGCGCAGCGTGATCGGCTTGTGCGCCGGTCGCAGCTGCGGAACGCCTTTGGCATCGAATCCCTCAAGGACCTGGGGCGCGGCAAGCGTCGGATCGATATTGGCTGATGGCTCATCCAGTTTCAGTTTGCCGCGCTCGACCAGCTGCAACGCGGCCACCGACGTCAGCAGCTTGACCATCGAGGCAATACGAAAAACCGTATCTGGTGACATTGGCATTGCGGCCGCGACATTGCGCGCGCCGAACGCGCCCTGATAGACGACCGAGCTTTCGTTCGCGGCCATCGCGACCACGCCGGGGATTTCCCTCGCCGCGACCTTCGCCTGCAACGCGGCGTCGATCGCCTCGCCGGAAACCGGCTTGCGGACAGGTGCGGCAAAGCCGGCACCAGGAACCAGGCTTGCTGCCGCAAGCCCTGCGCTCCGCAACAACGCATCACGCCGACTGAGCAGGCCCGCCATTCGTAGTCCCGAATCCCGCGCCGAGATTCGGGCATTCTAGACGCTTCGAAACCGATGACGCCAGTGGGCTAAACCGGCGCGGCGATGCCGCGCCGGCGCCGGCCACCTCTTACTATTTCCATTTCGCCAGATAGAAGCGCGGCAGCTCGTCCGAATAGGGGGTGAAGTCGAGCTGCTTGGAATAGCCGTAGGTCGTCACATAGGTGTGCAGCGGCGCGAAATAGGCCTGCTGGGTGATGCGCTGGATCACGGCCGAGTAGGCCTTGTTGCGCACTTCAGCGTCATTGGTCGATCCGCCCTCGATCAGCCATTTCTGCACGTCCGGATCGCGCGCATAATCGTCGGCGCCGCCGTCAAAGAAGTTCGGCAGGAAGGCCGAGACGTCATTGATCGAATAACTGCCCCAGGTGCCGAGATAGGCGCGCAGTTCCCCTGCCTTCGCGCGCTGTATCAGCGCGCCGACCTGGAGCTGGTTGAGCTTGGCGCGGATGCCGACCGCCATCAGATAGTTCTGAATCGCCGAGCCCCATTGCGGCAATATATAGCTGGCCAGATCGACTTCGAAGCCATCCGGATAGCCGGCTTCCGCGAGAAGCTGCTTCGCCTTGGCGGGATTGTAGTCGTAAAGCGTCGCGGCCTCGCCGTTGCAGCCGAATTGAGTCGGGAAGCAGGGAGCCCCCGGAACGCGGCTTCCGCCGGTGACGAGCTTGTCGGCAATCGTCTGCCGGTCGATCGCGTGCCAGATCGCCTGGCGCACCTTGAGCTTGGTCAAAGGATTGTCGGCGCCGGTGCGGCCGGCGGCGTCAAGCGAGAGATAGCCTACCCGCATTGACTCCTTGCGCACGGCCGCCAGATTCGGGAACTTGTTGACGCTATCGAACTGGTCGGGGTTCAGATTCCAGATCCAGTCCGCACGACCGGAGAGCAGTTCGGTCATTTCGGTGGCGGCATCCGGCACGAAGCGCACGCTCATCTTCTTGATCGCGGCTTTACCCTTGGGGCTGCCGGCCCAATAATCCTCGAAGCGTTCGAAGTCGATGGAGACGCCCGACTCGACCTTGGTCATCTTGTAGGGGCCGGCGCCGACCGGCGCCTTGGCATAGGCTTCCGCACCGACCTTCTCGCGATAGGCCTTGGGGTAGATCGGGACAACCATCGCGAAATAATCCAGCGCCGCCGGCGTCGGCCGCTTGAGTTTGACGCGAACCGACATGTCGCCGGTCTTCTCTGCCTTGTCGATCCAGTTGTAGTTCGCCGGGGTCGACACCTTGCTCGCGGGATCGGATATGAGATTGAGCGTGTAGACGACGTCATCGGCGGTGAACGCGCTGCCGTCGTGGAATTTGACGCCGGGCCTGAGCGTAAACTCGATCGTGGTCGTATCCGGCAGCTTCCACTCGGTGGCGAGCAGCGGCTCGACCTTGAAGGTTTCGGGGTTGCGGTAGACCAACCCGTCCCAACCCTGGTGGTGCATCACCACGCCAGTGCGCTCGTTGTTATAGTAGGGGTCGATGTTCGACAACGCGGCGCGCATCGTGATCCGCAACGTGTCGGCGGACTTCTGCGCCAGCGCCGGGGAAGCGCCGGCACCGACCAGTGCCGCCGCGAGGATCGCCGCACCAAATCTCAATTGCACGCCCATGCCGTCCTCCTTTGGTTCCGATCGCAAGACCGATTTCAAGCACACACTATGCCAGATGGCACTCTACCATTCCCTGGGGGGCGCGGACCATGGGCGTTGGTGCCACACGGCGGCAGCGTTCGACGGCGATGCCGCAACGCGGGTTGAACCGGCAGCCCGGCGGAATATTGGCCGGATCCGGCATGGCGTCGCCGAGGCCGATATCGGGCACGCCGCGGCCCGGCTCCGGCGTCAGCACGCTTTGCAGCAACGCCTGCGTGTAGGGATGACCGGGCGCACGAAACAACGCGTCGGTTTCGTTGCGCTCGACGAAACGACCGAGATACATCACCGCGACCTCGCTCGCGACATGCTCCACGACAGCCAGATTGTGGCTGATGAATAGATAGGTCAGTCCGAGATCGCGGCGCAGATCGGCGAGCAGGTTGAGGATTTGCGCCTGCACGGAAACGTCGAGTGCGCTGGTCGGCTCGTCGCAGATCACGATCCGCGGCTCGAGCACCAGCGCACGGGCAATCGCCGCCCGCTGGCGTTGCCCGCCGGAGAGTTGCGAGGGCATGCGCTCGCCCATCGCCGCCGAAAGCCCGACGCGTTCGAGAATTTGAGCGACCCGGCGCTCGATTTCCGCGCGTGAGAAGGTACCCTGGGCGGTCAATGGCAGCGCGACGATGTCCTTGATGCGGTGCCGCGGATTGAGCGAGGCGAACGGATCCTGGAACACCGGCTGGATCAATCGCGCCCGCGCCTTGCGGTCGAGATCGAACAGGCGCTTGCCGTCGACCAGCACGGTCCCCGCGGTCGGCTTCAGCAGCCCGAGGATCAGCCGCGCGAGGGTGGATTTCCCGCAGCCGGATTCGCCGACAATGCCGAGCACGCTGCCCGCCGGCACGCTGAAGGTAACGTCGTCGACCGCGATCACGCGTTTTTCCGCCGCGAACCAGCCGGCGTTGACCCGGAACTCGCACCGCAAATTCTGGACTTCGATCGCGACGCTCATGCGGGCTGCGGCTCCGAGAATTCCGGTGCGAGCCGGCAAAGATAGTCGTGCGCGCTACCTGCCTGGCGGCGCGGGATTTCGCGTTCGCAGCTGGCGTCGGCGTGGGAACAGCGCGAGCGGAACGCGCAGCCCGCAAAGCCGGGTCCAATCGCCGGCACCACGCCCGGGATCGAGCCGAGCGGCCGGTCGCGCTGCACCCGGCCCGGCACCGGCACGCAGGACAGCAGTCCGCGCGTATAGGGGTGTTGGGGGCTGCGGAACAATTCCGCGGTCGGCGCGCGCTCGACCACCTCGCCCGCATACATCACCGACACCCGGTCGGCGACGCGGGCGACGATGCCGAGGTCATGGGTGATCAGCAGGATCGCAAGGCCGAGTTCGCGCTTCAAGGTCGCCAGCAGCCGCAGGATCTGCGCCTGCACGGTAACGTCGAGCGCGGTGGTCGGCTCGTCGGCGACCAGCAGCTCGGGATCGCACATCAACGCCATCGCGATCATGACGCGCTGACGCAAGCCGCCGGAAAGCTGGTGCGGGAACTGGCCGAGCCGCATCTCCGGCGCGGTGATACCGACGCGGCCCATCAGTTCGACCGCGCGCTCGAGCGCGGCGGTGCGCGAGCCGCCCTTGTGGCGGGTCAGCACCTCAGCCATTTGCGAGCCGATCGTGAAGGCCGGGTTGAGGCTGGTCATCGGCTCCTGGAAGATCATCGAGATCCGATTGCCGCGCAGGCGTGCCATCTCGCGGTCGGACAGCGAAAGGAGGTCCGTGCCGGCAAAGCTCATGCGTTTGGCAGAGCGCCGGCCGCCGCGCGCGAGCAGGTTCATGATGGACAGCGCGGTCACCGATTTGCCGCAGCCGGATTCACCGACCAGGCAATGGGTCTCGCCCTTCTCGACCTGCAACGAGGCGCCGCGTACCGCCGCGCTGCGGCCGCCGAACGTCACTTCGAGATCCTCGATGTCAAGCAATGCGCTCATCGCGACCGCTCCGAGCCGAGCAGATTGCGCAATCCGTCGCCGACCAGGTTGATGCCGAGCACCAGGATGAACAGCGCGACGCCGGGCACCATGATCACCCAGGGTGAGAAGAACATGTAATCCTTGCCCTCGGCGATCATCAGACCCCAGGACGGCAGCGGCGGCGGCACGCCGAGGCCGAGGAACGACAGCGCCGCCTCGAGCAGGATCGCGAGCGCCATCTCCAATGTTGCCACCACGGCAAGATGGCTCGCGATGTTCGGCAATATCTCCTTGACCAGCAGATGCAACGTCGAGGCGCCGGCGCAGCGGGCGGCGTTGACGTAATCGAGGCCGCGAATCTGCATCGTGGTCGCGCGCGCCACGACCGCAAAACGGTCCCACAACAGAAGCCCGAGCGTTGCGACGACGAGGCCTAGCCCCGACCCCATCAGCCCGACCACCGCCAGCGCGACCAGCACCACCGGGATCGACAGCCGCGTGGTGATGGCGAACAGCACGGCGTCGTCGACGCGGCCGCCGAAGAAGCCGCCGAGCACGCCGAGCGTGATGCCGATCAGTCCCGACGTGATCACGGTCATGATGCCGATCAACAGCGAAATGCGCGCGCCGTACACCAGCCGCGCCAGATAGTCGCGGCCGAGCTGATCGGTGCCGAGCAGATGCCCGGCCTGAGTGCCCTCCATCCAGAACGGCGGCTTGAGGCGGTTACCGAGGTCCTGGGTGAAGGCATCATGCGGCACCAGCTGATTGCCTGTTATCGCGGCCACCGCGATGATGCCGACGATGACGATCCCGACCGTGAAGCCGGCCACGCCGACCCGCGACGTCAGCGGCGCATGGATTGCAATCGGTTCGCTCATCCGGTCCGGAGCCTCGGATCAAGCAGCGCATTGAGGATGTCGGAAAGCAGCGTGAGCCCGATATAGATCGCGGCCAGCACCAGCACCACCGCCTGTACGACCGGAAAATCATTCTTCGCGATGCTCTCCCAGCCAAGATAGCCGACGCCATGCAGCGCAAACACCGTCTCGATAACGATGGAGCCGCCGAGCATGAAGCCGAGCTGGACGGCGGCGATCGACACGACAGGGATCGCGGCATTGCGAAGCGCGTGCTTGAAGATGATGCGCGCGCGCGACAGGCCCTTGGCGCGCGCGGTGCGGATGTAGTCGGACGCCATCGCCTCGATCATGCCGGAGCGGGTCAGCCGCGTCAGCGCCGGGATTGCCGTAAAAGCGAGCACGATGCCCGGCATCACGAAGTGCTGCCAGGTTCCGGTGCCTGAAATCGGCAGGATGCCGAGATTGAGACCGAGCACGATCATCAGGATCAGGGCGAGCCAGAAGCTCGGGATCGCCTGCCCCACCATCGTGAACATGGTGACACCGCGGTCGAGCCAGGTGTTCTCGCGGACCGCCGCAAGGATGCCGAGCGGGATCGAGATGATCAGGGCCAGGCTCAGGCCCACGAGGCCGAGCGTAAGCGTGATGGGCAGGCGTCGTGCGATCAGGTTGGAAACGCTGTCCTTGAAGAAATAGCTCTGGCCGAAATCGCCGACCATGGCGCGGCCGACCCAGCTGAAGAACTGGACGTAGAGCGGACGATCGAGGCCGTAGGCCTTGCGAATGATTTCGACGTCGGCCTGCGTCGCGGAAGGCCCGGCGATTGAAATGGCAAGGTCGCCCGACAGCCGCGTCAGCATGAATGCAAGCGTCATCACCGTGAGCGCGACCAGGAGGCCGAGACCGAGACGCCGGGCAATCAGAAGCAGCATCGAGAAGTCCAATACCGAAACGCAACGAGAGTGTTCAGGTCGGTGTCCCCTACCCGAAGCGACCGCACGGTGTCATCAAACAGACCCTCCATGCAAGAGCACGACTTGCCACATGCAAGAGCCGCGCCGCGGCAACGAGCAAGAGCCGCGCCGCGGCAACGAGCAAGAGCCGCGCCGCGGCAACGAGCAAGAGCCGCGCCGCGCCGCGCGCAGGTTTCAGGGTGCGGCCTTGCCCGATGCAGCTTCAAGCGTCGCGTACGGCCACGCGAACTTCGGCTTGATTTGAGACCTTCAGGCGACTTCCGGGCTCATCAACGTCTCCAGCTTCGCCTTCAAGGCCGCGCCGTCGGCACACTGGCGCAGCGGTGGACGCACCCGTAGCCAGCCGGCGTCGCCGCTCTGCGCGGCGATAATTGCTTTCAACGTCGAGGGGAACGACGGCCCGCTGGCGACGACGTCGATGGCGGCCTGCATGCGCGCTTCCGCGCCGGTCCCGTTGATCATGGCCTGAACCAGGCCAGGCACGACATTGCCCATTCCGCAGATCGTGCCGGCGCCGCCGGCGGCGATGGCGCGGGCGATATCGGTTTCGTTGCCGACCGTAATCGCAAGCTCGGGCGCGGCGGCACGAAACGCCTGGAATTGCCTGAAGTCGCCGCTTGAGTCCTTGAGACCTGCGACGACAACGCCGTAGCGCTTGCGCAAACTGGCCGCCACCGCGACCGGCACGGCGACGCCGGACACCTGCGGGATATGATAGAGCGTGGCGCGAAGGCGGTCGTCAGCCACGGCATCGAAAATCGCGGCGAACGCATCCTCGATTCCCTCAGGCGTGACGTCACGGTCGAAATAGGGCGGCAGGATCAGCACATGGTTCAATCCCAGGCTCAGTGCCGAACGCGCCAGTGCAATGCTGTCGGTGATGGCGGGAAAGCCGCCGCCAAGCCCGATGCGCGACGACGCCACGCCGGCCTTGAGCAACGCCTCGACGGTCGCGATCCGCTCGGCCATACCGAATGAGGTGCCCTCGCCGGTGGTGCCGAACAGCACGACGCCGTCGACGCCCGTTTTGAAGAGGTTGAGGGCGTGCCCCGCGAGCTTCGCGTGATCCACGGTCCCACTGGTCGTCAGCGGTGTGGGCGCAGCCGCCCAAAACCCGCGAATTGCTGCTGTCATGACCTCTCCCATTGCATCTGGACGCCCCAAGCGGCATCCGCGTGGCCTTCTTGACTTCTGTTGTACCTTACATACAAGAACACCTCAACTCGGTATTGAGCAGGCCGCGCTGCCAAAAACGCATGGACGCGCGACGGACCAACAAAGGCTCCGCCATGGATGCGATGACGCGACCCGAACGACCGCTGGAGCTGCTCAGCGCCTTGCAGCTCAAACTCGGCGCAAAGGCGGTGCTGACCGGCGACGATATTCCCGCCCGCAATTGCAACGACTGGAGCGCGAGCCTGCCCCAAACACCGATCGCGGTGGTTCGGCCGCTGGACGCAGCCGGCGTATCGGAGGCGATCGCGACATGCCGCAAGGCGCAGCTGCCGTTCGTGCCGCAAGGCGGATTGACCGGCCTGTGCGGCGGTGCTTCTCCGGAACCGGGCTGGGTCGCCATTTCGCTGGAGCGAATGGTCGGCATTGAAGAGATCGATCGCGCCAGCTCGACCATGACGGTCAAGGCCGGCACGCCGCTGGAGACGATCCAGAAGGCAGCGGATGAAGCCGGCTTCTTCTTTCCGCTCGATCTGGGATCGCGCGGCTCCTGCGCGATCGGCGGCAATCTTTCCACCAATGCCGGCGGCAATCGCGTCATTCGTTACGGCATGACGCGCGAGCTGGTGCTTGGCCTCGAAGTAGTGCTGCCGGACGGCACCATCGTCACCAATCTCAACAAGCTCCTGAAGAACAATGCCGGCTACGATCTGAAGCATCTGTTCATCGGCTCGGAAGGCACGCTCGGCATCATCACGCGCGTCGTATTGCGGCTGTTTCCGAAACCGCGCTCGACTATGGCGGCACTCTGCGCAGTGGCGGACTATCCTGCGGTGCTTGATCTGCTCGACGCGGCGCGTGGCGGGCTCGGTCCGCTGCTGTCGGCGTTCGAAGTGATGTGGCCGGACTATTGGGAGGTGATTACGGCGCGGGCCGGCGTGCGCGCGCCGGTCGGCACCGGTCATGGTCTCTATGTGCTGGTGGAGGCGCAAGGCACCAATGAGAGCGTTGATGCGCCGCAGTTCGAAGCCTGGCTCGAAGGCCTGATGGCGCGCGGACTGCTGCTAGACGCCGCCGTCTCGCAATCGGTGGCGCAGACCAAGGCGTTCTGGGCGGTGCGCGACATCTGTTCGGAATTCGGCCAGGTGCTCGGCCCGCACATTTCCTACGATATCGGGCTTGCGGTGGCGCGCATGGATGAGTTCGTCAGCCGCTGCAAGTCAGCGCTGGCCACCGGCATCGCCGGATGCGAGAGCGTCTATTACGGCCATATCGGCGACGGCAATTTGCATCTGGTGTCCTGGGTCGCGGGCCTGCCGGTCGAGCGCCAGCCAAAGGAAGAAATGGACGCGATCATCTACGGCCTGGTGCGCGACCTGGGCGGCAGCGTCTCCGCCGAACACGGCATCGGAACGATGAAGAAAAAATGGCTCGGCCATGCGCGCAGCGAAGCGGAGATCGCGCTGATGCGCACGCTGAAAGCGGCGCTCGATCCCGATCATTTGCTCAATCCCGGAAAGGTGATCTGATCGAGGCGGAGGCAAGAGGGCCCATGAAATCGCTCAAGCTCGATGCACCGAAGTCGCTGTCGCAGCGGGTCATGCTGCGGCTGCGTCAGGCCATCATCGATGGCGAGTTCGGACTGGGTGCTGTCATTTCCGAAGAGATGATCGCGCAATCGTTCGGCGTCAGCCGAACGCCGGTGCGCGAAGCGATGGGTCTGTTGCAATCGCAGGGGCTCGTGGTGATCCGGCCGCAGGTCGGCAGCTTTGTCTTTACCCCGAGCGCTGCCGACATCTCGGCACTTTGCGCGTTCAGGATCATCATCGAGCCCAAAGCCGCCGAGCTCGCCTATCGTCATGACCGCGCCGGCGCGGTCGCGGCGATGCGGTCCGCGATCTCTGACATGGAGCAGGCGCTGGCGGCCAAGGACAACGTCGCCTATGGGCGAGCGGATACAGCAATGCATGAGGCTTTGTTCGCGCATTGCGGCAATCGCTATCTTGTCGAGTCCTATCAATTGGTATCGGGACGCGTGGCCGCGCTGCGCACCAATTTGAGCGCACCGGTCGACGTCCAGACACCGGCCTCGTTCGACGAGCACCGCAAGCTGCTCCATTTGTTCGAGCGCGGCGAACTCGCGGCTTTCGAGACGCTGATGACGTCGCACATCGCCAATTCAGGGCTGACCTACGCGCGGGCGCTGGAAGTTGCGTAGGCGTCCAGCCGCTGCATTGCTCAAGCAATCGGCGGACGCGCGGAGGCCCATGGACGTACGGCCTCGAACGCGGCGGACATTTGCAGCACGCCGAGATCGTCGCAGCGCCGGCCGACGATCTGCAGCCCGACCGGCAGGCCCGCACTGGTGAACCCGCAGGGAAGCGACGCAGCCGGATTCTGCGCCAGGTTGAACGGATAGGAAAACTCCGCCCACGACATCCAGTCCCACGGATGCTGCGGCCAATGGTCGGGCTGGAGCTGCGTGGCGGGGA
Organism: Bradyrhizobium sp. AUGA SZCCT0177; assembly: GCF_018130125.1. Taxonomy (NCBI): domain Bacteria; kingdom Pseudomonadati; phylum Pseudomonadota; class Alphaproteobacteria; order Hyphomicrobiales; family Nitrobacteraceae; genus Bradyrhizobium; species Bradyrhizobium sp. AUGA SZCCT0177. The sequence goes on along the minus strand of NZ_JAFCMA010000004.1, from coordinate 221,095 downwards.
ATGCCGCAACCGACACCGCCGGTGTCAGGAGGAAATCCCAATCCTCGAAGAAATGGTGGATCTCCGCGCAATAGGCGAGTTTTGCGACCTTCATTTTCAGATAGTCTGACAGTGTGATGTGCAGTCCGGCCTCAAAGCATGCGACGAAGCCCGGATCCAGCCGGTCGCGGAATTCGGCGACGCGATCCGCGTAACGGCTGTAATGCGCCGGCCAGAAGAAGCGCGCCAGTTCCGGGCCCTTCGGTCCCCATGGCGTCTTGACCTGTTCGACGCGCCAGCCGAGCTCGGTTTCGAACGCCTCTACGGCCTTGCGCACCAATGCCGCCACATCAGGATCGACGCGGGCATGGCCGAGATCCGGACTGAATGCGATGCGCGGCGCGCGTGGCCTGCCCGCGAGCTGTGCGGGATAGTCGGCCGGCGGCCCTTCAAGGCTCGACTGATCGTCGGGATGGCGGCCGGCCATCACTTTCAGCATCAGCGCGGCGTCCGCGACCGTGCGCGTCAAAGGACCGAGATGCACGGTGTTGTCGCTCGGTGTCATCGGCGATTGCGGCACGCGGCCGTAGGTCGGCTTGATTCCGTAGACGCCGCAGAAATGCGCGGGCATGCGGATCGAGCCCGCGCCGTCACTGCCTTGATGGAGCGGGCCATAACCAGCGGCGGCGCCTACGCCCGCGCCCGAAGAAGACGCGCCGGCGTTCAAGCCGAGCTTCCAGGGATTATGCGTGACGCCGGTCAGCGGACTGTGGCTGACGCCCTTCCAGCCGAACTCGGGCGTGGTGGTCTTGCCGAGAATGATGGCGCCCGCGTTGCGAAGCCGCGCGACCGCGACGTTATCTGCGGGCGCGACCTCGCCGCGAAACAAATAGGTCCCGCGTTCGAACGGCATGCCGCGCACCGGTTCGAGATCCTTGATGGTCACGGGAACGCCGTGCAGAGGACCCATAGAGGCTCCCTTGGCAAGGGCGGTGTCGGCAGTTTTCGCGGCGGCCATCGCCTCTTCCGCCGCCAGATGGGCAAAGCCGTTCAGTTTGGGCTCAAGGGCTGTGATGCGCTCCAGCACCGTCGATGTGACTTCGACGGAGGATAGTTCTTTGGTGCGGATCGCGCCTGCCAGCTCCGTTGCCGGCGTGAAGCAGAGATCGACCTTGTCCATCGCTCAGCTTCCGCGTTTCGCGGTCACGGGCGGATCGTAGGCCTGGATCGGCGGCAGATTGCCGGTGAAGCGTTCCACCTCGGCGGTCGTCAGTTGCCCGGTGCAGCCCTGCGCCAGAGAGGACGTGCCGACGTCCCGCGTCAGCACGTTCGGGTTGCCGTGCACGCAAAGCGAGGCCTCTTCCTGGGGATCGGCGGGATCATACCAGGCGCCGGTGGCAAGCTGGATGACGCCCTGCCGGATGCCGTCGGTGACGCGCACGCCCGCAAGGCATGCACCACGCTCGTTGAACAATCGAATGATGTCGCCGTCGCTGATTCCGCGCGCCGCGGCGTCGATCGGATTCATGCATGCGACCTCGCGTCCGCGATGCTTGGAGGCTGCACTGTGGCCACCGAAGTCGAGCTGGCTGTGGAGCCGCGTGGCCGGCTGGTTGGCGACCAGGATCAGCGGCGCCGACGGCGCCGGCACTTGCACCCGCTCGAGCCAGGCCGGATGACCCGGACAGTCCGTCTCGCCAAAGCCGGCGATGGTCTCCGAGAAAATCTCGAGCTTGCCGCTGGGTGTCGGCAGCTTCGCTCCATCAGGATCTTCGCGGAAACGGCGCAGCTGCCCGCCATCGTCGGGATGTTGCGGCATGATCAGGCCATCGCTCTTCCAGAACTCGTCGAAGCTGGGCGCCGGCAAATTGCGCTCCGCCAGCCCCTGCCGTGTCGGCTCGTACAGATGCTCCAGCCATTGGCGGACGTTACGGCCTTCGGTGAAGGCTTCGCGCTTGCCGAGGCGTTCGGCGAGATCGGAGAAGATGGCGTAATCGTCCCGCGCTTCGCCAAAAGGCGGCGCAATCTGCTGCATCGGCACCAGCAAGGGATCGTTGGCGTTGGCGCCGATATCCTCGCGCTCCAGCGTCATGGTCGCGGGAAGCACGAAATCGGCATGCCTCGCCGTCGCGGTCCAGCCCAATTCATGCACCACCAACGTATCGACCTGCGCGAAAGCCTTCCTCAGGCGATTGATGTCCTGATGATGGTGGAAGGGGTTGCCACCGGCCCAATAAACCAGGCGGATGTCGGGATAGGTCCTGGTCTTGCCGTTGTAGCGATAGGCGCCGCCGGGATTGAGCAGCATGTCGGCGATGCGGGCGACCGGAATGAATTCGGTGACGCCGTTGCGGCCCTGCGACAGCGTCGGCGTCGGCACGGCGTTGTAGCGCCGTCCGTAATAGGCGATGGCCCCGAGCGCGTAGGCGTAACCGCCGCCCGGCAGGCCGATCTGCCCCAGCGCTGCGGCAAGCACCGCGCCCATCCAGACCGGTTGCTCGCCATGTTCGGCCCGTTGCAGCGAGTGCGAGACCACGATCAGCGCGCGGCGGCCGTGGAGCTGTCGGGCGAGCGCCACGATGGTGTCGGCCGCAACGCCTGATATCGCGGCGGCCCATGCCGCGTCCTTGGGCTGGCCGTCCGTCTCGCCCAGGACGTAACGCTCGAACACCGGCCAGCCAACCGTGAAGCGATCGAGGAAAGCGCGATCGTGCAGTCCCTCGACGACCAGCGTATGCACCAGCGCCAGCATCAAGGCGACATCGGTGCCCGGGATGTTGCTGATCCACTGCGAGCGGGCCTCGTCCGGCAAATCGCCGCGCAGCGGGCTCACATGGACGAACTGGCAGCCGCGCGCGGCGGCGCGCGCCATGGCGCCACGCTCGACATGCTTGCTGGTGCCGCCGCCGGCCACCATGCTGTTCTTCAGCGCCATGCCGCCGAAGGCGAGCACGACATCGCTATGCTCGGCAATCTGTTCCCAGGAGACGTTGCGCTTGGTCAAATCCTCGTAGTCGCCGATGATGTGAGGCACCACGACAGTGGCGGCGCCGGAACTGTATGAATTGACCGACTTGACGTAGCCGCCCATCGCGACGTTCAGGAAGCGATGGACCTGGCTTTGCGCATGGTGAAAGCGGCCCGCGCTCGACCAGCCGTAGGATCCACCGAACACCGCGCCCGGGCCATAATTATCCCGCACGCGGGCGAGTTCCGCGCCGAGCAGGTCCAGCGCGTCCTTCCACGACATCGGGACAAATTCATCACGCCCGCGGCGCGCGTCCGGCCCGCGCTTTCCTTCGAGCCAGCCGCGGCGCACCATCGGCTGCGCGACCCGCGCGCGATGACGCAAGGCGCCGGGAAAATTGTCGATGATCTTGTTCGGATCGGGATCGTCAGGATGCGGCCGAACCTCGAGTTCATCACCCCGCCAGCGCGCCGAAAACACGCCCCAATGCGACGAATGCGGCCGGAAAGATGCGTCGGCCGGGGAAGCGGGAGGGGTTTTCTCGGTCACATCGGTCATTCGAAATCTCTCATCGCCATTTGGTGCATGCCAGCACAAATCTGCCGCCGACAGTGTAGACCCATCGGGCGCTGAGAGTATTGCGAAATTAGGGAGAGAGGCCTGCTTGACCCGCGCCCCGGGCGAACGCCGCCGCGCGCGAGTTGCATCGATTCGGTTTACAGCTGACGCCTGTGGGGGTTCATTGGAGCTTCCCTGCGCCCATCAATCCGGAAAGCCAAATAGCCTGGCTGGATTGGTCACCAGAATTTTCTCAAGCTCCGCTTCATCGGGCGCATAGCGATAGAGCAGCTCCAGCAGATCCGCATCGTTGGGCGGCTGGACCACCGAAACCGGGTGCGGCCAGTCGCTGGCCCATACACAGCGGTCGGGCGCCGCCTCGATATAGGCGCGGGCGATCGGAATGACGTCGTCCCACGGAGGGCCGGCCTTCGAGGTCTTCTCGCCGAGCGACAGCATCACCCAGAAATTGCCCTTTGAGAGCAGGTCGAGCACCGCGCGCAAATTCGGGTCGTCCTTGCCGCGCAGCGGATCGGGTCGCCCCATGTGATCGATCAGGACAGGCACGTTCAGCCCGCGGATCTTGTCGAGATTCCCGACGATGCCATCCTTCTCGGGCTGGAACTTCGCGTACCAGCCGAGCTCGCGGATGCGCGCGATGGCGCGCTCGAAATCCTTGTCGGACAGCACCGCGCCAAGCTCTTTTCGGAAACTAAAGCGTGCCCCGCCGACACCTGCGGCATCAAGCCTGGCAAGATAGGAATCATCGGCTTCTGCAAAGACGAGTGCGTTGGCGCAGGCGCGATAGTTCGACCCCATCGCGGCCAAGCCATCCAGCACCACGGAATGATCAGCGCCATAGGTCGTGGTTTGCACAATGATGCCGCGCTCGATGCCGAGCGCCTTGTGGACGCGCAGCGCCGCCTCCCAGGTCGCGGATGGCATCTGGTAGGCCGCCCCTGCCCGGATCGGATATTTTTCCACCGGCCCCAGCACGTGAAACTGGCTGTCGATGCTCTTCGGCGGCGGCAGCCTCAAAGGACGGCGCGGGTTCGGATCGAACGGAAGGTAGCTCGGCATGGTTTGTCCTCTTCTCGATGCCTTCAATCGATCACGGCGGTGAAGTCGCACTGCACCAGCGCGCCGCCATCCATGTTCATCTGCAGCGCATGACGGGCGGGGCGCGAATGCTCGTCGGGAAACATCTTCAGCCACTCCACATTGACCGGCGCGCGCTGGGTGCGATCCTGCAGCCACACCGTCATCTTGATGATGTCGTCGGTGCTGCCGCCGCCGGCGTCCACGATGGCCTTCATGTGGGCGAACATGTTGGCGCACTGGTCCTCGATACGATCAGGCATGACGCCGGTTGCGGGATCGCGACCGAGGATGACGCCGGACATCAAGAGATTGCCGATCCGGCATGCATTCGGAATCGGGTTGGCATGCTTGAACTCGCCGATATGGATGCTCTTGCGTCGCGCCATTTACACACCTCGTTTTGAAAAATGTTCGCTCAGACGAATTGGCAGGAAACCGATCCGAACGGACCGTAATCGGCATGAAACGTATCGCCCTTGCTGATTTCGACCGGGCGCGTAAAGGATCCCGCCAACACCACTTCGCCCGCAGCCAGGTGCTCGTCATGGAGAGCCAGCCGGTTGGCGAGCCACGCCACGCCATTGGCCGGGTGGTTGAGGACGCCGGCCGCGATCCCGGTCTCTTCGATTTGCCCGTTGCGAAACAGCAATGCTCCGATCCAGCGCAGATCGGCCTCCAGCGGCCGGAACGGCCGGCCGCCGACCACCAGCGCCGCGTTCGCCGCGTTGTCGGAGATCGTATCGGTGACCTTGCGCGGCGCCTTTGTCTCGGGGTCGACCCGGTGCATGCGCGTTTCGAGAATTTCCAGCGCAGGTGTGACGTAGTCGGTGGCGTTGAGCACGTCGAACAGCGTGCAGTCCGGCCCCTTCAGCGGCGCCTTCAGGACGAACGCCAGTTCGACCTCGATGCGCGGGGCGTGAAAGCGGTCGAACGGGATGGTGCCGGCGTCCGAATAGAACATGTCCGCGAACAGCACGCCGAAGTCCGGCTCGGAGATACCCACCGCGTTCTGCATCGCCTTCGACGTCAGGCCGATCTTGTGGCCCTTGATGATGCGGCCGCGGATGAGCTGCAGCCTGGTCCACGCCCGCTGGATCGCATAGGCATCCTCGATCGTCAGTTCCGGATATTCCGACGTGAACGCAGGGATCAGCGATTTGCTGCGTTCGGCCTCGTCGAGACGCTGCGCGAGGCGGTCGATGGTTTGCTGGTCGAGCATGATCTAGGCCTCCGCGGCAACGACGTTGCGCAGGATACCGATGCGGGAGGATTCCACCTCGACCACGTCGCCGGGCTTCAGCCAGCGGGGCGGATCGAACCGCGCACCCGCGCCGGTCGGGGTGCCGGTTGCGATCATGTCGCCCGGCTTCAGGGTCGCGAAGGTGGAGAGATAGGCGATCAGGAAGTCGAACGGAAACATCAGCCGCTCGGTGGAATCGCTCTGCCGCACCTCGCCGTTGACGCGGGTGACGATATCGTGCGGCCCGCGCGGATCGCATTCGTCGGAACTGACAATCCACGGCCCGACGCTGCCGGAGCGATCGAAATTCTTGCCCTGCGTGACGTTGAATTTGCCGTGATGCAGCCAGTCGCGCACGCTGCCTTCGTTGCACAGCGTCATGCCGAAGATGTGGTCGAAGGCCCGCTCGCGCGGGATATGGCGCCCCGCCTTGCCGATCACGATGACGAGTTCGCCCTCGTAATCCAGTTGCTCGGAAATTTTCGGCTTCTCGATCGGCTGACCGGAGCCGACCACCGAGGACGGATTACGGACGAACAGGCTGGGATATTTCGGCAGGTCCGAATTGTCTTTGTATTCAGCGTTGCGATCCCGGTAGTTGACGCCGATGCACCACAGCTTTTCCGGGGCCGGGATCGGCGACCGCAAGGTGAGATCGCCGAGCGCATGGTCCGGCGCTTGTCCGGCGATGGCGGCACGCGCGGCCTCGAGGCCGTCGCCGGCAATCAAGGTCCGCAAGTCGGGAAACTTGGTGCCAATTCGGCTGCTCAGATCGACGACACCGCCGGCAACGGCCGCGCCGAAGCACGGTCGTCCGTTGGCGTGATAGCTCAGGAGACGCATTTGGCTTCCTTCAGGATTCGGATTTCGAGGTCTGGAAAACTGGCTTCAGGGTGACGATCTCGCCGAGCCGCGCGTAGCGCGGACCGCCGATGCGTGCGATGGGGTCCAGCGCCTCGGTCTCGATCTTGCCGTTCTGCAGCAGCCCGTCGCGGACGTGGAACACCAGCACTTCGCCGACAATCAGCCGGCTGCGGGTTTCGCCGAATTCGAGGCATTGCCGAAAGCGGCACTCCATCGCGATCGGTGCTGCGGCCAGACGGGGCACCCTAATGCGCTCGCTCGGCAGCGTCTCGAGTTGCAACTCCTCGACCTCACTGACTTCGGGCGGATGCTCGGTGGAACTCTCATGCACCGCAATCATCAGGCTCGAATCGGCGATGTGGACGACGTATTCCTCGTTGTTGAGAATATTATGTGCCGTGTCCTTGTAGATTCCAGCCTTGCGGCCGACGCTGATCGCCAGCATCGGCGGCTTCGGCGAGACAAAGGTAAAGGCGCTGAACGGCGCAAGGTTGACGGTGCCGCCGCCCGACAGGCTGGTGACCCACGCGATCGGACGCGGCACAACGATGCCGGTGATCAGCCGGTAGGCCTTCTCGGCATCGAGATCTGATGGATCGATCCGCATCGCGGGTCCCTCAATCGGTCTTGATATTCGCTTTGCGGACGACGGGAATCCATTTGGCGTCCTCGGCTTCGAGATAGCTCTCGAACGCCGCCGGCGTCATCGTGACGGCCTCGGCGCCGAGCGTATTGAACTTTTCGACGATCGCAGGATCCTTGAGGATCGTCGCCATCGTATCGTGCAGCTTCGTCACGATCTCGGCGGGCGTACCCGCCGGCGCGAACAGGCCGGTAAAGGTCTGGCCATCGAATTCCTTGTAACCGAGCTCGGCGAAAGTCGGGACATCAGGTATCCACGAGGCGCGGTGGCTGCCGGTGACGGCAAGCGCGCGCACATTTCCATTCTTGATGAAGGGCAGTCCGACCGAAATCTGGTCAAAGGCAAACTGCACCTGGCCCCCGATCAGATCGTTGATGGCGGGCGCGTTGCCGCGGTAATGCGCCGTCACCCATTGGATGCCGAGCGTCGACTGTACGAGTTCGCTGAGCAAATGATTGGTGGTGCCGGCGCCGGGCGAGGCCATCGTCATCTTGCCGGGCTCGCGGCGAGCGAGATCGAAGAATTCCTTCAGATCCTTTGCCGCGACCGACGGATGCACCTCGAGCACCAATGGCGTCATCGAAATCGAGGTGATGGGCAGGAAATCGCGTTTCCAGTTGTAGGCGTCGCGCTTGGCGATCTCGGGGGCGAACAGCACCGGTCCGTTGGCGCCGACAAACAGGGTGTAGCCGTCGGGCGTGGACTTCGCGAATGCCTCGCCGGCAATCAGACCGCCGGCACCGGCCTTGTTTTCCACGATGAAGGGCTGCCCCAGCATCGTTTGCAGCTTGTCGGCGATGATGCGCGCGGCTCCATCGACATTGCCGCCGGCCGGATAAGGCACGATGAGCTTCACCGACCGTGCCGGCCATTGCTGGGCCGCGACCGGAGCGCTCGACAGCGCCGTCATCAATGCCGTGACCGCGATGCCGGCGATGGCGAAAAATCTCATTGCATCCTCCCGAAAGGCCTAAGCAGCTGGAGCAATCCGCTGCCTCGTTGTTGTGGGCGAGCTTCAGCCCGTCCGCCTATACGTTGATCCGATCTTGCCCCGCGGGCTTCCCTTGTCGATAGAATTGTGGTGTTTTTGTCCACATTATGGACATCGGACGAACCTGGATGACGGATGGACGGCGGCGTGACAGACCGGAGCCGCAGCAGGGCGGGCAGGCGATCCGCCGCGCCTTGACCGTGTTGCGGATTGTCGCGGCGGGCCGGGAAACCGGCGTGCCGTTGTCGGAGGTCGTTCGGGCAACGTCCCTCACCCGTCCTACCGTGCACCGGATCGCGCAGGTGCTGATCGAGGAAGGCATTGTCGAGCGCAGCGCTCAGACCGGACGCTACGCAATCGGCCGCCAGGTGGCGGAATTGGCGCTGGCGCGGCAATCGCGCTCGCCGCTGCTGGTCGCGGCCGAGCCTCATCTGGCGCGGGCGTCCGCACAGCTCGGCGATACCTTGTTCCTGACGGTGCGTACCGGGCTCGATACGCTGTGCGTGGCGCGCCGCATCGGCTCATATCCGATCCAGGTGCTGTCGATCGAGGTCGGCGCGCGGCGGCCACTCGGGGTCTCCAGCGCGGGCGTGGCAATTCTGGCCGCGATGCCGGCACCGGAGGTGCGTGGGATCGTCCTCGCCAACGAGGCGAGATTCATGGCCTATCGCACCGACCTGTCGACGGTACTGGGGCAGATCCGGCTTGCACGGCGCCGGGGCTACAATTTGCGCGACGTCGGACTCGTGCAAGGAACGAAATCGCTCTCCGCCTGGATCAGGAGCCCCGATGGTCAGCCCGCGGCGGCGATTACCCTTTCCGCGGTAAGAAACAGGCTGAGTCCGCGCCGTGCCGTCGAAGTGTCTGATGTCCTCATCGCCGCTGCACGAGAGATCGAGCGAACGATACCGAATGCGTCAGGCGGCTAACGGCCGGGCTTCCGAACGAAACACAGCGTAACACCGGAACCCAGTCTAGGACTTGTCTTTCAAAAACACCCGGCTGGCCAGCACGTCCGACGCCTGCAGCGACATCACGTCGTCGGCGTCCAGCATGCGGTCGAGATCGGCGACGAGACGATTGGCCTGCCGCAACCGCATGCGGTCGAGCGCGTTCCGGATCGAGCGCGCGTTGGAGAACAGCGGCTGGGTCACGCGTGCCGCGATGTAGCGGGTGAACGCCTCCCGCGCCTCGTCGCTGAACTTGTAGTTCATGTCGTGCAGCATCAGCTCGGCGATGGCGAGCAGCTCATCATTGGAATAATCCGGAAAATCGATGTGATGAGCGATGCGGGAGCGGAAGCCCGGATTGCTGGCGAAGAATTTTTCCATGCGGTCGCCATAGCCGGCGAGGATGACCACCAGATCTTCCCGCTGCGATTCCATCACCTGCAGCAATATCTCGATCGATTCCTGGCCGTAGTCCCGTTCATTGTCCGGCCGATTGAGATAATAGGCCTCATCGATGAACAGCACGCCGCCCATCGCCTTCTTCAGCACCTCCTTGGTCTTGGGCGCGGTGTGGCCGATATATTGCCCCACCAGTTCGTCGCGGGTGACCGAGACGACATGGCCGCGGCGGACGAAACCCAGCCGGTGGAGAATGCCCGCGATCCGCAGCGCCACCGTGGTCTTGCCGGTGCCGGGATTGCCGGTGAACGACATATGCAGCGTCGGCGTGTCCGTCGTCAGATTCATGCGCTTGCGTATACGTTCGATCAATAGCAGCGACGCGATCTCGCGAATGCGGGTCTTGACCGGCTTCAGCCCAATCAGCTCGCGGTCGAGCTGGGTCAGGATCTCCTCGATGCCGACGGCTTCGAGCTCTTCGCGGAGATTGACCCGGTCTGTCATTGGTGAGGCATCCAAATCCATCTGCGAACCGCCTTTCGAGAAAAAAACTCCGTCGCCACCCTTATGGCGACGGAGCAGTACTTCCGGCTGGGGTCGATGAGGGAGCACCGCCGGCCGGCAGGGTAAAAGGTGAGCTAGCCGTAACGACCGCCTTCGGGGCGATCGACCGCATAGGATTTCGTGGTGTAGCGGATGTTGCGCCCGGCCATCTCGTGCCGTTCGAGGCGGAAGCCCGGTTCGTCCTTTGGCCGGTTGACGATGAAGGACAGCCGCACCGATTCCCAGCCGTGGCTGTTATCGAACGCCGACATTCGGATGTAGCTGTTGCCATATACCTTGCGGCATTGAGCGAGCTCCATCATCACGCCGGCAGCGTCGCGGAGATCGAACATCGGCAATCCCCACATCTCCCAAAAACTGTTGCGGGGATGGGGGTCGTCGGTGAATTCGATGTTCACCGCCCAGCCCTTCTCCAGGCAATACTGGACCTGGCGGGTGATCTGCTCGTCGGTGAGGTCAGGCAGGAACGAGAAGCAGCCCTGGGTGACACGCATAATATCAGCTCCTTACATTGCGACGCTGGGTGTGGGGACGTAGTCCGGCATGTCGGTCGATTCATAATTGAAGGTAACGTTCTTCCAGACCTCGAGCGCCGATTTCAGCGGCGTGCAGGTCTCTGCCGCCTTGGCGAGAATTTCCGGCCCTTCGCGCAGATAGTCGCGGCCCTCGTTGCGCGCGAGGATCATCGCTTCCAGCGCCACGCGGTTGGCGGTAGCGCCAGCCTGAATGCCCATCGGGTGACCGATGGTGCCGCCGCCGAACTGCAGGATCACGTCTTCGCCGAGATGATCGAGCAGCTGGTGCATCTGCCCGGCGTGAATGCCGCCGGATGCGACCGGCATCATCCGGTTGAGGCTGGCCCAGTTCTGGTCGAAGAACACGCCGTGCTCGAGCCGCACCGGATTGTAGTCCTCGCGGCAGATATCGTAATAACCGCGCGTGGTCGCCGGATCGCCTTCGAGCTTGCCGACCACGGTGCCGGCATGGATATGATCGACACCCGCGAGCCGCATCCATTTCGCGATGACGCGGAACGAGACGCCATGACTGCGCTGCCGCGTGTAGGTCGAATGCCCTGCCCGATGCAGATGCAGGATCATGTCGTTGCGGCGCGCCCATTTCGCCATCGACTGGATCGCGGTGTAGCCGATGACGAGATCGATCATGATGATGACCGAGCCGAGTTCCTTGGCGAATTCGGCGCGTTCGTACATGTCCTCCATGGTTCCGGCGGTGACGTTGAGATAGGTGCCCTTGATCTCGCCGGACGCCGCCTGCGCCTTGTTGACCGCCTCCATGCAATAGAGGAAGCGCTCGCGCCAATGCATGAACGGCTGCGAGTTGATGTTCTCGTCGTCCTTGGTGAAATCGAGCCCGCCCTTTAGCGCCTCATAGACCACGCGTCCGTAGTTGCGGCCGGAGAGCCCGAGCTTCGGCTTCACGGTGGCCCCGAGCAGCGGGCGGCCGAACTTGTCCATGCGCTCGCGCTCGACAACGATGCCGGTCGCGGGCCCCTGGAATGTTTTGACATAGGCCACCGGCAGCCGCATGTCCTCCAGCCGCAAGGCCTTCAGCGGCTTGAAGCCGAACACGTTGCCGATGATCGACGCCGACAGGTTGGCGATCGATCCGTTCTCGAACAGGTCGAGATCGTAGGCGATGTAGGCAAAATATTGCCCCGGTGAATTCGGCACCGGATCGACGCGGTAGCACTTTGCGCGGTATTTCTCCGCCGCCGTCAGCCGGTCGGTCCACACCACGGTCCAGGTCGCGGTCGAGGATTCGCCGGCCACGGCCGCCGCGGCTTCGATCGGGTCGACACCATCCTGTGGCGTGACCCGGAACAGCGCGATGATATCCGTGTCCTTTGGCACATAGTCGGGCTCCCAATAGCCCATCTTCTTGTATTCCATGACGCCTGACTTGTAGCGTTCCTTGCCGCGAATGGTCATCGAGTGCTGGTTCATACTGGTTTCCTCATGTTGCGTGCGGCGGCTGGTCGGGACCGTGGGGATCAAAAGGTCATGCGGCATTGGTCATCTCCCCGATGCGTGGGTCGAGTACGCCGGAGCGATAGCGCCTCGCCATTTCGGCCAAGGGAACGACCTTGATCTTCGAGGCGTGGCCGGCGGTACCAAACTGTTCGAACCGCTCGCGGCAAAGGTCGCGCAGCGCGTCCATCGCGGGCTTGAGGAATTTGCGCGGGTCGAATTCGCTTCGGCTTTGCGTCGCGACCTTGCGGAACGCCGCGGCCATCGCCAGCCGGCAGTCGGTGTCGATATTGACCTTGCGGACGCCATGCTTGATGCCGCGGACGATCTCCTCGACCGGCACGCCCCAGGTCTGCGGCATCTCGCCGCCGAACTGGTTGAACATGTCCTGCAGCGGCTGCGGCACCGAGGAGGAACCGTGCATCACCAGATGCGTATTTGGCAGCCGGCGATGGATCTCCTCGACCACCCGCATCGCGAGGATATCCCCGTCCGGCTTGCGCGAGAACTTGTACGCCCCGTGCGAAGTGCCCATCGCGATCGCCAGCGCATCGACTTTGGTGGCGCGGACGAAATCGACCGCCTGGTCGGGGTCGGTCAGCAGCTGATCGCGGCTGACCTCACCCTCGACGCCGTGACCGTCCTCCTGTTCGCCGCCGCCATGCTCCAGTGAACCGAGCACCCCCAGTTCGCCCTCGACCGAGGCGCCGATCCAGTGCGCCATGTCGACCACGCGGCGGGTGATGTTAACGTTGTAGTCGTAATCCGCCGCAGTCTTGGCGTCGGCCTTGAGCGAGCCGTCCATCATGACGGACGTGAAGCCATGCTTGATCGCGGTGGCACAGGTTGCTTCCTCGTTGCCGTGGTCCTGATGCAGACAGAGCGGAATCTGCGGATGCATCTCCTCCAGCGCGTCAATCATCTTCGAGAGCATGATGTCGTTGGCGTAGGAGCGCGCACCGCGCGAGGCCTGGATGATGACGGGCGCATCGACGGCAGCCGCCGCCTCCATGATCGCAAGGCCCTGCTCCATATTGTTGATGTTGAACGCCGGCACGCCGTAGCCGCGCTCGGCGGCATGATCCAGCAATTGCCTCAATGTGATCCTGGCCATCGGCCCCTCCGTGTCGTTGTCTGTTTGCAGGCGATCATGTGTCGTTCACCGCCATTCTCGCGCGCGCGATGCAGCGCAGGGCGGCCTTCGCTACTCCGTCAGCGGTGATGCCGAACTCGCGGTAGAGGGTTTCGGCCGGTGCGGAGGCGCCAAAGCCGGTCATGCCGACGAATTCGCCGTCATCGCCGAGCCAGCGCGCCCAGTCGCCTTCGACCGCGGCTTCGACACCGACCCGCGGCACGCGTCCGAGCACCGCGGTCCGATATTCGCGCGATTGCTGGCGAAACAATTCGAAGCACGGCGCCGAGACCACGGCCGCGCGGACGCTGACGCTCGCCAGCAGTTCGGCCGCGTGCATGGCGATCGATACTTCCGAGCCGGTGGCGATCAGGGTGACGTCACGGCCTTCCTCCGGATCGACCACGACGTAAGCGCCGAACGCGACCAGATTCTGCTCGCCGGCTTCGCGGAACGTCGGCATCGCCTGCCGCGACAGGCACAGCAGCGACGGGCTATTTTGGGCACGCAACGCGCAGTCCCAGGCCTCCGCGGTTTCAACGGCATCGCCGGGGCGAAACACCAGCAGGTTGGGGATCGCCCGCAGCGATGCCAGATGCTCGACCGGCTGGTGAGTGGGGCCATCTTCGCCCAGTCCGATCGAGTCGTGCGTCATCACATGGATGACGCGGATACCCATCAACGCCGCCAGCCTGATCGCGGGGCGGCTGTAGTCGGCGAAGCTGAGAAACGTACCGCCATAGGGAATGAAGCCGCCATGCAACGCGATACCGTTCATCGCCGCCGCCATCGCGTGCTCGCGGACGCCGTAGTGAATGTAGCTGCCGTTGAGACAATCGGCCTGCACCGGCCGATGTGTCTTGGCGCGCGTCAGGTTGGAATGAGTCAGATCGGCGGAGCCGCCGAGCAGGTTCGGCAACGCCTCGGCGATTCCGTCGATCACCAGCTGCGAGGCCTGCCGGGTCGCGATATCAGGCCGCTCGGCGGCGAAGCGATCGCGCAGGCCCGCCATCGCGTCGACGTAGCCGCACGGCAGATTGCGATTGAGGGCATCGTGAAACGGCGAGCGCGCCACGGCACAGCGCTTGGTCCGCTCGATCCAGCTGCGGCGGGCGGCATGCCCGCGTGCGCCGGCGTTGCGCCATTGCGTCGCGATATGCTCCGGAACCTGGAACGGCGGATGCGGCCAGTTCAGCGCATCGCGGGTCTTTGCGACTTCATCGGCGCCGAGCGGCGCGCCATGGGCTTTTTCGCTGCCCTGGCGGTTCGGCGCCCCGAAGCCGATCAGCGTGCGGCAGGCGATCAGCGACGGCCGGTCGCTGGTGCGGGCCCGTTCGATGGCAGCGGCGATGGCTTCGGGGTCGTGGCCGTCGATCCGGCAGGCCGACCATCCGGAGGCCTTGAACCGTGCGAGCTGGTCATCCGAACACGACAGCGAGGTCGCGCCGTCGATCGAAATCTCATTGTCGTCGAACAGCACGATCAGGCGATTGAGCCTGAGATGGCCCGCCAGCGAGATCGCCTCATGGCTGAGGCCCTCCATCAGGCAGCCATCGCCTGATATCACATAGGTGAAGTGATCGACGTAGTCGTCGCCGAAGCGCGCGTTCATCAGCCGTTCGGCGAGCGCCATCCCCACGGCCGTGGCGATGCCCTGCCCGAGCGGCCCGGTGGTGGTCTCGACGCCGGGGGTATGGCCATACTCGGGATGTCCCGGCGTTTTCGATCCCCATTGCCGAAAGGCTCTGAGCTCGTCCGAGGTCACGCCCTCATAGCCCGTCAGGTGCAGCAGCGCATACAGCAGCATCGAGCCGTGACCGGCTGATAGCACGAAGCGATCGCGGTCAGGCCATGCCGGGTCGGCCGGATCGAATTTGAGGAATCGCGAAAACAGAACGGTGGCGACGTCAGCCATGCCCATCGGCATGCCCGGATGACCGGATTTCGCCTGCTCGACCGCATCGATCGCCAGAAAGCGGATCGCATTGGCCATCTCCGCGTGCGAAACATCCGGATAGCCGGCAATACGGGACAGGGGAGCGTTCATGTCGTGCGCCTCTTGCGTTCCATCAGTTGCAGGATCAGCGGGGTGAGAATGAGCTGCATCGCCAGATCGAGTTTCGCGCCGTGGATCACGATCGAATTGGCGCGCGACATGAAGCTGTGCGGAATCATCGACAGCAGGTACGGAAAATCGATGCCGCGCGGATTCCTCAGGCGGATCACCACCATCGATTCATCCGGCGTTGGAATCCAACGCGCGATGAACGGGTTCGACGTATCGACGGTCGGCACGCGCTGGAAGTTGATGTCGGTCTCGGCGAATTGCGGACAGATGTAGTTCACGTAGTCGGGCATGCGCCGCAGGATGGTGTCGGTCACCGCCTCCGCGGTATAGCCGCGGGCGCTGCGGTCGCGGTGCAGCTTCTGGATCCATTCCAGGTTGATGACCGGCACGACGCCGATTTTGAGATCGGCATGCTGTGCGACGTTGACCTTGTCGGTGACCACAGCGCCGTGCAGTCCTTCGTAGAACAGCAGGTCGGAATTCTCAGGCAATCGGCGCCAGTCGGTGAACGTGCCCGGTTCGGCGCCGTACAGTTTCGCCTCTTCGTCGTCGTGGATGTAGTGACGCGTCGTTCCGGTGCCGGACTCGCCGTAGTCCCGGAACACCCGTTCCAGCTCGACGAACAGGTTGGTTTCCGGGCTGAAATGGCTGAAATGCTTGTTGCCGCGCTCTGCTTCCTCCAGCATTTTCGTGCGCATCTCGAAGCGATTGTAGCGGTGGAAGGCATCGCCTTCGATATAGGCCGCAACCACCTTTTCGCGGCGGAAGATCTGCTCGAACGTCTTCTTCACCGACGTCGTGCCGGCGCCCGACGAACCCGTGATTGATATGATGGGATGAGCCCGCGACATGTCGATCGCCTCGTCAGAGAAACAGACCGCGCCGCGCAAACAGCGGTGCGTCGCTATTGTCGAACATCGGTTCGATCCTGTCGTGAATGGCCGTAACGTCGCGCACGTGGTGCACGGATCCCATGATCAGCGGCACCCGCTGATGCGGGGTTTTCGCAGCCAGTTCCAGAATTCGCCGGCGCCCGGTCGACGCCGCGCCTCCCGCCCATTCCATGATCAGCGCCATTGGATGGGCTTCGTACAGCAGGCGAAGCCGCCCTTCCCGATAGCTCGGGCGGGCATCGGCCGGATAAAGGAACACGCCGCCACGCACCAGGATGCGAAGCGCTTCGGCCACCAGCGAACCGATCCAGCGCATGTTGAAATCCGCCTCGCCTCCGCCGCTGGTGCCGGAGAGGCACTCGTCGATATAGGTGCGGACCGGCCCGTGCCAGTGGCGGTGATTGGACGCGTTGATGGCGAACTCCGGCATATTGCGAGCGATCTGCACGGCCTGCCGGGTCCGCACGAACTCCTGCGCGTGGCGGTCGAGCATAAAGACATCGACGCGCGCATTGAGCGCGAGGACGAGCGTGGTCTGCGGACCGTAGACGATGAAACCCGCGGCGCACTGCGCCGTGCCGGGCTCGAAGAAGGTCGAAAGCAGGTCGTTGCCCCTGGGGCGGATCGAAAAGATGGTGCCCACCGAGATATTGTTGTCGAGGTTGGCCGATCCATCGAGCGGATCGATCGCAACACAGAACGGCGCCGAGGGACGCAAGGTTTCCGGCAGCGCCGCTTCCTCGGAAAGAACCGCCGCCACCGGGGTGCCGCGCAAGGCGCGCCGTATCATTTCATCGGCGGCGACATCGATATCCTTTTGCTGATCGCCGTCAGGATTGATGCCGCCGTTCTGCCCGGTGATGCCTGCGAACGGTCCATCCGCGATCAACCCGGCAAGTTCGATGGAAGCGGCGGCAATCGCCTTGATCACGTCGGCAAGCGCAGCGCCATGCAGCGGCTTCTGCAACGCGGACCGATCGAGATGTGAACGCAGCGTCACGCGCTCGTCCATGGCCGTCTCCCCTGTGCCCTCTTTCGGGGGCTCTCAAGCGTCTCGCCGGTTTGGCAATCCGCGATGTCAAAGGAAACGCAGTTTGCCGAATTAGTAAAATTTTGTTATCTTTGGTCTGAGCAAAGTTTTTGTTATAAAGGGTGCGGCGATGGCAGGCCGGTTATTGCGAGAAGTGACGATCCGCCAGTTGCGTGCACTGGCCGCTGTTCAAAAAAGCCGATCGGTCACATCAGCGGCCAAACAGCTCCATCTCACCCAGCCCGCGGTCACGCTGCAGCTTCGCAATTTGCAGGCACTCGCCGGGCTGCCGCTGATCCAGCGCACCGGCGACGGCATGCTGCTGACGGATGCCGGGCGCGAAGTGCTGGCGCTGACTGAGCGGATCGAGGCGGCGATATCAGATTGCGAAACCACGATGGCGATGATGGCGGGGAAGACGGCCGGCCGCATCTCGATCGGCGCCGTCAGCACCGCGAAATATTTCGTGCCGTTCATGATTTCAGGATTTTCGAAACGGCATCCGGACGTCGAAGTCACGCTCTCGATCGGAAACCGGCAGGAGATCGGCACGGCGCTACGCGGCTACGATCTCGACTTTGCGATCATGGGCCGCCCGCCGGCCGACATCGACATGAACGTTCACCTGATCGGCGATCACCCCCACGTCATCATCGCGCCGACGGGACATCGGCTGGCGCGAAAATCCCGCATCGCGCCGGGCGAGCTTGCGAGCGAGACTTTCCTGACGCGCGAACCCGGATCCGGAACGCGCGGCCTGATGGAGCAGCTGTTCGAATCCGCCGGCATTCGTCCCAAGATCGGCCTTGCCATGACCAGCAACGAGACCATCAAGCAGGCCGTGATCGCAGGTTTGGGCATTGCATTCATTTCCGCGCACACGGTCGCTACCGAACTCGACGAACGGCGATTGACTGTCCTCGACGTTGACGGCCTTCCCGTGGTCCGGCAATGGTTCGTACTCGCCCGCAAGGACAAGGTCTTGCTGCCGCCGGCGCAGGCGATGCTCGATTTCCTCAGCACCAGGGGCAAGCAGTTTCTGCCGCGCACCTATGGCCGCCTGCGTCTCACCCGGCCATCAACCCGCAAAAAGCGCGGCTGAAATGCGCCGCAAGTTCTGCTCACGCTGCTACCTTGGCCAAGGAATCCGGTACTCTGGAAGGCGCAATGCTCTCTCGTATCAAATCGTGGGCCAAGGGCCTGAAACGCGACGCTCATGCGATCTATCTCGCGTCCCGCGATCCGCGCGTGCCGTGGTACGCGAAGGCGCTCGCCATCGCCGTTGCCGGATATGCGCTGTCGCCGATTGACCTCATTCCGGACTTCATCCCCATCATCGGCTACCTCGACGAGTTGATCCTGCTCCCTTTGGGCATCTGGCTCGTGGTGACGCTGATTCCCGATGAGATCATGGTCGAATATCGCGCCAAGGCGAACGCAGCCGCGCAGCGTCCGACCAGCCGGGCCGGAATGGCTGTTATCATCCTGTTGTGGATTGCAGGCGCATTGGTGTTGGGATGGATCGGCCATGCCTGGTGGAACCGGCCGTGAAGGCCGGCTTTGATCGGCATCCCGTGACGCGCCGTTCGTTTAGAACGTCGCCTTCAGGCCTGCGTAGAAGGCGCGCGGCCGCGCCGGGCTGAGCGAACGCGCATCGGTGAAGGGCGCACCGCCATTGGCGAAGTTGGGCACGTCGCCCGTATCGAAGAAGGTGCCGAAGGTCGCATAGCGGTTGTCGAAGATGTTGTCCGCGCGGGCGTAGATCTGGAACGTCTTGTTGATCTGATACGAGGTGTGCAGGTTGAAAACCGCATAGGACGGCAGTCGCTGCGCCTGATTGGATTCGTCGCCCGCAAAGTACTGGTTGCCGACGAACAGCGCATCGCCTCCGACCTTGAAGGCGTCTGTGACCGAATAGTCGATGCCGAACTTGATCCGGTTGCGGGGGATCGCCGGAATTCGATTGCCCGGCAGGATCTGGACATTGCCGTTGTCGTCGGCGAACGGGCTGTTGGAACCGACCTGCAGCACATCGAGGAAGCGCGCATCCACGAGGGCATAGCTGGCATAAAGTTGCAGTGTCTTCGACGTCAGATTGACCTGGGCCTCGATGCCCTGGCGCCGTGTCGAACCCACGTTCTGGAAGTAACCAAATCCCTGCAGCTCCGGGCTCGGAATCGCGAGGATATCATCGGCATTGGTGGCGCGGAACGCACCAACTTTCCAACTCAACGTTCCGATATTGAGCTCCGACGTTCCGCGGAAACCTGCCTCGATGGTGCGGGACACGACTTGCTTCAGCGGCGGGTCGGCGATGAGGAATGCGGCGATGAGACAGGGGCGCAAGGGGTCGGCGCACGCAAGCTCCAGCGGGGTCGGTGCACGATTAGCCTCGGAATACCCGGCATAGGCCGTCAAGCCTGATGTGATCTTGTAGGTGCCGCCGATCATCGGATTGAAGCGGGTAAACGTATGCTCGCCATTGAGCGCCGTGCCGATCTGATCCTCCAGCTTAATATGCGCATGGTTGAACCGGCCGCCGCCCGTGATCGAAAATCTATCGGTAACGTCGAACGTGTCTGACGCGTAGAGCCCGGTGTAGCGGTTGGTGGCGCGAAGCGAAACCGGACCGATCGAGATCGGCTCGCCGGATGGTCCGAGATAGATGCCGCTGCCGTTGACGACGTAGTTTGAACCGATGGTGCCGAGTTCCGCGCTGGCCCCGAAGCGGGTGACGCCGGAGTCGATACTGGCGCCGACCATGAACTGGTTGTTGTGCCCGAACAGCTGGTCGGTATTGGTTGCCTGCAGGGTTGCGCCCGTCGTGACCGAACGGGTTGTGGTCCGGTCGATCTGTCCCAGCACGGCGTTGTCAGGGAAGGGATTGGCAAGCTGGACACCGTTCAGGCCATTCGCCGGGACGTCGTCGTCGTTAAAGCAAAGCAGGCTCGGATCGGCGCCACATCGCTCCGTCTCGGTCGGATTGCCATCCACCGTTTTTTGCCGGAAAGCGCGGACGCGCGCCGAGCCTTCGATCGTCCAGGTCGGCGTGGCCTCGACCTTTCCGGTCAGATTGGCATATGCAACCTGGTTGGATGTCGTCTGCGGCGTGGTGTAGGTGGCGCCCCAGTAATTCTGCAGCAGTTCAGCCGGCACCGTCGCAGCCGCGCCGAAATTGTTTTTGGCTAAGCCCACGTTGAGGTGAAATTCACTGCTATCGGTCCGGTAGCCGACATCGCCGTAGAACCGGCGAATGGCCGACTCCGAAAAATTGCGAAAGCCGTTGTCACGCACGCCTTCGAGCGCGCCATAGACGGAAAAATTGTCGATCTGCTTGCCATACTGCGCCGAACTCTGGATGCGCCCGAACGAACCGCCCATCGTGTTGATTTCGGCGCCGCGATAGTTGAAGCCATCCTTCATCTGGACGTTGACGGCACCGCCCAGCGCATTGAGACCGAAGGCGGGATTGTTGGTGACGACGGTGACCGACCTGATCGCGGCAGTCGGGATCAAGTCCCAATTGACGGTGTCGCCGAACGCTTCGTTGACGCGCACGCCGTTCTGGTAAACCGCCAGTCCCTGAGGCGTACCGGCGACCGGAGATGCGACGAAACCCCGAAACTGAATGTCGGGCATGAACGGATTTCCGGTCGTATCACTGATGATGATACCCGGCACCTGTTGCTGTAATGCGTCCGCGATGTTGAGCGAGCCGGTGCGCGTAATCTGTCCGGCTCCCACCGCATTGACGCTTGCCGCCACCTTGTCGACATCCATTCCGGAACCCGCCGTCGGCGTGGGCGCGGTCGGATAGACGAAAACTCTGCGGACGTTCCTGGTCGCCCGGGGCGCATTTCTGCTGCGGGCGGGCCTGGCAGCTGTCCCCGGCGAAACCACCTCGATCGCGGGTAGGACCTCGGTCGCACCGGGCGCGTCCTGGGCTTGAGCACAGTCACTCCCGGGAACCAGACACAGTGATATTGTCCCGATAAACAGGAATCGCGCGCCCATTTTACTTCGTCCCGTCCCAATCCGGCTGCATTGATGTCTGCCGGTACGCCGCCGGCGATCTTAGGGCGTCAAAAAAAGTTGCGCACCATACAAAACGTCCCGAACGAGTTCGGGAAAAATTCCCGAATTAGCGCCCCACGTCCCGGGGAACCAAGGCCTCGACCGTTACCCCACTATCTCCCGATGCAATCGTAAGTGAGCCGCCCAGCGCCAAAATGCGCTCGCGCATGCCGGTTAACCCGAAGCCCAGCTTGTGATCGGGCCCCAATCCGTTGCCATTGTCACGAACCCGCACCAGCGCGCCGCCGCGGCCGGTACGCGCAAGGCCCACAGGCAGTTCGGCCGGTTCAACGCTTACCTTGATGCTGGTGGCGCCGGCGTGGCGAAATACATTGGTCAGCGCTTCCTGGATGGTGCGGTAGATCGTCAGATCAGCCGTCTCGCCGGTGTCGCCCAACGAGGGCGAGATCGCCGTTTCGATAGCGACTTCGGGGTGAGACTCGCCCCACAGGCGCAGCAGCGCGCCGAGCGCCTCGCGAAGGCCGAGTTCCGTCAGTCCCACCGGACGCAATTTTTCAAGAACCCGGCGATTGGACTGCTGCAAGGCATTCAGCTGTTCCAATATGGCACTGCCGTGCCTTCGCGTGGCCTCCGCGCTCGGATCTCCCGCATCCGCAATCCGCGTCAGGGCGCTGGCGTGCACCCGCAAAGCGAAGAGATAGGGTCCAAATTCATCATGCAGTTCGCGGGCAATTTCCTTGCGTTCGACATCCTGCAGCGAGACGACGCGCTCGGCCAGGCGCCGCTTGTCTTCAACCGCATCGCCCAGAGTGGCCGCAAGGTGATTCAACTTGTCGCAAATGGCAACAAGTTCCGGCGGCCCGTCCGGTTTCACGCGCGTGTCGTAACCGCCGGCCTCGATCTTCGCCATCGCACCCGAAAGGGTCTGGATCGGCGCGAGCGCCCGGCCAACGACCCTGCTGGTAATGAGGAAAAGAACGATCGCAATCGCGGCGCCGATCAGGAGCTGGGTGAATATCCCGTCCCAGATTTCGGCCACCTCGTCGTTCGGATGCGACGTAATCAGCAGCGCGTCCGGTCTTCCCTTGATCGAAATCGGCACGTTCACCGTGGTCTGTTCGGGGTGAACAAGCCTGACAAACCATGCCGGCGGCGAGCGTGCGTCGGCATTGTCGTCCGGCTTGTCCGCGATCCCGGATCTTGCGATGGATTCGCTCTGTCGCGTGATGCTGACGTGACGCAGCTTGTTGAGGTCGTGAACAATCTGATTCAGTCGCGCTTCGGGATCCGGCGCCTCCTTTAATCCTGCAACGATCGTATCGATGAACTCGCGCGCCAATCGTATGACGCTTTGATCTTCAGCCTGAACCCGGGGCCCGGCCTCGAGCACCAACCGCGCAACATTGATGGCCAGACCAAGCGTGAGGACGAGCGCGAGCAGCAGGTTGATCCGGGCACGTAACGAAAGCTTTTGCCACATATCATTTGTCCAGGAGTGAAATCGCCTTTGCCTGAGAGCGAACTCGTCTTCAATTCATCATCGAGCAGAGCGTTGACAGATAAAACCGGCGTCTATCTAATCGAAGCGTATAGCAACATCGCCCGGGTTGCATGACCATCGACGGCAGGTATCGCCCCGAAGTCTGCGCCGGTGTTTCACCTGATGCGGTGCACAACGGGATTGACGCGGCTATTCGGGACCAATGCCAATGCGCGTTCTGATCGTAGATGATCATCGCATCGTCGCTTCGGGCTGTCGTGCCTTGTTCGCGGACGAGCCGGAGATCGATGTCGTGGAAGCCTCCGACGCGGAGAGCGGCGAGCGCGTGTTCGGCGAACTGCATCCCGATATCTGCGTGCTCGACATCAACCTGCCGACGGTGTCCGGCTTCGAACTGGCGCGACGCCTGCTCGGGCGCGATGCGTCGGCGCGTATCATCATGTTCAGCATGAACGATGACCCGGTATTCGCCGTGCGCGCCATCGACGTCGGCGCCAAGGGTTTTGTCTCCAAGACCGGAGATCCCCAGGATCTTGTTGACGCCATCCGCGAGGTAGCAAAGGGCGGGGTCTATTTGCCGCCGGCGATCGCGCAAAGCATTGCATTCGCCGGACCCTCGTACGCAAGGAGCCCGCTTTCAAAACTGACGGCGCGCGAGATGGAGATACTTCGCCTGCTCAGCGCAGGCAAATGCCTGTCCGAAATCGCGTGGCTGATCCATTCCTCCTACAAGACCGTCGCCAACACATCCTCGATCATGCGCCACAAACTCGGCGTGCGCACATCTGCCGAACTGGTGCGGTTGGCCATCGACAACGGCGTGGCCTAAAGACGGCGCGACGCGGCACGGCAATGGAGAGTTCATGACAATTCAAACGGTTTCGCTCAACAAGTCGCATGGCGGCACGCAAGGCGTTTACAAGCACGCCAGCGCCGAGACCGGGACCGATATGACGTTTTCGGTCTATGTTCCTCCCCATCAGGATGGCGCAAGGCTGCCGGTGGTCTGGTATCTGTCGGGACTGACCTGCACCCACGCCAACGTCACGGAAAAAGGCGAGTTCCGCAGCGCCTGCGCTGAACTCGGACTGGTCTTCGTCGCGCCGGACACCAGCCCGCGCGGCGACAAGGTGCCCGGTGATCCCGCCGGTGCCTACGATTTCGGGCTCGGCGCCGGCTTTTATGTCGACGCAACACAGGCGCCGTTCGCGCGTAACTACCGGATGTGGAGTTATGTCACGGAAGAACTGCCGAAACTGGTCGCCGCGAGTTTCCCCGTCGATGCCGGGCGGCAATCCATCCTCGGTCATTCGATGGGCGGCCATGGTGCACTGACCGTCGCACTGCGCCATCCCGACCGGTACCGCGCCGCCAGCGCCTTTGCGCCGATCGTCGCGCCCTCACAGGTACCGTGGGGCATCAAGGCGCTAGGAGGCTATCTCGGCGGCGACAGACAGGCCTGGCGCAAACATGATGCGGTTGCGTTGATCGAGGACGGCGCCAGATTCTCCGATCTACTGGTGGATTATGGCGACGCCGATTCGTTTCTTGCCGAACAGCTTCGTCCCGAGTTGCTGAAAAGCGCCTGCGAGAAGGCTAACATTCCGCTCACGCTGCGCCGCCAGGGTGGTTACGACCACAGCTATTTCTTCATCTCCAGCTTCATGGGCGACCATCTGCGCTGGCACGCCGCGCGCCTGAGAGCCTGAAATTTTGCGCAGTCCATTATGGCTGGGGCCTGCCATAATTGGGCGCCAGCAGCCGGTTGCGCACGAGATAGCTCGTCGCCCGTGTCCAGGATTCATCGGTGTTGCCGCGAAAATCGGCATTCATTGCGGTGATGAGCTGTCCGGTGTGGGCGTCGCGCACGAAGATGGTCAGGTTTAGAATAAGGGTCGAGATCTTCTTCATGACACCTGTGATGACGAGATCCGCGCCGATGCGCTGCGCATACTGGACGTCGCAACCACCGCATGCCTGCAGATTGCTGCCCTCAGCGGCAGCTTTCACCGGCGAGATGTCCAGAAGCTCGAACTTGCTGGATTCCGTCAACTGCCGGCGCACCAGATCGCTGATGCGGATCAGCCGATCATGCTCGTCGGCCTGAGGCCCCCTCATTTCGCCTTCGAGGCTGGTGTCCAGCAGCTCGAAATCGAAAATCGCGAGCTTCGGCGGATCGGCACGCGCCGGCACCGACACCAGCAGCATCAGCGCGGCAAAGACGACGTGCGCTCTCATGATCGTGATCCCTCACATCGACGGTCGAACAACGACGAAATGCGGACTTGCAAGCTAGAACAATTCAGTCAAGTTTCAAGTCGAGTGTGCTTGCGAGACAAGTATCCCTCCATCGTCGTCAAGTCGAGGAGGAGAATTCAGGGAGCGTCCATGATCCGATGGCTGATCGGCGCAATCGGACTAAGCATCGTGGCCAGTTCCGCGTTCGCGGCCGACCCGATCGACATCCGCGTCGGCTATCTCGGTCAGGCCGGCATCAAATCGAAACTGTCCCTTGTCGAGCAACCGTCGGAAAATGACGGCATCGCCGGTGCGCGGCTGGCGATCGAGGACAACAACACCACCGGCAAATTCCTCAATCAGCGTTTCTTCCTCGAGGAAATTCGCCTGAAAGATGGCGAGGATGTCGCCAAGGCGGCGATGGCCCTCGCCGACCGCAATGGCATCATCATCGCCGATCTGCCCGCCGACGCGCTGTTAAAGGCGGCCGATGCACTGCGCGATCGCAAAACCGTGCTATTGAACGCCGGAGCGATCGACGACCGGCTGCGCGAGCAGGATTGCCGTGCCAATGTGATCCATGTTGCCCCGACCCGCTCGATGCTCGCTGACGCACTGGCGCAGTATCTGGTGTGGAAGCAGTGGAAGCGCTGGCTGCTGGTGGTGGGCTCACACGAGCCCGACAAGCTTTACGCCGATGCGCTGCGGCGCGCGGCGACCCGCTTCGGCGCCAAGATCGTTCAGGAGCGGGTCTTCGAGGATACCGGCGGCGCGCGCCGCACCGACAGCGGTGTAACCCTGATCCAGCGTCAAATGCCGGTGTTTACGCAAGCTGCGCCGGCCTATGACGTCCTCGTCGCGGCGGACGAAAGCGAAGTGTTCGCATCCTATCTGCCCTACCGGACCTGGGACCCGCGTCCGATCGCCGGCTCGGCCGGCCTTGTGCCGACGAGCTGGGACGCGGCGCACGACCAGTGGGGCGCGATCCAGATCCAGAACCGGTTCATCAAACTGAATTCGCGGCGCATGACGGCGCGGGACATGCAGGCCTGGACCGCCGCGCGCATGATCGGCGAAGCGACATCGCGCACCAACTCCGGCGACCCGAAATCGGTGTTTGATTTTCTCAAGCGACCGGATTTTTCGGTTGCGGCGTTCAAGGGACAACGGCTGACGCTGCGGGACTGGAACCTGCAACTACGCCAGCCGATCCTGCTGGTCGACGGCCGCATGGTCGTCTCGGTTTCGCCGCAGGAGGGTTTCTTGCATCAGTACTCCGAACTCGACACACTCGGCGTCGACCGGCCCGAAACCAAATGCAAACTGAACTGAAAACGGAGGAATGGCGGATGTGGCGTCGGTGTCTGCTTTCCGGAATGGCAGTGTGGCTCGCGGCCACCAGCCCCGCTTTGGCCTTCGTCGCCTATGTATCGAATGAGAAAAGCAACACCGTATCGGTGATCGATACCGACAAATGGGCCGTCACCCATACCATCAAGGTCGGTCAGCGCCCGCGCGGTATCGAATTCACGAAGAACGGCAAATTCGTGATGGTCGCGGTCGGCGATGACGACAAGATCGAGGTGATCGATACCGCGACCCATCAGGTGGTGGACAGCCTGCCCTCCGGTCCCGATCCGGAACTGTTCACCCAGGATGCCGCCGGCAAACTCCTCTACGTCGCCAACGAGAACGACAACACGGTGACCATCATCGATCTCGAAAAGCGCGTCCGCCTGGGTGACATCCAGGTCGGCGTCGAGCCGGAAGGCATGGCCCTCAGCCCGGACGGCAAGATCCTGATCAATACTTCAGAAACCACCAACATGGCGCATTTCATCGACACCGCGACGCGCGAGATCGTCGCCAACGTGCTGGTCGATGCGCGGCCGCGCTATGCCGAGTTCAAGCGCGACAGCTCCGAACTGTGGGTGTCGTCGGAGATCGGCGGCACCGTTTCCATCCTCGACCCCGCCAAGCGTACGATCACCGGCAAGATCGAGTTCAGCATTCCCGGCCTGCGGCGCGAAGCGATCCAGCCCGTCGGCATCGCCATCACCAAGGACGGCAAGACCGGCTTCATTGCGCTCGGCCCCGCCAACCGCGTTGCCGTCGTCGACGCCACCACGCACAAGGTCACGAAATATCTTCTGGTCGGCCAACGGGTCTGGCACATGGCCTTCACACCGGACGAAAAATATCTGCTGGTGACCAACGGCGTTTCCAACGACGTCTCTGTCATCGACGTGTCGGCGCAAAAAGTGATCAAGACAATCCAGGTCGGCGAGCTGCCCTGGGGGATTACGTTTGCTCAGCCATGACAGCAATCGACGCACACAGCACAGGACCCGTCTTGCCGGACCCCCGTCCCCGGGACGATCCGGCGGCTACTCCCGCATTGTCGATCGAAGGCATCAGCCATTCCTACGGCACAAGGCGCGCTTTGATCGACGTCAGCTTCGCGGTTGCACCGGCAAGCTTCACGGCGCTGCTTGGCCTCAATGGCGCCGGCAAGAGCACGTTGTTCGCGCTGATCACGCGGCTGTTCGGAACTCAGGCTGGACGCATCGGCATTTTCGGCCATGACATCAGCCTTGCGCCAGGCGAGGCGCTGCGGCTGCTCGGCGTGGTATTCCAGTCACGGACGCTCGACCTCAACCTCTCGGTGACGCAAAACCTGCTCTATCACGCCGCCCTGCATGGCATCGCCAAGCGCGAGGCACGGCTGCGCAGCGACGAAGTGCTGACGCGCATCGCCCTTGCCGACCGTGCCGGCAGCAAGGTTCGCGACCTCTCGGGCGGCCAGATGCGACGGCTGGAAATCGCACGCGCCTTGCTGCATCGCCCGCGCTTGCTGTTGCTTGACGAGGCGACCGTCGGGCTCGACGTCAAGGCCCGCGCCGACATTCTCGGCCACGTCCGGCAGCTCGTTATCGAGCAGGATATCGGCGTGCTATGGGCCACCCATCTGTTCGACGAGATCGTGCCCGGCGACGACCTCGTGGTCCTGCATCAAGGCCGGGTCCTTGCGCATGGCCCGGTCGAGAATATCATCGCCGACGCCAGCGCCCGTGACATCAATTCCGCATTCATGCGCTTGACCGGCGCTGCGGTGGATTCCGGGAGCCCCGCGTCATGAGCTCCACGACCGTCAGCCGACACCACAGCGGCTTCTCGCTCGCGCAATATGTCACCTGCCTGAACGGCATCGTGTGGCGCGAGGCGCTGCGCTTCGTGCACCAGCGCGAACGTTTCGTTTCGGCGCTGGTCAGGCCGCTGGTGTGGCTGTTCATCTTCGCCGCTGGCTTTCGTCAGGTCCTCGGCATCTCCATCATCCCGCCATACGAAACCTACATTCTCTATGAGGTCTATATCGCGCCGGGATTGATGGCGATGATCCAGCTGTTCAACGGCATGCAGTCGTCGCTCTCGATGGTCTACGACCGCGAGATGGGCAATATGCGCACTCTCCTGGTGAGCCCGTTGCCGCGCTGGTATCTCTTGTTCTGCAAATTGGTTGCGGGAACCGCAGTGTCATTGCTCCAGGTCTACGCCTTCCTGTTGATCGCGTGGTTCTGGGATATCGCGCCGCCGCCGATCGGCTATCTCACGGTGCTGCCGGCGCTGATCGTTTCGGGCTTGATGCTCGGCGCGCTCGGCATGCTGATCTCCTCCGGCATCAAGCAGCTCGAGAACTTTGCCGGTGTGATGAACTTCGTGATCTTCCCGATGTTTTTCGCTTCGTCCGCGCTCTACCCGCTGTGGCGGGTGCAGGAGGGAAGCCCCTTGCTCTACTATGTCTGCCTGTTCAATCCATTTACCCATGCCGTCGAACTGATACGCTTTGCGCTGTACGGACAGATGAACTGGATTTCGCTGGCCGTCGTGGTTTGCTGCACGACGGCTTTCATGATCGGTGCGATATACGCCTATGACCCATCGCGCGGCCTGGTTCGCCGCGGGCCCGCTGGAGGCGAAGCATGATCCGCCGGAGGCAAAACATGAGATGGCAGATCGCAATCGGGACGCTCTTCCTTGTCGCAGCATCGACCAAGGCCGGCTTGGCCGCCGATCCGCGCTATCCGGACTGGCCGTGCACCCAGGCCAAGGTCCCGGAAATCTCGCTCACCGCGGTGTGGGCCGGTCCGCCACTCGACGACGTCAAGGACAAATGGAAGGACGATGCCAAGGTGAGCCCGCTGGTGTCGAGGCTGGCCGCAAGACGGACTTCCCTTGACGACGCCCAGAAACTGATCACGGAATTTCTTGGCAGCCCGGCGACCGACAAGGCCACGACAGGCAAGCTGCTGTTCGCCGGACTGTTCGACAGCCTCAACGCGCAGCGCGCGTCGGTCATGAACGGATTGGAACGGATCACCCGCAAGCAGCGCGAGGCCGCCGACAAGATCCGGTCCGACGTGTCCGCCCTGCATGCCCTGCAGGGTGCGTCCCCGCCCGATCAGCCCAAGATCGACGAACTCAGCAATCAAATGGTCTGGCAAACCCGGATCTTTGAAGACCGGCAGCGCGTGGTCAAATTCGTCTGCGAGGTGCCCACCGCGATCGACCAGCGGTTGTTCGCGCTCGGCCGCATGATTCAGCAGGAGATCGAGTAACGAACGCGCCGCCCATTCTACTTTGCATGGGGTTGTTTTCGCAATTTTGCGTCAGGCCCTTCATCTGCCCCCTTCCTCATCGGTTCTGGGCTCAGGCGTCGCTTCGGCGACCGGCAGGCTGGCGCGCTCCCAACCTTCGGTTCCGTCCGGGTACCAGGCCACATTGGGATAGCCGTAGGA
The DNA here is from genome assembly GCF_018130125.1 of Bradyrhizobium sp. AUGA SZCCT0177. Lineage (NCBI taxonomy): Bacteria > Pseudomonadati > Pseudomonadota > Alphaproteobacteria > Hyphomicrobiales > Nitrobacteraceae > Bradyrhizobium > Bradyrhizobium sp. AUGA SZCCT0177. The sequence continues at coordinate 191,154 of NZ_JAFCMA010000004.1, read as the reverse complement.
CAGGACCCGCTTCGCCGCGTTCCACGACATCCAGCAATTCTCCTGACAGTAGATCACAAGCAACGCGGCCTTGTTGCCATGAGACACCCGCTCTAGCCCGCGCCGCAGATAGGCCTCGGTTGGCTCTGCCAGTTTGCCGTGCCCCGTATCGGGCAACCAGATGCTGCCGGGGATGTTGAGCCGCGGCTTGTCACGCCAGACCGTGCCGGCGGGAAGATTTGGCGGCTTCGGCGCACGCGGCAGCACGTCGATAAAAACACCGCTGCCGGCGCGCCAGATCGCTTCGGCCTCTGCCGTCGTAAGGACGCGTACGCCGGCGAGGGTCGCAGGAACAGCCGCGCGATAATTATCCGTGCGATATCCGTCCGGCTCCGGCACATTCTGCTGCGCGAGAACGTTGGCTGCGAGGACAAAGGTCGCAACGACCGCGCACGCCAGCGTTCGTATCACGGTGACTTCTTCGCCGTCTCTGCGCCGATCGGCCGGTCATTCTCGTCGAGCAAGGGAACGCCGAAGTCGAGCAGTATCCTGTTGATGGCCGGCTGGTTCTCCTGGATCAGACGGTTGAGCATCCGCTTCCAGTTCTGGTCGGCCGGCCGGACGCCCATGCCGATGCGATAGACGAGCCGAGGCCCCGTGGTTTCCTTGACGAGCGGCGTGACGTGAAGCGGCGGATTTGCCTTCCCGGCGTAAAAGCCGGCGAGCGGTCCCCACAGAATGGCGGCGTCGATCTTTCCCGACGTCAGATCCTTGATCATGACTTCTGCCGATGAATCGATCCGCGTATCGACCATCAGTGGATAGGACTTGGCTTCCGCCATCAAACCATTTGCTGTCATGTTGGTGGCGGGCGGCGTGCCGGCAACAATGCCGATATGCTTGCCCTTGAGGCGCGCGTCACCCAGTGTCGCGACCTCGTCAAGGCCGCTGCCCTGCCTGACCACCAGCGCGTAAGCGGTCCGGTAGTAGGGATTGGTGCCTTGCACCAGGTCGTCGCCTTGCGGGTAGCCCATGATGACGTCGCAACGATGTGCGGCGAGCGTCATCCGGACAAAGCCGGCCGCTTGCGGATAGTACGCATAGTCCAGCTTTTTCTGCAGCTTTTCGGCGAACAGCTCACCGAGCTTGTTTTCGATTCCCTCGCCCTTGTCGTTCGAGAACGGCAAATTGCGCGGGTCAGCGCAAACCCTCAGCACCTTGGGATCGATGAGCTCGATGGACAGGTCGGTGCTGTCGTTGGTCTGGGCTCCGGCGATGTCGCGACCGGCGAATATTGCTGTGATCGCGAGAAGCGAGACCAGCAAGCGGCGGCGTTGTCCCCAATCTGTCATCATGCATTCCCTTCTTGATCGAACGCCCGCCATCCATCAATTGCTCAGCGTGCCAGAGCGTGCAACAGGAATATCCCCGTGCTGGATTTGTGTTGCATGCTGCGACGCAAACCAGCTCGACGAAACCCGAGATCGCTTCCGGACGAGACTGAGGCAGAAACATGGCTCATGGCGCTTCGGTTCTTGCCCTACTCGTGGTTTTCGCGACGTCGACCCTAGCGCAGGCCCAGCAGCAAGAATTGCCTGTGAGCGAAGTCGCCCCCGGAATATTCGCGCACCAGGGCCTGACCGCGCTGATGACGGGCGAGAACGACGGCGCGACCGCGAACATAGGATTCATCATCGGCGAGAGCGCGGTGGCAGTGATCGACACCGGGGGAAGCGTTCGCGAGGGCCAGCGGCTGCTTGCGGCGATCCGTGCGCGAACCGACAGACCGATCCGCTACGTCATCTACACCCACGGCCATCCGGACCATGTCTTTGGCGGCGCCGCATTCGCTGGCGATGGAACCGAGTTCGTCGGTCATCGGAACCTGCCGCGGGCGCTGGCGGCGCGCGGACCATTCTATCTCGATGCATTTCGCCGGATCATGGGTGAGAAGTCCCTGGATGGGGTGCGCATGTTACCGCCCACTCTCCTTGTCGACGGCACGGTCAAGCTCGATCTCGGCTCGCGAATCATGACCTTGAAGTCGTGGCCGGCCGCGCACAGCGACAACGACCTCACCGTGTTCGACGAGCAAACCAAAACCCTGTTCGCGGGCGATCTGGTGTTCCTTGGCCACATTCCGGTGCTGGACGGCAGTATTCGCGGATGGCTCGCCGTGACCGACGAACTCGGCACGCTTCCCGCGCAACGCGTGATTCCCGGTCACGGACCTGTGAGCGAATGGCCGGGCGCCCTCGCCGACCAACGCCGTTACCTCGAAACGCTGGCGGCCGATGTCCGCAAGCTGGTCGCCCGTGGCGCTCCGATCACGGTCGCCGCCGACACCGCCGCGGCCAGCGAGCGACCGCGATGGCAACTGTTCGACGACTACAATGCACGCAATGCAACAACCGCATTTTCGGAAATTGAATGGGAATAGCCCGCCCGATGACGTATACTGGCGACGCTACGTTCCATCCCAGCGAAGGGGTGCCGCCATGCCCGGACGTCGTTTCCACCTGCTCTGCATCGCCAGCCTCCTGAGCGTCATGCTCGTCGGCGCGCGCATTGCGCCTGCGGCAACGCCCGAGGCCAACGATCCGTGGCCCGGACTGGTACAGGACATCTTCAACAACCGCCCGATGAACGACGGCGCAGACGTGATCGCCATCGAGATGCCGTACCGCGCCGAGGATGCGGCGATCGTTCCCGTCACCCTGCGCACCAAGCTCCCGCCTAGCGACAGCCGCCGCGTGTTGAGAATCACGCTGGTGATCGACCAGAATCCGGCGCCGATGGCGGCGAAGTTCGAACTGGGTCCGGACGCCAATGTGACGGAAATCTCGACGCGCGTGCGCGTCAACAACTACACCGATGTTCATGCCGTGGCCGAACTGAGCGACGGCAAGCTCTATATGACGAAGACTTATGTGAAGGCTTCCGGCGGCTGCTCCGCACCGGCAACCAAGGTCGCCGACGAAGCCAAGAGCCGCCTGGGGCAGATGCGATACCGGCAATTCGCGCGTGCTGGTCAAGGATCTGGCCAGGGACCCACCAGCGGCACCCGCGAGGCGCAGATCATGATCGGTCATCCCAGCCATTCCGGCCTTCAGATGGATCAGGTGACCCAGCTCTACATCCCGGCCTTCTTCGTCGACCAGTTGCGGCTGTGGCAGGACGATAGTCTGGTGCTGGCGATGGAAGGCGGAATCTCGATCTCGGAAGATCCTAACATCCGCTTTACCTATGTTTCGAACGGCGCGACGCGCTTCCGTGCCGAAGCCAGGGATACCAAAGGCCACGTATTCCAGAAGGAATGGAAGGTCGACGATTCCGGGATCTGACGCAACGCGGCGGGGCAATACCGCCAGCACATCGCGACGACGTCTAGAAACATCGTACTTCTAGAAACATCGCACTTCCGCTTCGGCCTGTGCGCGCCTGAGATCATTGAGCGCGTTCGCCGCCTGCTCTGACGTGCGGAACTGCCCGCCCAGATTGCCCCTGACCTGCGCCATGCTCAGGACGGTTTCAGCCGAGACATAGCGCTCATAGGGTACGATCGACGCGATGATATCGATCGAGCAGGAGCATTGTTCGATCGCCTGCCGCGTCTCGCCATTCGCCTTGAGACAACCAAAGACGTATTCGGCGCGCGCCGACGTCGGATAGTCGTTGATCACTTCGGCCCGCGCCATCGTTGCCATCGCCGTCAACGCTGACAACGCGGCGACAATACGTCGTACCGATCCGACAGCTGACATGATCTTCCTCCCGCTACGAAGCGTGGAAGCTATGCTATGACAGTCCTCAAGAAAAGATGCGCGCGGAAACGGCTCACCATGACAATTTGCATTCGGATGCTGCTGGCTGCGGTTATTTTGGCCGTTGCGCAGGTCGGTACATGCCACAGCGCCGAGACCGTGCGGGTTGCGGTGCAAAAAACCGGAACCTTCGCGTGGGAACTTGCTGTGATCCGCGCCCATGGTCTCGACAAACAGGCCAATCTCTCGGTGGGGGTTGTCGAACTCGCGAGCCCGGAGGCGGGCAAGATCGCGCTTCGCGCCGGCAACGCCGACATCATCGTCTCCGACTGGCTGTGGGTATCGCGCGAACGCACACTTGGCGCCAAGCTGACATTCTATCCCTATTCGAGCGCGCTCGGCGCCGTCATGGTACCGGCCGCGTCGCCGATCCAGACCTTGGCCGACCTCAAGGGCCGCAAGCTCGCCGTTGCCGGCGGCCCGATCGACAAGAACTGGCTGCTGCTGCAAGCGTGGCTGAAACAGGGCGGCATCGACCTGAAGTCGGAGGCGACCATCGCTTACGGCGCGCCGCCGCTGCTGACGGCAAAGACGCTCAGCGGAGAAATGGATGCCACCATGAACTACTGGAATTTCTGCGCCGTGCTGGAAGCGAAAGGCTTCCGCCGCGTCGCCGGCGTTGAGGATCTGCTGCCGAAACTTGGCGCCACCGGCCGCACCGCGATGATCGGCTACGTCTTCGACGAAGCATGGGCGAACGCCAACCAGGACACGGTGGCCCGCTTTATCGCCATGACCCGCATGGCGAAAGAGATCCTGTCGACCTCGGATGCCGAGTGGGAGAAAATTGCGCCGCTGACCGGCGCCCCCGACACCGCAACGCTCCGCGTCTATCGCGATCGCTACCGGGAGGGAATTCCACGTCGCCCGATCGCCGACGAGGAAGCCGACGCGCGCATCCTCTACCGCGTGCTGGCTGGGATCGGTGGCCGCGAACTTGTCGGGGCGGCGCCGGAACTCGCTTCCGGCACATTCTATCACGCGATCCCGGGAGACTGAGGTGCCGCGTCTGTTTTCATTCGCCGTGTTTTTCGCAACCTGGTGGATCGCCTCGCTGCTCGCCGGCGATGCGAAGCTGCCGCCTCCGCCCACCGTGCTCGCGGCTATGCTTGCGGAAGCGAAGTCGGGCGCCTTGTTCCTCAATCTCGGCGTGACATTGGCGCGCGTGGCGCTCGCCTTCACCCTGGCGATGACGCTGGGTGCCGCCATCGGCTACCTGATGGGCCGGGTGCGGCTTGCCGATCGGCTGGGTGACCCCTGGCTGATCCTGCTGCTCAATCTGCCGGCGCTCGTGGTCATCGTGCTCGCCTACATCTGGGCCGGATTGACCGAAGTCGCCGCAATTGCGGCAATTGCCATCAACAAGCTGCCGACCGCCGTCGTTACGCTGCGTGAGGGCGCGCGGGCGCTCGACGCGGCGCTCGACGAAATGGCGACAGTATTTGCGTTGCCGCGCGGAAGGACGTTCCGGCACGTCATCTTGCCGCAACTGGCGCCCTATATCGCAGCCGCTGCGCGATCGGGACTTTCCCTGGTCTGGAAGATCGTCCTTGTTGCGGAGTTGCTTGGACGGCCGAACGGCGTTGGCTTCGAGATTGGCGTGGCGTTCCAATTGTTCGACATCCCGCTTTTGCTGGCCTATTCACTGAGCTTCGCGGCTGTCGTGCTCGTCATCGAAACCGTGTTGGTGCAGCCATTTGAGGCCCGGCTATCCCGGTGGCGCCCCCGTGCGGCTTGAGGTTGATATCGCCAGCAAGAAGTTCAGGAACGCGGCGGGCGAACAGCACGACGTGATCGCCGGCGTGGCCTTTACGCTCGATGCAGGAGAGGTTGGCGTGTTCGTCGGTCCATCCGGCTGCGGCAAGAGCACCATGTTGAGGATTCTCGCCGGCCTTGACCACGACTTTCAAGGGCGCGTCGTGCGTCCCGCCGGCGCACGAATCGGCGTCGTGTTCCAGGAACCCCGGCTGCTGCCATGGCGATCGGTCGAAGAAAACGTGCGGCTTGTCGCACCTCTGGCCGACGAGGCGAAGCTTTCAGCGCTGTTCGAAATTCTGGAATTGGGCGCACATCGCAAGCATTTTCCCGGCGAATTATCACTCGGCCTTGCCCGGCGCGTCGCGCTCGCCCGCGCATTCGCCATCGAGCCGGATTTCCTGATTCTCGACGAACCGCTGGCCTCGCTCGATGACGCGCTCGCCGTCCGTCTGCGCGATCAGATTGCCATGCTGGTCGACGGCCGTTCCGTGATGACGCTGCTGGTGACCCATGACGTGGACGATGCGGCTCGTCTCGGCGACCGCCTGTTCCTGCTGTCGCCGCGACCGGCTCGGGTTGTTGCCGACCTGCCCATCCGCACGCCGCGTCGTGCGCGGGGCGACGCCGAGATCGCTGCGATCAAGTCAGACATCATGCGGCGGATCAACGGCGGTCTCACCGAGCGGGATGCCTGATAACTGCTTGATGTGATTCAGCGAGTTTGAAAGCACCAGAAAATTTCGAGACGGCGAAAAACCGGAAACGTCTGATAAGGTAGGAAGAGCTTGAGGTTTGCCGCGGGAGGATCTGATAATGCGATGGATATTGGCCTTGGTCGTGCTGTTGTTGGCGGGCGCAGGCGAACTCGCCGCGCAGAGCAAGGGCAAGGGCATCCGGCTCTGGAACCTGACCACCTCGACAATATCGGGCTTCCAGCTATCGCCGGCCGGCAAAGACGCCTGGGGACCTAACCTGACCCTGACCGACAAGGACAAGGAGGTCGACCACGACGAACGCCTGCGCATCACGGGCGTGGAGCCCGGACGCTACGATGCCAAGGTGAGCTATCCCGACGCAAGGCAATGTCTGGTGAGAGATATCGAAATCAAGGCGGATGCCGTATTTTCGATTGCCGACAAGGATTTAAAGGACTGCAACAAGTAGACCTTGCGACGCCCTGACAAGATGGCTTCAGCCTGCGGGCGCAGCTTCGCCCTTATCCGCCCGGTCGTTGGGGCGCGGATATTCGCAGCGCCACTTCACCGCGGTCCATTTCGGATGCTCGCCGACCCATTGCGCGATATAGGGCTGCGCAGCCATGACGCATTGCCGCGGGGAAACATCCGAGGAAAACACAAGGTGCCTCTCCTCGCAGGTGGCCGGCGACAGCACGGCACACACTGTCAGTACCAAATCGATCGCATTCATGCCCGAGATCCCAGAGCTAGTGCGTTGAATAGATAACACAAACAGCTACGTAACAGGCAGCGAAAAGTTTCACCACACCGCGAAAACCCGGTACCCGGCGACCTCGTGTTAGCCGCACAGGCTCAAAAGTTAACGCCGAAAATCAGCCGCGCGTGATGGCGTTCGAAGTTGACGAGATCGAGCGCCGCATTCGATCCGGCCGGACGTCCCCATGCCTGAACGCTCCAGGCCGCGGTCAATCGTGAGCGCGGCGACAATTGAAAATAGGCCGTGGGCCCGACAAACAGTGCCTGGCCTGCGAGTTCCTGCAACCCGATCCCTTCATATTGCCGCAGGTAGCGTGCTTCACCGCCGAGAAAGAAACCCGGACGCGTTTGCACCATCAAGGCGAGCGCAGCGCCGATGGTTGATTCCTGGTCTGCGGCTCCGGTGCCGACAACGCGCGTCCATTCCGGCTGGTAGATCAGATTGAGTGCAGCGACGGCGACGTTCGGAACTATCTCGCGGTCGAACGCCAGCGTCAGTCCGCCCCCGTAGCTTCGCACCGCCGCCGCCGTAGTCTCGTCAATGCGGTTGCCGTGGCTCTCTACCGCGACGGTAAAGCCAAATGGGGCCGCGTCCCGATCGAGAAACCGGTAGCGCAGGTCCAAGGACACGCCTTCCCACGACAACTGGCGCCGATCCTCCAAACCTGGAACGCCGCGGATGTAATGGGACGCAAAGCTGGTTCCCAACTCCACCCGAACATTTCTGGCAGGCACGAACTCCAATTCGAATTCCTGCCCGATCGCGCGGTACTTTCCACCATTTTTGGAAAAACGCCCGGTGGTCTCGCTCTGCAGCTCGCGCTCGCCGACACTGCCGATATCCGTGCCGATCATGAAGCCGAACAGATGCTCGGTATCAATCCCCTCCGCGCAAACAGCACCCGGAAGCAGCACGGAGAGACAGACGAATGCCGCCCGGCAGGTGTTGGAACGAATTGGCATCCACGAGCCACAGGAATGAAAACGACGGGAATGAACGAGGCGTCACTGCCGGCACCCTAGCATGGCGCAGATGGCGGCGGCCAAGGAATCGGAAGGCGTAATCCCTGAATTCCGGCCATGGCAGAAGGTGCCGGCGCGAGGACGCCAATAAGGGAAAATGGAATGACAAGCTTCTTCTGCAAGAAGCCTGACGGCGCCGATCAATGCAAAGGGAGTTGGACGCTGCGTGATTTCGCGAGGCGATGTTCTGAAATATTGAGCCGGACTAAATCTCGAGTCGGACTGGATCTTGAACCGGACGCCTGCCGCGGCTCGTAGCAGCAGAGTGCAGCCAGAGCCGGGCAGAACGTTTCGATGCAGTCTATTTGCGCGATGCGCAGGCGTACATGTTGATTTCCATGCCCACCGACACTTCGACGATTTTCGGAGTCTTCCAAGTCATTCGGGGTCCTCCCAACTAGTTTGGCGCGACGTTCACGCCGGGGCAGAACCTAGGGCGGCCCCGGACGCAGCGCAAGTACGGAACATCGACCGCACAACGCTGGATTGCCGCACTTGCGCTCGAAATTTCTCTCTCGGACAAAGTTACTTCCCTCTTGGGCAAATGCGGAACACCGGATCGTCTCGCGGCATGAGCGCAATAGCGCACGGGCCGTGAAAGACCTTGTGCCCAACGGAAGCTTGAATCGACATTTGACGAATTCGGTTTGCCTGCCCATGCGACATGTGGAAGGTTGGCGTTCTCTTGGGTCGAGGTTCTTGGGTCCAGGTTCTTGGGTCGAGGTGTCCGGATGCCAACGGCGAGTGGCGATCTTGATTCTTTTGGTGACCGCGGGCCTCTGTTGCGATGGCTGGTCTTCACCGGGCTGTGGATTTTTGCGTTCTTTCTTTTGTGGCGCTTCGGCCTCGTTCGGCAGATGGTCGCTGGCGATCGTACCTATCTTTCGCCGATCATCGCTCTGCTCTATTTTGCGACGTCGCTACACTGCCTGTGGCGCACGATCGTGATCGCACGCGAGGGCGATGCGGCGCGCCGCACCGGCGCATTGATCGCGTCTGGATCGGGTCGCCTTGATCTTGACGGCGACGCCGTCGTCGTCGTCGAAGGCGCCGGCCAGCTTCCAACCGGTCTGGTCGCGGCTCACATTCGCGACCTTGCCGTCAAGGCACGCCTGCAGGGATCCCGGAAGCTCGATCAGACGCTGCTGCTGCGCGGGCTGGCCAGCCGGCTCCGCGGCTCCAACCAGTTTGGCGCCTTCGCCAGCGACACGCTGATGAAGCTGGGCCTGCTCGGTACGATCATCGGCTTCATCATGATGCTGGCGCCAATTGCAGGGTTAGATCCCAGCGACCGCAGCACGGTCAGGTCTTCGATGAATCTGATGAGCGACGGCATGGCGGTTGCCATGTACACGACGCTCGCCGGTCTCGTCGGTTCCATCCTCGTCAGGATCCAGTACTACATGCTCGACGATGCGACCGCGAAGCTGTTTGCCTTCGCCGTCGGGCTGACGGAAGTCCGCGTGGTTTCGATCCTGGAGAATCGACCCGAGGCGGCGGAATGATCGACGAATATGACCTCATGCCGCAGGAGGAGCCGTTCGATCCGTTCGCGGTCATGCTGTTCAAGGCGTTACAGGTCCTCGCATTCCTGTTCTTCGTCGCATTGCTGGCCATCGCGCCCGAGGCAAAGGATGGCAAGATCGACAGCAAGGCGGAATTCCTCGTCACGATGGCCTGGCCCGACCAGCATCCTGATGACTTCGACATGTTCGTCCAGGACCCGCTTGGCAATATGGTCTGGTATCGGCGGCGCGAGGCTGGATTCATGCTGCTCGACCGCGACGATCGTGGTGGCGCCAACGATTTCATTCTGGTCAATGGCCGCAAGGTCCTGTCGCCGATCCGCCAGGAGACGGTCAGCATCCGCGGCATCGTCGCCGGCGAATACACCGTGAATATCTACCATTTTATCGCGATGGGCCGCGAACCCGTGCCGGTCTCGGTGAAGGTCGAGAAGCTCAATCCGACGGTTCAGGTCGTCCACTACGACAAGATGGTGATGCAAAGCGCGGGCACTGAACGCACCGCCGTCCGCTTTTCGATCGACGCCAGCGGCGGCATCGTCGACGTCAACCATCACGAAAAGTCGCTGCTGCAGACGCTGCGCAACCGGCTCAGCAAGAGTGGCTGACCATGGAATTGCAGAAGGAAATCCTGGGTCTGTCGATCGCCTACGCGCTGCTGGCGGCGTTGTTGCTGATATTTGTGCTGCGCGCCCGCGTATCCTGGCAGCTCAAGGCAGCGGCCGTGCTTGTCACCAGCGTCTACTACTGCGTGGCGTTCTTCCGCATCGAAGGCCTGGCCGGCTGGTCGGCGCCCGCACCGCTGCCGTCGCAGTTCCAGTTGTTGTGGGCGCGGGTCGTCGAGCCGAACCCGCTCGATCGCGATCCCGGCGCGGTGCATATCTGGGTCGAGGAACTCGATGCCGCCAATCTTCCGAGCGGTCAGCCGCGGGCCCATCGCTTGCCGTATTCCGCGGCACTCGCGCATAAAGTGACCGCGGCGCGCGACGAGATCATGAAAGGCCATCCGCAGGGCGGACGCGCGGCCGATTACGGATCCGGCAATGGACAACCCGCGCCTGAGGGACCCTCCGATGTCTCGACACTTCGCCCGACGGCTGCACCGGGCGGCGATCCGATGAGCGGCGGTCCGCTCGATCTATCGTTCCTGACCGGTGAAGCCGGGAACATCGAATTCGCGCCACTACCCGCTCCGATTCTTCCGCCCAAAGACGGGCCCTGACGCTGTTCGAAGCGGCGACGTGCAAGTCAATGAGCACGCCGAATACCTCTGTTCTGCCGCGGCTAGCCGCAACCGATCACGATCGGCGGTCCCGGCCTAATCCCAGCTGGCCTAATCGCAGGCCTTTTCAGCCATTTGCTGATCAGACTTGTGCTGATCAGACTTGGCGCCTTGGGCCTGCTGCGCCGCCGTCGGCTGACCTTGCATCTGCTTTTGCGTATCCTGCGAAGACGCTGCGACATCGCTGGCTGCACGATTCATCGTGCTGGTTGGCGCGTGTTCCTTGGCATCGGAAGCCATGCCGGTGGTCTGGCCGGTGCCAACCGATGCGGGTCCGGAACCCGCGTCCTTCAGATTTGCGGCGCGACCGGTGGTGTCGCAGGGGGCTGCCAATGCGGTGCCGATGCTCAAAACAGCGATCGAGCAAGCCGCGAGAATGAGTCGTTTCGTGTTCATCTAATCCTCCTTGGACCTGCCGCGCGCCCCAGCACGTCAGGACGGAGGAGCAACCGGCTCGGAGGCCACGGGTTCCGGGTGGCGGGTCGAATCTCGCTGTTGTTTAATCGGGCACACCTCATGTTTCCGATATCAGTGTCTACAATTTGCGAGGCTAATCACATGCGACCATTGATCTGCGGAACGCTCGGAGCCCTCCTCGCGATTTGCCTCGTGCCAGCGGTCGACGCCCAGGACAACTCGCAACTCAAGCAGCCGGCACCGGGCTCGGCAAACCCGCCTGCAACGCTGACCGGCAAGGAACGGCTCGGCAGGAAATGGATGGACGAGCAGCGGATCGACGATTGCAATGTGCCTATCGACAAGCGTGGGTCCCAGAAGCGGTCAAGCATCTGTCCGCATGTTCCTATGGGCTGATGAAGCTCTCATACGCCGCCGGGCTGGACGTAACAGAACACGTGACCGTTGCGGTTCATGAAAACGATGCCGTGACCCGTGGGATTCGACTGGTCCCATTTGAGCTTGTAGTGCGGGATTTCGATTTCCGTTCCGTTCTTGACGTGGGGCCGGCCGAGCGGTTCATCCGGCCGGTCATCGGTGATGCGCACGTAGGTCTTGCCATCCCGGACGTGGATTTCATCGGCCCAGTAGGCGTCAGCTTCGCCGCAGCACGATGCGCTGGGAGCGTCGGGCTGCATCAGCGATTGGTACCACTGCCGGATCGCAGGATCCGCGTTTTCCCATTGACCAAGGTCGCGCGCGCCGAGCCCTGTAACGGAACAACCGAAAATTCCGAGAAAAAGGATGATTTGCTTCATCCGTCCCGCTCCTGTGTTCTCCGGCGGGATGATCAAAGCAATGTTCGTGCCGCCAACAGCCCGTAAGGAACCAGGCTAGGCAAGGATCCCGTTGGGCGACGAGCCGCTGCGCCATCGGAGCTTCGATCTACGGATCGGGTTCAGATCAGGGACGCTGTTGCGAGTTGAGGAACTCAGGAAGCGTCTGGAGCCGGGCTGTTGTGCTGCGCCTTCTGGATCGAAGACGGAACAATGCCGAAATACCTGCGGAAGACCCGGCTGAAATGGGACGAACTCGAAAAGCCCCATGAGAATGCGACATCCGTGACGGTCTTGCCACCGTGCGTCTCCAGTTCATGGCGGCAGTTCTGCAACCGCGCCTGCCAGATATAGTCGCTGACGGTCATGCCCCGGTCGCTGAACAGCATGTGCAGATAACGCTTGGTGCAGCCCAGTGCCGCGGAAATCTGATCGATGCACAGATCAGGATCGCGCAGATGTTCGCGGATGAAGGCCTGAGCGCGAATATACATCGCCTCGGGGCCACCGCGATCGAAACTCGCGTCCGCCTCGCGCAGCGGCAACAGCAACAGATCGATCAGCGAATCGGCAACGACGACCGCGTTGTTCGGCGACAGTCTCGCAGCCTGGTCAAATGCCGCATGCACGAAGTCAAAGGCAATCCGGCCGGTGCCTGTGCGCGCCGAGAGCTTGCACGCCGACATCCGCGCCGTATGGAAGCCGCGCTCCTGCAGCAGCGCCTTCGGCACAATGACGACTTCGTGCCGCGTCAGCGCCGGGCTGATGATCGTATGCGGACAGGATACATCGTAGGCAAGACAATCGCCGGGCATCAGATCGATGCGCCGGCCCTCCTGCTCGAAATAGGAAACGCCATGCGTCTGAAACAATATCTTGACGTAGGGATGCTCGCTGGCTTTTGAACGGGACACGGTGTGCGCGATGCGATGCTGGCTGACCTCGATCTGACAGAGCTTCAGCTTTGAGACCGTCGTGTAGTTGACACGCGCTTCGAGCGACGAAGCTTTCAACGGATCTATGTCAAATTGGCCGCAAAGATCCGTCAATGCATCCGACCAGCACTGGATCTGCTTCTTCGGCGACAATCCCGAAGTGGTAAGCGAGTGGAGCGTATCAACCATTTCCAGCCACCGATTCGAGAAACGTAACTGTTGCCGCGGGAGACTCGGTCACGGTGAAGTTTGATTTACCTCAATTTAGAACGGTCGTTGTTGCCTAAGCAACGTATGTCCCGGCATCCACTTGACAATCCTCCGACTTAGTTTCTGCGCCGTCAAGGGGAAGGTTCAGTTCGATCGTGCGACATCCGTCGTAGTGCGCCGCACAGCGGCGGTCAAAACCACTGCCTTATGTGTGGCAACGCCCCAGGCGATCGGCAGGAAAACAGAAATCTCGCCGAGGTTCGCTTTGGAGCAAATGCCCTTCCCTCTTGGGCAAGTTTCCCATTCCCGAACGGGATAAAGATACGGGACAAAATCGAAAAAGTGGACCGCCACCTCGGCGGTACCTGGGCTTCATCAGTGGGAGGACGCAATGCGCAGACTGCTATTTGCAACTTGTCTTGGTTCCATGGCGGCGTTCGCCGTGGGCAGCGCCGTAGCCAACGAGGAATTGATCAAAATGTCGCAGAACCCGAAGGATTGGGTGATGCCGGCAGGCGACTACGCCAATACACGCTACTCGAAACTCAACCAGATCACGGCAGCCAATGTCGGCAAGCTCCAGGTCGCCTGGACCTTCTCGACCGGCGTGCTGCGTGGCCACGAAGGCGGACCGCTCATCATCGGCAACATGATGTATGTCCACACGCCGTTCCCAAACAAGGTCTATGCCCTTGACCTATCCAAGGACCAACAGATCGTCTGGAAGTACGAGCCGAAGCAGGATCCGAACGTCATTCCGGTGATGTGCTGCGACACCGTAAACCGTGGCGTGGCCTACGGCGACGGCAAGATCTTCCTGCACCAGGCCGACACCACGCTGGTCGCTCTCGACGCCAAGACCGGTAAACTTGAGTGGTCGGTGAAGAACGGCGATCCCGGCAAGGGCGCAACCGGCACTTCCGCACCGCTCGTCATCAAGGACAAGGTCCTGGTTGGCATCTCCGGCGGCGAGTTCGGCGTGCAGTGTCACGTCACCGCCTACGATCTCAAGTCAGGCAAGCAGGTGTGGCGGGCCTTCTCCGAAGGGCCGGATGATCAGCTCTTGGTCGACCCCGAGAAGACGACCGATCTCGGCAAGCCGATCGGCAAGGACTCGAGCATCAAGACCTGGCAAGGCGATCAGTGGAAGATCGGCGGCGGCTGCACATGGGGCTGGCTGTCCTATGACCCCGCGCTCAACATGGTCTATTACGGCTCGGGAAATCCCTCGACCTGGAACCCGAAGCAGCGCCCGGGCGACAACAAGTGGTCAATGACCATTTTTGCGCGCAATGCCGATACCGGGTTGGCCCGCTGGGTCTACCAGATGACGCCCCATGATGAATGGGACTATGACGGCGTCAACGAAATGATCCTGAGCGACCAGCAGTTCAATGGCGCGGAGCGCAAGCTTCTCACCCATTTCGACCGCAACGGGCTCGCTTATACGCTCGACCGCGTCAACGGTGAATTGCTTGTCGCCGAAAAGTACGATCCGAAGGTCAACTGGACCACCGGCGTCGACATGAACAAGAGCTCGCCGACCTACGGCCGTCCCAAGGTCGTCAGTCAATATTCGACAGAACAGACCGGCGAGGACAAGAATACCAAGGGCATCTGCCCGGCCGCGCTCGGTACCAAGGACGAGCAGCCGGCAGCCTACTCGCCGGACACCCAGCTGTTCTATGTGCCGACCAACCACGTCTGCATGGACTATGAGCCGTTCAAGGTGAGCTACACCGCAGGCCAGCCCTATGTCGGGGCGACGCTCTCGATGTACCCGCCTCCCGGCGAATCCCACATGGGCAACTTCATTGCCTGGGACAACAAGACCGGCAAGATCGTGTGGTCGAACAAGGAGCAGTTCTCGGTGTGGTCCGGTGCGCTCGCCACCGCCGGCGGCGTGGTGTTCTACGGAACGCTCGAAGGTTACCTCAAGGCGGTCGATGCCAAGACGGGCAAGGAACTCTACAAGTTCAGGACCCCGTCCGGCATCATCGGCAACGTCACGACCTATGAGCAGGGCGGCCGGCAGTATGTCGCAATTCTGTCCGGCGTCGGTGGCTGGGCAGGCATCGGCCTTGCGGCCGGTCTGACCGATCCGACCGATGGTCTCGGCGCGGTCGGCGGCTACGCTGCGCTTAGCAACTACACGGCGCTTGGCGGATCACTGACCGTATTCGCCCTGCCGCAGTAAACTGAACGATCTACCCTTCCGGCGCATGGACTGGCTCCATGCGCCGGAGCACTTCCCAACAAATCCCGAGGACAAGCTCTTGCGTACAATCTGGTTTGTGGGTGCCGCGATGATCTTCGTGGTATCTGGCGGAATTACTCTCGCTGCAGACGCGGTCGATCCGACTGCCGTCAAGTCCGAGGACGGAAAGTACTTCGACAAGGAAGGCACCCCGACCTTCAAGGTCGCCCCTGACGGTACGGTGGATTGGTACACCTACTCCGGATACCGCCGCTATCACTCTGAATGCCATGTCTGCCATGGCCCCGACGGGATGGGATCGACCTACGCCCCCGCCCTCACGGATTCGGTCAAGACCATGAGCTACGGAGACTTCGTCGGCGTTGTCGCGAGCGGCCGCAAGAACGTGAGTTCGTCGCAGGAGAACGTGATGCCGGCGCTCGGCGATAATCCGAACGTCGCCTGCTACATGGACGACCTCTACATCTATCTGCGCGCCCGCGCCAATAACGCGGTCGGACGCGTGCGTCCTGCCAAGAAGGAAGACAAGCCTGACGCCTACACCGAGGCGGAGAATTCCTGCATGGGCAAGAAATGATCATCCGGAGTGAGCGCGGGGGACAGGTGTCCTTGCAGCGCCCTCAAGACGAAAAGTGGAGTTAAGAATGAAGACGCGCGCTGCTGTGGCTTTCGAAGCAAAAAAGCCGCTGGAAATCGTCGAGGTCGACCTCGACGGGCCGAAGGCTGGTGAGGTTCTTGTCGAGATAAAGGCGACCGGGATTTGCCACACCGACGCCTACACGCTTGACGGTTTCGACAGCGAGGGAATCTTTCCTTCGATCCTCGGCCACGAGGGCGCCGGCATCGTTCGCGAGGTCGGCGCGGGCGTCACGTCACTGAAGCCGGGCGACCATGTGATCCCGCTTTACACACCCGAATGTCGCCAGTGCAAAAGCTGTCTCAGTCAAAAGACGAACCTTTGCACTGCAATTCGCGCCACGCAGGGCAAGGGCGTGATGCCCGACGGCACTTCGCGGTTCAGCTACAAGGGCAAGCCCGTCTTCCACTACATGGGCTGCTCGACGTTCTCGAACTTTACCGTGCTGCCGGAAATTGCGCTGGCGAAGATCCGCGAAGACGCCCCGTTCGACAAGAGTTGCTACATCGGCTGCGGCGTGACGACCGGGGTCGGCGCGGTGGTCAACACCGCCAAGGTCACGCCGGGCGCCAATGTGGTGGTGTTCGGACTTGGCGGAATCGGACTCAACGTGATTCAGGGCGCCAAAATGGTCGGCGCCGACAAGATCATCGGGGTCGACATCAACGACAGCAAGGAAGCATGGGGCCGCCGCTTCGGCATGACTCATTTCGTCAACCCGACCAAGGTCGGCGGCGACATCGTTGCGCATTTGGTCACGCTCACCGACGGCGGCGCCGACTACACCTTCGACTGCACCGGCAACACCACCGTGATGCGCCAGGCGCTCGAGGCGTGCCATCGCGGCTGGGGTGTCTCTGTCGTGATCGGGGTGGCGGAATCCGGCAAGGAAATCGCGACCCGGCCATTCCAGCTGGTGACCGGCCGGGTGTGGAAAGGAACTGCGTTCGGCGGCGCGCGCGGCCGTACCGATGTCCCTAAGATCGTTGACTGGTACATGAACGGAAAGATCGAGATCGACCCGATGATCACCCACGTCCTCACGCTGGAGGAGATCAACAAGGGCTTCGATCTGATGCACGAGGGCAAGTCGATCCGTTCGGTCGTCGTTTTCTAAAGCCAAAGAACGTCAAACATAAGGAGGATAGGCCCATGACTGTTCACATCCACCCATCGGTCGACAGCGGCGTCAAGAAAGGATCGGGCAGCTTTGCCGGCGGCACCCTTGCCTGCAAATGCGCGGACAAGGCGGTCAAGGTCGGCATCAAGGGTGATGTCGCCCACAACCACGCCTGCGGCTGCACCAAATGCTGGAAACCGGCCGGGGCAACCTTCTCGGTGGTCGCGGTCGTGCCACGCGAAAACGTGTCGGTGCTGGAAAACGGCGACAAGCTGCAAATCGTCGATGCGTCGGCGGCGATCCAACGCCACGCCTGCAAGGCCTGCGGCACGCATATGTACGGCCGGATCGAGAACAAGGGACATCCGTTCTACGGCCTCGACTTCATCCACCCCGAACTATTCCAGGAAGCCGGTTCGGCGGCGCCAGGGTTTGCCGCATTCGTTTCGTCCGTGATCGAAGCCGGTGTCGCTCCGTCCGATATGGCGGGGATCAGATCGCGCCTCACAGAGCTCGGGCTCGAGCCCTATGATTGCCTGTCTCCCCCGCTGATGGATGCGATCGCTACCCACGTAGCGAAATCGAAAAAAGCGGCCTGACCCTGCAATCGTCCGCGACCGCCGGTGAGCTTACTGCCACCGGCGGAGCCGCGATCCGCCGCGCAAGATTCGGCCTCGCCGAAGACCGTAGTTTGGCTCAGGAAATCGCAGGCTTTTGGTAGCGGGGGAGCGCCACACCCCCTGCTGCATGAATTCCTCGTTCGTAAGCTGTGCCAGCGAGGCTGCGCGAGTGCGCCGTGGCGGGTGTCCTCTCTCGACCTCCGATAACCTACCTGCCAGCAAGTCAAGCCCTCTCGAAGTCGGCTGAAACGCATACTGAAGATGCATTTCTCGAGATTTGATGGCATAATCATCAAGGGCTGCTGAGGCTCCGAGTCCGAGGATTGCGCGTACGCGATCAATCCCGGCCAAAGCGATGCGCCCAAAGAGATGCACTCCAGAATCCAGCGAACGATCGCGGCTGCGGTCAGACGGCGAGAGAAATGGAGGACCTTATGGCGTCGTGGCGTGACGACAAGGCCCGGGCGACCCTGATCCGCGAAGCCGCGGGCAACGTGCAGACGGGCAAGGCGCCCCGATCCTTTGCCGAGCATCTGTTCGGCCATACCAACCTTGAGGACCTCGCCAACTACGATGCGGCCTCCCTGGCCTTCCTGGCGGAACAGGCCTGGGAGCATGTGCAGCAACGCACGACGGGCCGTGCCGACATCCGTGTCGTCAATCCGATGATGCCCGACGGGCGCGAGATTTCCGTGCTCGAAGTTCTCAACGACAACATGCCCTTCCTGTTCGATTCCACCATGGCGGAGCTCGCCGAGCGGGGCATCGAGGTCACCCTGGTCGCCCACCCGATCATCGCCGTGGAGCGCAACGAGCAAGGCAAGCTGGTGCATTTCTACGGCGAAGCGCTGCCGGAGGGAGCAAAGGGCGAACGCGAAAGCCTGATTCATTTCCACATCGCGCGCCTGGACGCCGATGCCGACCGCCAGAAGCTGATCGAGGGCCTGACCAGGACGCTTAACGACGTGCGCGCCTGCGTCGCCGACTGGCGGGCCATGCGCGCCCGGGTCGAGCAGGCGATCATGACCTTCCGCTCCAATCCGCCGCCGCTGCCGATCGACGAGGTCGCCGAAGCCAACCAGTTCCTGCAATGGCTGTGCGCTGACAATTTCACCTTCCTGGGCTTGCGCGAATATCGATTCTCGCCCGACGCCGATGCGCCGGACGACATCAGCACCGGCGAAGGCCTCGGCATCCTGCGTGATCCCGATGTGAAGGTTCTTCGCCGCGGCGCCGAAATGGTGGTCATGACGCCGGAAATCCGCGAATTCATGCGCGAGCCGACCGTCCTGATGGTGGTCAAGGCCAATGTGAACAGCCGTGTTCATCGGCGCGTCCGCATGGACTATGTCGGCATCAAACTCTATGCGCCCGACGGGCAGCTCGAGGGCGAGTTGCGCCTTGTCGGCCTGTTCACCTCGGGTGCCTATACCCGCTCGGCGCGGCAGATCCCCTATGTCCGCCACAAGGTCGAACAGGTGTTGCAGCGCGCCGGCTTCGACCCGGCCAGTCATTCAGGCAAGGCGGTCCTGCATATCCTCGAAGACTATCCACGCGACGAGCTGTTCCAGCTCGATGCCACAACGCTCTACAATTTCGTCATGGATGTCCTGACGCTCTATGAGCGTCCCCGCGTGCGGGCGCTGGCACGGGCCGACAAGTTCGACCGTTTCGTCTCTATCCTCGTCTTCATTCCGCGCGAGAAGTATGACACCGATGTGCGCACGCGCGTCGCGGACTTCCTGGCGCAGGTCTACAAGGGGCGCGTGGCCGCCTCGTACGCTTCCTTCCCCGAGGGATCGCTGGCGCGCGTCCACTACATCATCGGGCGCTATGAGGGCAAAACGCCCGTCGTCGAGCGCGCGACGCTGGAAGCCGAGATCAGCACCATCGCCGCGACCTGGGGCGACAAGTTGAAGGCGGCGCTCGCCGCCTCCACCGACGGCATGCGAGCGCGCATGCTCGCCAACCGCTACGCCCAGGCCTTCACTGGCGGCTACACCGAAGCCTTCGGCACCTCGCAGGCGATTGTCGATATCGCCACCATCGAAAAGCTCACCCCGGCGCGGCCGGTGGCGATTTCGGCCCACCGCATCGAGGGCGAGGACGATCCAACGCGCTTCGGTCTCAAGGTCTTCTCGCTTGGCGCGCCTCTGTCGCTGTCGTACCGGGTGCCGGTGATCGAACATCACGGCCTGCGCGTCGTCAACGAGCGCACCTATCAGATCGTGCCTCGCGCCATGCCGGCGCCGGCGCCGGTATGGCTGCACGACATGACGATCGAGGCCAACGACGGCAAGCCGATCGTGATCAGCTCGGAATTCGGCCATCGCCTGGAAGCCTCCATCATGGCGGTGGTCGGCGATCGGGCCGAATCCGACGGATACAACGCCCTCATCCTGCGTACGGACCTGAGCTGGCGCGAGGTTTCGACCATCCGCGCGCTCTCCCGCTACCTGCACCAGATCCGCGCGCCGTTCAGCCAGGACTACATGTGGGAGACCTTGCGCAAGAACACCGCGATCACCGCCAGCATGGTCGCGCTGTTCCAGGCCCGCCTCGATCCGCGCCTCGCCGCCACCGACGCCGAGCGCTCGGCACGTGAGGCGACCCTCCTCACCGAGATCGAGGAGCAACTCCAATCCGTCGCTTCGCTCGACGAAGACCGCATCCTGCGCCGCTTCACCAATCTGGTGCAGGCAACCATCCGCACCAATCTGTGGCAGATCGGCCAGGACGGACATCCGCGTCCGGTGATCTCGTTCAAGTTCGACGCGCGCAAGATCGAGGACCTGCCGGCCCCGCGGCCGCTCTACGAGATCTTCGTCTATTCGCCGCGTGTCGAAGGTATTCATCTGCGCTTCGGCAAGGTCGCACGCGGCGGGTTGCGCTGGTCTGACCGGCCGCAGGACTTCCGCACCGAGATCCTCGGCCTGGTCAAGGCCCAGCAGGTCAAGAACGCCGTGATCGTGCCAGTCGGCGCCAAGGGCGGCTTCGTGCCAAAACGCCTGCCGCCACCCGCCAATCGCGACGCCTTCATGGCCGAAGGCACCGAAGCCTATCGCATCTTCGTTCGCTCCATGCTCGAACTCACCGACAATTTCGACGGCGACGTCATCGTGTCGCCCGACTCCACCGTGAGGCACGACGGCGACGACCCCTACCTCGTCGTCGCCGCCGACAAGGGCACCGCCACCTTTTCCGACATCGCCAACGCGATCTCGACCGAGAAGAACCATTGGCTCGGCGATGCCTTCGCCTCCGGTGGCAGCCAGGGCTATGACCACAAGAAGATGGGGATCACGGCGCGCGGCGCCTGGGAGGCGGTGAAGCGCCACTTCCGCGAGCTCGGCACCGACATTCAGACCATGCCGTTCACCGCCGCCGGCGTAGGCGACATGTCCGGCGATGTGTTCGGCAATGGCATGCTGCTCTCGCCGGCGACCAGGCTGGTCGCGGCTTTCGATCACCGCGACATCTTCATCGATCCCTCGCCCGACCCGGCCGTCAGCCACGCCGAACGCCTGCGCATGTTCAACCTGCCGCGGTCGAGCTGGCAGGATTACAACAAGGGGCTGATCTCGCAAGGCGGCGGCGTGTTCTCGCGCTCTCTCAAGGCCATTGCGCTCGCCCCGGAAGTGCGCACCCTGCTTGATCTCGACAAGCCGCAGGCCACGCCGTTCGAGGTGATGACGGCGATCCTGAGAGCGCGCGTCGACCTGCTCTGGTTTGGCGGCATCGGCAGCTATATCCGCGCGTCGGGGGAAAGCGACGATCAGGTCGGCGATCGCGCCAACGATCCGATCCGCGTCACCGGCGCCGATATCCGCGCCCGGGTGATCGGCGAGGGTGCCAATCTTGGCGTGACCCAGCGCGGCCGCATCGAAGCCGCGCAGAAAGGCGTCAAGCTCAACACCGACGCGATCGACAATTCGGCCGGCGTGAACACCTCCGACGTCGAGGTCAATATCAAGATCGCGCTGGCGCGCCCCGAGCGCGAGGGACACCTCAGTGCGGCTGACCGCAACAGCCTGCTGGCCGCGATGACCGACGAGGTCGGCGCCCTGGTGCTACGCAACAATTATCTGCAGACGCTGGCGCTTTCTCTGGCCGAACGCAAGGGCTTGGCAGAGACCGGCTTCCTCACGCGCCTGATGCAGTCACTCGAGCAGCGCGGCCTTCTCAGCCGCGCTGTGGAATTCCTGCCCGACGACGCGGCGATCGCCGAACGCGCCCGGCGCGGCCAATCCCTGACCCGGCCGGAACTTGCCGTGCTGCTCGCTTACGCCAAGCTGACGCTTTACGACGATCTGCTCGCCGCCAGCGTGCCTGACGATCCGTATCTTGCCCGCGAATTGTCTCAGTACTTCCCGCGCGAGCTTGAGGACAAATTCCCCGCTGCAGTGGAGCAGCACCGCCTTCGGCGGGAGATTATCGCCACCAGTCTCGCCAATGCCGTCATCAATCGCGGCGGCCCGGCGTGTGTCGTGCGCCTGATCGACGAGACGGACGCCGAGGTGTCGACCATTGTCATGGCCTTCGTGGCGGTGGATGAATCCTACGGTCTGAAGCGGCTGAACGACGCAATCGATGGGCTCGACACCCGCATCGACGGGCAATTGCAACTTACCCTCTACGCGGCGATTCAGGATCTCCTGCTCTCCCGTATGGTCTGGTATGTGCGCAACGTCGATTTCGAGGCCGGTCTGGACTCGGTCATCGCGCGCTTCGGCCCGAGCATCCGCGAGATCGTCGCTGGACTCGACAAGACCCTTCCGGAGGACTTGCAGGCCGGGCGCAGCAAGCGACGGCAGGACCTGATCGATGCCGGCGTCCCAGCCGACGTCGCAGGCGAGTTCGCCGATCTCGACGCCCTGGTCTCGGCACCGGATATCGTGACCGTAGCGGAGCGCACCAGCCGGACCATCGGCGACGCCGCCGCTACCTTCTTCGCTGCCGAGGCTAATTTCCGTCTCGATCGCCTTATCGCCGCGGCACGCACCATCCCGGCCAACGATAACTACGAGCGTCTCGCCATTGATCGTGCCATTGACCAGATCGCAGCCGCCGAAAGAAGACTGGCTGCGGACATGCTGGCAACCGGCCAATGCGGCCAGGAGGCCGCCGGAAACTGGCTGGCGGCTCATCCTGAAGCGACACGCATCCGCCGCTCGGTCGAGGAGATTGTGGCCAGCGGCCTGACACTCGCGAAGCTGACGGTGGCGGCGAACCTGCTCGGCGATATCGTGAAGGGCTGAGTAAGGCGCTCACGATGAGCGATTCGGGATATGAGCACTCGTAGATATATGAGCACTCGTAGAGCGTCGGTGCGTGTGGGAAACCGGGTTTCGCCAGCAGACGCTTAGCGATCGGCTCACCGCGCTGGAGCGGCCTCGCATCCTCACCGCGCCTCATGGTGTCCAGGCGCCGTCGCTACGACTGCAAATCACTTCGAGCGCAAAACTTCACTCATCCAATTTCTTGCTCAGTTCAGGATCGAGCTTGTTCCGGTCGACAGACTGATAGAACGTGATGGGTCTGCATTTTCCCTCGAAATCGGCCAGGACGATGGCCGTCCACGGATTTGTGGTCTGGCCCGAATTGTCGCGGAGGTCCGGCATGACCTTGCGAGCTGCGATCACATACCAAGCGCGACCAGTCGTTGCGGCCTTCGCAGCCGCAGCGAACTCATCCAGTATTCCGCGCAGATTTTTGCGCATTTCTTCTTCAGTGTCTCCGCGGAGGTATTTTCGAGACGACTTTCCAGCTTCGCCGTACTCATGATGAATGTTCAACTGCAGTCGGGCATCGTCCACTTCGATCTTGGTCACCCGTATCGCCGCGCCGCCTTCGCGAAGATAGTCTCGCACCCGGACATCGCAGGCCAAAAATCTGTCCGCGGGCGGCTGAGCGACGCTCCCTGCAGGGTTCTTTTTTCGAGGAGCAGCATCCGCAGGCGTCGTGGCGATGGCGGTGCTGAAGAGCGCCGCGGCAAGCACGACTGGAAGAGGGATACTCATGAGTGCGCTGCCAATATGGTATTTTTAGAACGACTGGCCGCAGCGTTGGTTCCGTGGCCCGGCCAGGTCGGAGCGGTGCTGAAGGTCCGGAAAAGCGGACGGCGGCGCCTCGGGAACTTTTTCCTCAACACAGCCTTGTTTATAATATCGTTCTACAAGAACGGGACCTTACGGAGGCGGCTGTCTCGACCGTCGGCAGGTCATGGACACGATTCTCATCAAGATCTTCGCCACGGCGCTGGCCTTCAGCCAGGTCACTACCCGGCCGGATGCAGTCAAGACCGAGTTCGATGCGGTGCGTGACCGCTTCGAGGTGGCGCAGCTTTTGAATGCCGGCTGCGCCCACATGCGCAAGGCTTTCGACATCGAGGACATCAACCTCGACGATCTGATTGCCACTGCCATGGATGACAAGGAGGCACTGAGCAGCGAGATCAAGGCGCTCAAAGGACTGAACCTGGCCGACCTCCACGTGACCTACAAGGAGTTCTGCAAAGTCGAAAAAGTTGAACGATCGCCGGTCGATCTCGGTCAGGTCATCGCTTTCTACAACAGCGCGGTGAAGGATCTGCCCGACGCCGTGCAGCTCAAGCACCTCAGGCTTCCTGGCACCAGCGTAGTCCTCGACAACAAGCGCGAACGCCTTGCCGAGATTTACGAACCGAACAATCGCCGCGTCTGGGTCACGCTTGCGGATATCCCAGAAGAGGTGCGCAACGCATTCATCGCCGCGGAGGACAGGCGTTTTTTCCAACACGCGGGCATTGACGAGCGCGGACTGGTCCGCGCCTTCATCGGCAACTTCACGCAGCCGGGCCGGCCGCAGGGCGGCTCAACCATTACACAGCAGGTCGCGAAGAATCTGCTGGTGGGCAACGACATCACTTACGAAAGAAAACTGCGCGAGATGATCGTCGCCTCGCGGATGGAGCGCGCCCTGACCAAGGCGGAAATCCTCGAGCTCTATCTCAACTCGATTTATCTCGGTCGCGGAGCCTGGGGCATCGAGATGGCGGCGCGCAGCTATTTCGGTAAACCAGCCAAGGCGCTCTCCGCCGTCGAGGGCGCGCTACTCGCCGGGCTCGCCAAGGGACCGAACTACTTCAATCCTGACCGCCACCCTGAGCGCGCGCGCGAGCGCCTTGCCTATGTGCTTGGCCGCATGCAGAACGACGCGATGATCGACGCCGCCGCGGCGCAAGCAGTATTGCCGCAGCTTGTCGAGTACCGGCCGACGCGACGGGACTTCGGCTTTCACTTCGTCGATCAGATCGCCCGCGAGGCAAAGGTGGTCGCAGGCCTCGATACTCTCACCAAATCCTCCTACACGGTGCGCTCGACCGTCAACTCGGCCTTGCAGCGCACAGTCGAAGCAACATTGCAGGAGGGCCTCGCGCGGTACGAGCTGAACACCAATCGGTACAAATTTGAGGGACCCGAGGCGAACATTTCCAATGCTATCCGTCTGAGTGCGGCTGACCTGAGGGCCACGGAACCGGCCTGGCTCGTGGCGTTGAAGACGACGCGGCTACCTCTCTATGACGTTCACTGGGAATCGGCGGTCGTCCTGGAGACTACGCGTGGCAAAAGCGGCCATGCGATCAACGTCGGTCTGACCGATGGAAGCATCCTGCCGCTGAACACCTGGAGCGCCGCGATCCGGCGCAGTCTCAAGCCGTACGACGTGATCTACGTGCAGGTGCGCAAAGCCAATGCTAAGCAAGCGGCACGTGCCGATCTGCGCATTCGACCGACCGTGCAGGGAGCGGCGCTCGTACTCGAGAACGAAACCGGCCGCATTCTCGCGATGGCGGGCGGCTTTTCCTACCCGGCGAGCCAGCTCAACCGCGTCGTTCAGAGCCTGCGGCAACCCGGCTCCACCTTCAAGCCGCTGACCTACCTCGCCGCCCTTCGGAAGGGATTGCAGCCGAACACGCTGGTGCTGGACGAACCTCTGACGCTGGCACCGATCGGGGCGACGGCCTCCGGCCAGCGCGGTTTCTGGTCGCCGAAGAACTATGACGGCGGCGCTTCGGGCGCCATTACACTGCGGAGTGCGCTGGAAAACTCCCGGAATCTCGCCACCGCGCAACTGCTCGCGACCGGTCTCGCCGACAGCGCCGAGAGAGGCCTCGACCAGGTCTGCTTGCTCGCGATGGAAGCGCAGCTCTACAAAGAATGCATGCGCTACTACCCGTTCGTGCTCGGTGCCCAATCGGTGCGGCTCATCGACCTTGCGGCGTTCTATGCAGCGATCGCCAACGAAGGCGCACGACCCCAGCCCCATGCGATCGAAACGATCGAACAGGACGGCCGCCCAATCTACCGGCACGATCCGCATGCGCTGTCCTGGATCGGCTTCGCCGACCGCGCATCATTTTACCAGTTGAAATCAATGCTGCAGGGCGTGCTCGCGCGCGGAACTGCGCGCGGAGTGAAGCATCTCTCGCCCTATGCCGGCGGCAAGACTGGTACCACCGATAATTCGGCCGATGCCTGGTTCGTCGGTTTCACAAATGACGTTACCATCGCCATCTGGGTCGGCTACGACAATGGCGACGGCGGGCGCCGCACCCTTGGGCGCGGCCAGACCGGAGGAAAAGTGGCGCTGCCGATGTTCGAGCCGATCGTGCAGGCAGCCTGGGAGCTGCACGCTCCCAAGACGGCGTTGAACGGCCCTTCGCGCGAAGCTTTGCGTCAGCTCGTTGCTCTGTCGATCGATCCCCATACCGGCGATCCTGCACCGGCCGGCTCCGGGCGCGCTTTCACCGAGTACCTCAAGAGGGATCCGTCGGGCAGAATCGATGATACGCAATTTCGGATCGTCTCGCGTGCAGAAAGCTACGCCCATCGTGGCAGTCATGACGGAGACGACGGGCCATTCCAGCCGTGGTCCTACGATAACCGCCTTTACGGCGATAACCGGCTGCCCTTTCAATTCCCGAACTGGCGTCTTGGTCCGCGCGAGTATCCCTCCTGGCGCGGATATCCCGATGACGAGGACCGCCTCCCGCGACCGCCGCTCCGAGTCGATCCCGATTATTTCTCGCGGCGGCTGAATTGAGCATTGACGCCATGAGACTGCATCGTGCCGCTGCCCTCATCGCCGCCTGCCTGGCCACTTGCGCGGGCGCGGCCGCGCAGGAATTCCAGCTGGAGGACGTGCCCGCAGCCGCCAGCGTTCCGATCGCCCAGATCAAACCTCGCACAGTCATCTTCGCTGACCAACGCAACGACAAACTCGCCGATTCCGCGACGGGACTTATTCCTTTCGACGATTGGGCCCGCTCGCGTCCGGTTCAGCGGCGCTTCCTCTCGCTCTTCCCGAGCTTCGTTGAGCCCACGCTCAACCAACAAACGAAGCTGACGCTCTCGGTCTACCAGGCGGAGGCGCGGTTTCGACTTCCAAGACCGGCAGCGGCACTGGATCTGTCGCGGTATGCGAACGTCGCGTTCCTCGAGCAGATCGATCCGGCGGTCAAGCACCGGCCGATCACGGCGGGCGATGCTGTTCCCAACAAGGACACGGGTGTCGCCGCGCACAACCGTCCGCCGAATCGCCGCTGGTGCGAGGACGCGAAGGCGATCTGCGTGCGGTCCCGCTACATGTTCGAAGGGAAAATTCCGGCGGGCATTCACCTTGCCAACAAGCTGCGCGAGGAGAGCAAAAGGCCCATTCCAGATTTCATCGAGTTCCAGAGTGAGATCGGGCTGGTCACGCAGCCGCACCTTGCCGAGCTGCCGAGCCTGACAGGACTCGACTCCACAGTCACCGGTGGGCTCGAGCAGAACATCTTTTGGGTGAACCAAGTCATCCAGTTCGGCAAGCTGCTTGCGATCCTGCAACAACATCCGACCGAGCGGGACGCCGCCATCGCGACGGTCTACATCCTGATTGTGGTCAGGAACGACGTGCTGAACAAGCAAAGGGAGTACAGCAAAACACCCGTTCTACGAAACCTCGTGCCCGCGCAATTGCTCATGGGCAACAGCTCCTTCAACAGCGGCGATTCGCTGAGCGCCGGCCTACCGAAATACGCCAGAAGCCGCATCAAGGCGATCGCCGACATGATGGAGCGGGAATGAGCAGATCGTGTGCGGCGACGAATGGACGCCGGTATGGTGAAGGACTGAGTAAGCGCGCTCACAAGCGTTTCGTGCGTTGCGATGACACTCTTGGTTAGCCCGACCATTCTTCGTCCCAAACCTGGACGACGTGGCCCGGTGTGACCTCGCGGTACTGGCGAACCGGAGGCTGGTAGTCGGGCGCGCGCACCGGACTTTTGATTTCGTCGTTGGATACACCGCGCTTCTCGGCGCGGCGCGCAGGATCGGGGATCGGTACGGCCGCCATCAGCTTCCTGGTATAGGGATGCTGCGGATTTCCAAACACCGCCGCGCGAGGTCCGATCTCGACAATTTCGCCGAGATACATGACAGCGACACGGTGGCTCATCCGCTCGACCACCGCGATGTCATGGGAGATGAACAGATAGGCAAGGCCCATGCTCGCCTGAAGGTCGAGCATCAGATTGACCACCTGTGCCTTGACCGAGACGTCGAGCGCCGAGACCGCCTCGTCGGCGATGATCAGCCTGGGCCCGAGCGCCAGCGCGCGGGCGATGCAGATCCGCTGGCGTTGCCCGCCGGAGAATTCGTGCGGAAAGCGCGACGCCATATCTGCCGTCAGTCCGACCCGAACCAACAGATCGGCAACCTTGTCGCGCGCTTGCGACGAAGAAGCCAGTCCATGGGCATAGAGCGGCGCGGCGACCGCCGAGCCGACCGACATGCGCGGATTGAGGCTCGCGAACGGATCCTGGAAGACGATCTGCATGCGCTTGCGCAACGCGCGCAGGGCCCAGGCGCCCATGCCGAGGACATCCTCGCCATCGACCAGCACGGAGCCGCTGTCCGGCTCGACGAGCTTGAGGATGGACCGGCCCGTCGTCGACTTGCCGCAGCCGGACTCACCGACAAGCGCCAGTGTTTCGCCGGCATGCACGCTGAAGGATATGTTCTCCACCGCATGGACGCGGCCCGAGACCTTGCCGAACAGGCCGGAGCGGATCGGAAACCGCGTGGTCAGGTTGGCGACGTCGAGCACCGGCCGTTCTGATGCGGCGACCGTATCGGGCGTCTCCGTCGGTTCATCCGACGTTCCCGTTACCTTGTCGACGATCGGAAATCGCATCGGCCGCGCCCGTCCTTCCATGGAGCCGAGACGCGGCACGGCGGAGAGAAGCGCGCGGGTATAAGGATGCGAAGGCGCGGCGAAGATCCGTGCGGTGCTGTCGGCCTCCACCGCCTGTCCGTCATACATCACCACGGTGCGGTCCGCGATCTCGGCCACCACTCCCATGTCATGCGTGATGAAGAGGATCGACATATCCTCTTCTTCCTGCAGAACCTTGAGGAGCTCGAGGATCTGCGCCTGGATCGTGACGTCGAGCGCGGTGGTCGGCTCGTCGGCGATGAGCAACTTCGGCCTGCAGGCCAGCGCCATGGCGATCATCACACGCTGGCGCATGCCACCGGAGAAGCGATGCGGATGTTCGTGGAAACGCGACTTCGCCGCCGGGATGCGGACTCTCTCGAGCAGGCGAACGGTCTCGGCTTCGGCCGCCGCGCGTGACATGCCCCGATGGTAGATCAGCGCTTCGGCGATCTGAAAGCCGATGGTCAGCACCGGATTAAGGCTGGTCATCGGTTCCTGGAAGATCATGGCAACTTCGTTGCCGCGCACATCCTGCATGGTCTGTTCGGGTAACGTCAGGAGATCGCGGCCCGCGAGCTTGATGATGCCCTCGATGCGGCCGCTCTCTTGCGGAATCAGCCGCATGATCGAGAGCGCGGTGACGCTCTTGCCCGAGCCGGATTCCCCGACGATCGCCACCGTCTCTTTCGCGGCAACGTCGAACGACACGTTCCGGACGACGGGAATCCATCGCCCATCGCGGATGAACGAGGTGGTCAGACCCGCGATCGACAGTACCGGCGAACCCGTTGCCTGGGCCGGCTTCGCGCCGGTGGCGAGATGGTCAAGTCCGCTCTTTGGTACTCTTGGGCCAACACTCATCCTGAAGCTTTCAATGCCCGGTTTCAGTAGCCGCGGTCACGATCGACACGACCCGGCAGGGCTTCACCGCGGCGGTGGCGACCGATGGTATCGAGCACGAATTCGACCGCCGCTTCCGGTGTCGTCATGCTGGCGATATGTGGCGTAAGGAGAATGCGCGGATGGCTCCAGAACGGATGGCCCGCCGGCAACGGCTCGGGTTTGGCGACGTCAAGAACGGCGGCTGACAACAGGCCGCGCTCCAAAGCCGCAATGAAGTCTGCCTCGACCAGATGCCCGCCCCGCCCGACATTGACGAGTTTAGCACCACGCGGCAGCGCCTCGAACAAACCAGTATTCAGGATGCCGCGGGTTTCATCGGTCAGCGGCAGCAGGCAGACAAGGATGTCGGTCTGCGCGAGGAAATCCGGCAATGTCTCCCGGCCCGCATGGCAGGTGACACCCTCTATGGTGCGTGGGGAGCGGTTCCAGCCGGCAAGCGGAAAGCCGAATGGCTTGAGCCGTTCAAGCACCGCCTGACCGAGCAGGCCGAGGCCCATCACGCCAACGCGCCGTTTCGCCGCCGGCGTGATCCGGATCTCGCGCCAGATCTGCTGGCGTTGCTGGGCGATGAAGTGCACGAGATCGCGGTGCAGCGCGAGCACGGCCATGGTGGCATATTCAACCATGCTCTCCGCGATGCCCGGCTCCAGCATGCGGATGAGCGGAACATGGGGTGGGAGCTGCGAGAAATCGAATTGATCGACCCCTGCTCCGACCGAGAAGACGAGTTCGAGATTGCGGAAGGTTGCGGCGATGTTTTCCGGCGGGCTCCACACCGCCAGATAGCGCACCTCTGCCGGATCGCCGACATCGGGCCAGAGCCGGAACGGCAGCTCCGGGGCGCGCGCCGCAAAATGGCGGGCCCATTCGAGGCCGCGGGTCGCGTTCGCCTTGTAAAGGAATGTCATGGCGCGGGCCCGATCCGATACCACTAGAACAGGCTGACCGGCGCCAGCGGCCGGCCGTCGATCAGGCGCGTATGGCTGTAGGCCGCCGGATCGACCAGTGGCGTTTCGCCCGTGACGAGGTCGGCAGCGAGCTTGCCGGCTGCCGGGCCAATGCCGAAGCCATGACCGCTGAAACCGGTCGCGAGAAAAAAGCCCGGCAGGGAGTCGACGGGAGAAATCACCGGAATGGTGTCGGGCGTCGTATCGATTGTGCCTCCCCAGGCCTCCGCGACTTCGATGCCCTTTAAATCAGGGTTTGACTTGATCAGCGCCGCGAGCGCCGAAGTGACCAGCGACATATCAGGCGCGGGATCGCGCACCCGCTCGGTCTCGAACGGCGAAGGCTTGTCGAGGCTCCAGTTGGTGCCGCGCATGATCTGATCGAAGAACGACTTTCCGAACGACAGCTTCAGTCCCTTGCGGCGCTGCTTGTAGGTCGGCCAGAAGGTTTTGGCATAGCGAAACAGATCCGGCGACACTTCCACCGTGCCGCGCCCGCGCAGCGCCAGCGTGAAGCCGCCATCGAGGCGGCGGCGAATGCAATAGAAGTCGGTGCCGAGCGCGCCCATCGTGATTTCCGGCGCCGGCGTGGTGCGGCACGCGGTGGCGTTGACGAGGCCGATCGGCAGCTCGATGCCGTGGCGCCGGCAGAACAGCGACGACCACGCCCCTCCCGCCAGCAGCACGGACTGCGTGCGAATGGCGCCCTTCTCGGTGACGACCGCGCTCACCTGTCCGCCCTGGGTTTCGAGCCCGCGCGCGGCGCAGCCCTGGTGAATCGTCACACCGTGCTTGCGCGCGGCGGCCGCGAGCGCCGGCACCGCCATCGAAGGCTCGGCGCGCCCGTCACTCGGCGTGTGCAAACCGCCGACCCAGCTATCTGCATTGCCGGGCACGCGCTCAGCGACCTCGGCCGCCGACAAGACCGTCGAATGAACCTGCTGTTCGCGCGCGATCTCGGCCCATTTC
Source organism: Bradyrhizobium sp. AUGA SZCCT0177 (assembly GCF_018130125.1). Lineage (NCBI taxonomy): Bacteria > Pseudomonadati > Pseudomonadota > Alphaproteobacteria > Hyphomicrobiales > Nitrobacteraceae > Bradyrhizobium > Bradyrhizobium sp. AUGA SZCCT0177. Next base: position 159,279 of record NZ_JAFCMA010000004.1, on the reverse strand, counting down.
TCCCACGCGGCCAGTTCCTGCGGGTTCTTGGTCAGGAACAAGACACCGGTGCGCCGAAAGCCGGCATCGACGCCGGCGTCGTTCTGCATGTCCTCCCACAGGCGCAGCGCCTCGCGGGCCAACGGGATCTCGGCGCGGGCGCGGCCCTGCTGGCGGCACCAGCCCCAGTTGCGGCTCGACTGCTCCGCGCCGACATGCCCCTTCTCGATCAGCGCGACGGAGTGTCCTTTCTTCGCCAGATGATAGGCCGCTGAAACACCGATGACGCCACCGCCGATGACGACAACATCGGCTTGCGCCGGCAAGCGTTCGTCGCTTGTGATGCGGCTGAGTGGCGGGGACATGAGACTCTCCTGACAGTAAAGTTTATGGACGCCCGTACGGGCTTCATGGGATGTTCATGCGCGGATCGAGCGCGTCGCGCAGTCCGTCGCCGAGGAAGTTGAAGCTGGTCACGGCCAACGTGATGGCAACGCCCGGCGCAATCGCAAGCCAGGGCGCACTGGTCATATAGATCTGCGCATTGTTGAGCATGTTGCCCCAGCTCGCGGCCGGCGGCTGAATGCCGAAACCGAGGTAGCTGACATAGGATTCGAGCAGGATCGCCTTGGCGACGTTGAGCGTCGCCGCAACCACGATCGGCGCCATTGCGTTGGGCACGAGTTCGCGGAACATGATCCGCAGGTTAGACGACCCGAAGGCGACGGCGGCGATCGCGAACTCGCGTTCGCGAAGCGAACGGACCTGCGCTTCGACAACGCGGGCGACGCTCATCCACGCCGTGGCCGCGATCAGCAAGGTGGTGGTCATCAAGCCCGGCTCGGTGAGCGCCGCGAGCGCCAGCAGCAGAAAGATCGCCGGGAAGCACAGCACGGCATCGACGAACCGCATCAGCACGGCACCGATGACGCCGCGATAGAAGCCCGCGAAAGCGCCGACAAGGATGCCGACCGCCATGGCGATGGTCATGGCGACGATGCCGATGGAGAGCGATACGCGACCTCCCATCATCAACCGCGCCAGCACGTCACGACCGAGCTCGTCGGTGCCAAGGATGTGGGCTCCCGACAACGGCGGCGCGAACCGCTTCATGATGTCGATAAAGGTGTCGTCGTACGGCAAAAGATAAGGGCCGAACGCCGAACCCAGCACGAGGATCACGATGGTCACGGCACCCGCCAAAGCGAGCCGATGACGGCGGAAGCGTTGCCAGGCGGCCTGGCCAGGAGCAAGTTGGACGGTCTGCAAGGCTGCGGTGCTCATCGCCTATCCCACCCTGATCCGAGGATCGACGACGGCATAGAGGATATCGGCGAGAAGCGAGCCTATCAGCACCATCATGGCCGAAAACATCAGGATGCCCATCACGACCGGATAATCGCGATAGCCGATGGAATCGAGGAACAGCCGGCCCATGCCGGGCCAGGTGAACACGGTCTCGGTGACCAGCGCGCCGCCGAGCAATGTCGGAAACTGGAGGCCCGCAACTGTTATCATCGGCAGCAGGGCGTTGCGCAAGGCATGCACGGTCAGGATGCGCCACTCCGGCATCCCCTTGGCGCGCGCCGTGCGGATGTAATCCTGGTTGATGACCTCGAGCATGGAGGAGCGCATGAAGCGTCCCCAGATGGCGGTCTCGACAAGCGCCAGCACGACGGCCGGTGCGATCAGATGATGCAGGAGATCGAGAAATGAGCCGTCACCGATCGTATGCCGGTTGCCGGACGGCAACCAGCCGAGCTTCACCGAAAACAGATAGATCGTGACGAGCCCAAACCAGAACGTCGGAATGGAGAGCGCGATCATGGCGCCGACAGTTGCCAGCGAATCGAACAATGAATAGCGGCGCACCGCGCCAAGCACCCCGATCCAGCAGCCGAGCAGAACCGCGATGAGGGTCGCGGTCGCCATCAGTTCGAGCGTGGCACCGAGATGCGAGCCGATGACGGACAGCACGGGCTCACCGTCCCGATAGGATCGACCCCAGTCGCCCCTGACCATGCGACCGAACCAGTCGAGATACTGGATCGGCAGCGGACGATCGAGGCCCAGCTGCTTGGTGACGCGATCGAGATCCTCCTGCGTCATTTGCGCCGAGGCGGCGAATTGCGAGAGCGGGCCGCCCGGCGCCAGATGGAGGATCGCAAAGCCGAGCGCCGAGACGATCACCAGCAACATGATCGCCTGCATCAGGCGATTGGCGACGTAACGGGCCATTCAGGCAGTCCCCCGGATCAGACGCGTCAGGTCCAGTACCATTCGCGGATGTTCCAGCAGTTGGACGAAGCGTTGATGTTGTGCCGGAAGCCTTGCAATCCGTCCTTGACGCCCTCGGTGATGGTGCCCTGGAACAGCGGCAGCACCGCGAGGTCGTTGCGGATCAGCTTCTGAAGGTCGCCATAGATCGCCTTGCGCTTTGCAAGATCGAACTGCTTGGCACCCTCGGCGAGCAGCCGGTCGGCCTCCGGGCTCTGGTATTGATAGGTGTTGAAGCCGCGTCCGCCTTTGGCCGGAATGGCGCCCGAGCCGAAGCGCGGCGTCACGTCCGGATCGCTGCCCAGCATGAAGTTCACCGACACCAGGACCGAGTTGAACTTCGACTGCTGCCAGAACTCGCCCCAGATGACCGCAGCCGGCATGTTGTTTACGCGCATCGCAGCGCCGATCGCGCGCCAGTCCTGAATCAGCAGTTGCTGGGTTTGTTCGCGCACGGCGTTGCCGGACGTGGTCGAATTGGTGAATTCGAGCTTGACGCCGCCCTTCTCGCGGATGCCGCCTGCGCCGCGGACCCATCCCGCCGCATCGAGCAGCGCATTTGCCTTCGCCGGATCGTAGCTGTGCTGCGGCAGGCCCTGCTGGAACGACCAGGCCTGTTGCGGCACAAAACTCTCGGTCTGCGTCGGTAAGCCGTAATTGAGTGCGTCGATGATCGCCTTCTTGTTGATCGCGAGATAAAGCGCCTCGCGCACCGTGCGGTCGGTGAACGGACCGAAATCCAGGTTCGGCGCGACATGCTCCACCGAGGCCGTCGACGACACGAAAATCTTGCGGCCACGCAGCGTTTTCGCCTCTTGCACGAAGTTCGGCAGGATTCCCTGCAAGCCCGTGTAATCGACCTGGCCGGTGCGGAACTGGGTGTACAGGACGGTCAGGTCCGGGATGTATTTGAAGACGACGCGCTCCAGATAAGGCCCTTTGCCATGGTAGCCGGTGTGGGCGTGCAACAGAATGTGGTCGCCAGGCACGCGTTCGCCCCAACGGAACGGTCCGGTCCCGACCGGCGCATTGTGGAACGGCGAGCTGTTCGGATCCGAGACCTTCTCCAGAATGTGTTTGGGCACCATGCAGGTCAGCGACAGGATCGACATATAGGGCGAATACGGCGCCTCCATGCGCCAATGAACCTCGTCGGGCGCGACGACCTTGATGTCCTTGACCAGGTTATGGCCGACGCGGTTGCGCGCGCGGAAATCCGTGTTGTTGATCAGCTCAAGGGAGAACTTGACGTCATCAGCCGTAAACGCCGTGCCATCATGCCACTTGGCGTTACTGCGCAGCTTGATCTTCCAGATCAGCCCGTCGGCCGACAGCCCGCCGTTCTCGATGGTGGGGACTTCGCGGGCCAGGTCAGGAACGAAGTTGCCATCAGGATCGATGAACCACAGCGGCGAGAAGACTTGCCACCAAACGCCCTGATCGACCTCGATACCGGGCATCAGGGGATGAAAGACGGTTGGCTCCTGCGACAGGGCCGCGATCACCTGCCCGCGTGGCTTGGCGGGCGGATTGCCTGGACGTTCCGTCTGCGCAAATGCCGAGGCCGTAGCACTCAGTCCCGCCGCAGCGCTGGCGCCAAGCAGCATGAACTGTCGGCGGTTCGGTATGCCGAAGGCCGAGTTGCCCAATGCGGGAATGTCGAATTTGCCCGTTTCGTCCGCCATGACCGTCTCCGTTTTCGCGCGCGGCACCGATCCCCCGTGCCCGATCTCGAAAACCCGGCAACGCAGAGGTTAGCTGAGCTTTAGTACGTCTAATTATTTGCATCCAAATTTCATCATAGCTAAATAAACGAGTCAATCCTATTGATGGTATGCTCCGATTATTCGATGCAATTGATCGCCGCTTGGGGCGGTGGGTGAGAAACGGTGGGCTGCGAGACGATGCACGGGAGAGCGACATGGGCCGCGTGAGCGTTCCGAAGAACGCCCAGACGATCGAAAGCGATGACGCGGTCGATCAGCGGCGGCTTGGCGAGACCGTACGGCTGCTGCGCCAGCGCGCAGGCTTCTCGATTCAGGACGTCGCCAAACGTACCGGCCTGTCCACCGGCATGATCAGCCAGCTCGAACGCGCGCTCGCCATGCCGTCCGTGCGCACGCTGCGTCTTCTCAGCATCGCTCTCGACGTGCCGATCTCCTATTTCTTCGGAGCAACCGACGCCGGCGAACCCCAGCGCTATATCGTGCGGAAGAATGATCGGCGGCTGCTTCGGCTCACCGCCAGCGGCGTCGTCAAGGAAGCGCTCACCCCTGCCGAGAAGGGTGAACTCGAACTCTATGAACTCACGCTCAACCCCGGCGGCTCGTCGGGCACCGACTTCTTCCAGCACACCGGTGAAAAGGCTGGCTACATATTGTCGGGCAGCCTGCGTCTGTGGCTCGACCACGAAGCCCATGTCCTGGAGGCGGGCGACAGTTTCCGCTTCCCGAGCATCGTGCCGCACATGTTCGACAATCCGACGCAGCAGGTAGCGCGCGTCATCTGGGTAACGACGCTGCGCCGAACCGATCCGCCGGCCGGTTGAAGTTCGGTGCGGCCGCTTACGTCGCGCGGTCCGCGACGCCTCACGCGATTCTGCGCAAAATGGAAAACCAGCATGGCGTGGCGAGCTGCTGATGCGGCCTGTGATCAGCGGCATGGCGCTCCCTAGGGGACTTTATGGAGCGTTGAAAATCAAGGGGTTAGTCCATGGTGGGACTAAAAACCGTTCTACGTAATCATTAGCCTTTCCAACCCGAATGTCCCACCTACCCCGCCCGAAACGGCGGGTTTTTTTGTGCCTGAAACTGCCGCTAAGGACGTAAGACGAGATGAGTGACCAAGCCGAAGCAATCGCCGCCATCATCGAGGGCGGCTTGGACATCGATAACGAGGCCGTAGAGACGGAAAACACGTCGCCGCGTGCTTGGGGCTTCGATGTCGAGGAAATCAACCGCAGCTACGCGCTGGCGATCTGGGGCGGTAAAGCCGTGGTGGTCAATGAACAGCCGTCGGGGCCGGTCAATGATCGCGTTCGTGTGATGTCATTCGAGTCCATGAACTCATGGTTCGCGAACCGCTACACCGAGATCGTGGGGTCGGACGGCAAGGTCCGGCCGGTGACCTGGGCGAAGGCTTGGCATTCGCACCGCGATCGCCGGCAATACGATGGCGTCGAGTTCTTTCCGAATCCCGACGAGGCGCGGGGCACTCCAAACTACCTGAATTTCTGGCGAGGCTTCGACGTGAAGCCCTCGCCGGCTGGCGCTTACAGCGTGTTTCGCGATCACCTCCTTACGAACGTCTGCGGCGGCGACGAGAGCCTTTTCAATTACGTGTTTGGCTGGATGGCGCACATCGTTCAAAAGCCGCGCGAGCGGCTTGGGACAGCGATCGTGCTGCGCGGCCAGCGGGGAAGCGGCAAGAGTAAGGTTGGCGAGGTGTTGGGGTCGCTGTTCTCGTCGCACTATTTTCAGGTTGATGAGGCTCGGTACATCACGGGTCAATTCAATGCGCATATGGCGAGTTGCCTGCTCTTGCAGGCTGATGAAGCGGTTTGGGCGGGCGACAAGGCGGCGGAGGGCCGGCTCAAGGGCCTGATTACCAGCGAAACGCAGATGATCGAATCAAAGGGCGTCGATCCGATCCGGTTACGCAACTTTCTACGCGTTATCATGACATCTAATGAGGGATGGGTCGTGCCGGCGGGTATGGATGAGCGCCGGTATTGCGTTATCGACGTGGGGTCGGGGTGTGCGCAAAACCATGATTATTTTCGCGAGATGGATGAGGAATTGAACGCCGGCGGCCGTGAGCGGCTGTTGCACGACTTGCTACACTTCGACCTTTCCAAAGTTGATCTATGGAACGCTCCGAAAACACGCGCTCTGCTAGACCAGAAAATTCGTTCTCTCGATACGATCGATGGTTTTTGGTTCGATCGTCTGCACTCGGGCCACAATTGGTCGAGCCGAGTCGTATGCGCCGATCTTCACGCGGAATATCTGAAGGCCGCGACGCAAATCGGAGTTGGTCGCAAGCGCGGTCCCGCTGAGTTCGGCGTGCGCCTAACTAAGTTAGCGCCTGGCATTCGTAAGAATCGTCCGGCAATCGAAACTGAGCCCGGCGTAACACGCCGGGCCTGGTGTTATGACATGCCATCACTACATGACTGCCGCGCCGCGTTCGACGAATTACTCGGGCAACCCGTCGATTGGCCCGCGCTCCCGCCGGGAGAGGGCGAGCGAGCGCAGTATGCGCCGCCGGATCACATCGTTCCGGTCTAGGCGGTCCAAGTGCCCTCGTCGCGCTTGGACGCAAACTCATTCAATAAAATCAGGCATGCGTCCAAGGCGTCCAAGGCGTCTAGGTCGCGCGCGTGTAGCAAAATGAAACCGGCATCCGTATCGATGCCGGTTGTTTTGTTCTGATCCTTCTAAAATCCTTGGACCACTAGGACACCCTAGACCAACCCGCAATTTGCAACGGTTTCTCGCAGTCCAAGCGCCATGGCGGTGATTGGACTGCTTGGACATGCCTAGAGAGTAAGAGAATGACCAAACTGACCAACGACCAAATCGCATTCGCAAAGTCGATGACCATCAAGCAGCGCGGCGTGCTGAATTCGCTCTCGATGTACGATTGTTACATAAGCGCTAGTGAGATGGCCGACGATGAATTGAAAGAACTGATCCGTACCCAGCTTGCCAGATACTATGCGCGGCCTGGGATTGAGGGTCGCCTATCGTGGGGAGCGACGGATGCGGGCCGGTCCATTGCACAGCGGATCAGGGCCGGCGCGCTGTAAAATAGCGGGTCCTTCCCGGCCCCCCAGCCCATACGGCCCAAGCGCGCCCCAAAAAGTCGGCAGCCGCAGATCCCAAAATCTGAGTTGACACGGTGACAGGTTGACACCCAACCTCGTCAGCCGTGAGGGGGTTTTGGGAAGGACCCGCGTGGCCAGCCGAAATTAACGGCCGCTTTGCGCCAAAAGCCGCCCTTGGCAGGCTGGAGATCAGCTTCCGCTCAATCCCTGAAGCAAACTCAACTCCGAAATCGCGGCACGTCCGAAAAGTGACAAAAAGCGACATGATCACCTCGTTCGCTTACCGCTGACGCTGACGCAAAAGTCCCAAATGTGTAGGGTAAACTCGCGTCACGCAGGCAGAGCAGTCGGGTTGGTTCTCAACATTTGAGAGTGAGAGGGACCGCTATGAAACTACCTCGCAGACACTTCCTTCATCTGGCGGCGGGGGCTGCCGCGCTCCCCGCTGCGCCGCAGATCGCATGGGCTCAAGCCCCATCCGCGCCTGCCACACTATTTCCAACCGGCAAACTGCGCGTCGCTCTCATTGCCTCCAATCCTGTTCTGGTGACCCGCGGTACCGACGGCTCCCTCGGCGGTGTTTCCGTCTCCGTTGCCCGGACGCTCGCTGCGCGTCTCGGCATACCGGTCGAACTCAAGCCCTACGACAATCCAATGCGTTACAACGAAAGTCTCGCGAGCGATGACTGGGACATCGGGCTTGCTGCGCGCGATCCATCTCGCGCAGAATACCTCGCGTTTAGTGTGACATTCATGGAAGTAGACAACGGCTATGTCGCGCGCGCCGGAGCAACACCAACCACCGCAGAGGAAGTCGACCGTGCAGGCGTGAAGATCGCCGTCGCGCAAGGAAGCGCGCCACACACCGTTCTGACACGCCTTATCAAGAATGCAGAGATCATACAGGTGCCCGGCGGGTTCGATTCGGCTCGCGAGGCGTTGGCAACTGGCAAAGCTGACGTTTACGGTGAGAACCTGCACCTCGCCCATCGCATTGCTGACGCCTTGCCTGGAGCACAGGTGTTGCCCGGGCGTTTCAACGTCGTGCAAATGGCAATCGGAGTGCGCAAACGAGCCGCCTCGGCGCTTCCCACCGTTGATGAACTCGTGACCGGAATGCGGTCCGATGGCACGGTGGAGAAAGCGATTACCGAAGCCGGGCTGCGGGGCGTTCGGGTTCCGAATTAGTCGCCCAACAGTCGGATAGTGTGGAGCTTGGACCACTTAGTCCGTTCTGGGTCATTCGCGTCGGTTCGCTCGGACCACCGCGACTTCCGGTCTACCCCGGTGAACGGACATCTCAGGATAGGCAGGCATGTCTCAGAGGGGCCAATGGGCACAACTAGTACAGATACTTCACCAGTCGCCCCCAGCGCTGTTCATCTTCTCTCGGAGGACCAAGGAAAATTGATATATCGATCACGGGTATTATAACAAATATTACCGTACATTTTTAGATACGCGGCACGGCGCTTAGGGTCGCGGTACACCGCTGCCGGGTCGGCCAAGTCCGACTCGTACGAACTCATGTTGTCGGACGTCAGCAGCTTGGGCAGAATGTCCATGGCCTGCGGAACACTTTTCCCTTCCAGCCAATCTGCAGCGTGCTGGGCCATGGCATAACCGAAAACGGGAGATGCGAGACTGACGCTTGTCTTGTAGGGACCGCCTTGCTTTATCTCTGCGACCGCTTCCGGCTCGCCATCGATACCGCCTAAAAACTGTTGCGGGCGCGCCTTGCCAGCCTCCCTTAGAGCGGTCAGCGCGCCTAAAACCACCGTGTCGGCGCCCATGACAACGTCAATGGAGGGGTCGGCGAGAAGGATGGTGCGCATCATGGCGGCACCACCTTCCTTGTCGACGGTCGCCGGTGAAATATCTGCAACGATGGTAACACCCGGAATCTCCTTGAGTGAGTCACGGATGGCGGCAAAGCGGGGCGCCAAAAATTGAAGACTATCGTGTGTCAGCAACACGACCTTCGCCTTGCCCCCAAGCTTCCCTTTGATGTAGGCGGCCGCCGCATCGCCGAGCACCTTTCCCGTCAGGTATTGCGGAGCGTTTAGAAGGGAGATAGCCGGCGGTGGAACAACAGTCCCGACATACCCGCCCGACCAGATGACCTTCTGAAGACTCCGACTCAGAGATGGCGCATCGACCGGAGCGGCGACAACCGCGCCAACGTTGGCGGTTTGCAAAATGTCTACCTGCTCGATCATTTTTTTTGGATCGTTGTTGGCCAGCGCCAGCTGAAATTCGAGGCCTCGGTCTTTAGCAGCCATGGCGAGGCCGCGTGCAACACCTTGCATGAATTGGCGTTCGTTATCCTGCGCAAAGACCAATATTTTATGGAGCCCAGGAGGCGCCACGCAGAGGGGCGACCGTTCGTCGAACTGTGGCAGCACAATCGGCGAAGTAATGCCTGGCGGCCCGTCCTGCGCCATCGATAAGCTAATGCCGGCAACCAAACAAAGCAAAAGACCCAATGCGCCGCCGACGGCAGCTCTATTCACGGTGCTAAGCGCAGCACCCAATGACGTCGTCGCGCTTTTCCAGGATGAAACTCGGGGACCATTCATATCAATCGGCCGGTAGCGGAAACGTAAGACGCGCAAGGGTGCCGGGCTGACGCGCGAAATATCCCACCTCGCCGCCAAGATTGCCAGCCATCGCTTTCACCAGCCGCGTTCCCAACCCGGTGCCCTTGATCGCACCGCTATCAATCCGACCGATACCGTCATCCTCCACGAGCAGTTCTCCCCGGCCATCCGACAAACGCTTCAAATTTACCCGGACCTCGCCGCGGCGCTCGGGATAAGCATATTTGAATGCATTCGTGACCCATTCGGTGACGACCACGCCGAGATTGATGCTGGAATCAGTCGGCAGCTTGAGTGGCTCAAGATTGTAGTCGAGCGACGCCCCATGGCCTTCGTCCTGCATCGAACTCTGCAGGCTAAGAAGCAAACCTGACAGATATTCGTCCAACGCTACCAAGCGCACGTCACCCGAACTGTAAAGCTTCTTATGCACATCCGATATTGCATAGATACGGGCCTCGGTCTCGGCAAGCGCATCCTTGGCAATTTGGTTTTGTACCGCGTTCGATTGAAGCCTCACCAACGAGGCAACCATCATCAGACTGTTGGCGACCCGGTGATTGACCTCGGCCAACAACACTTCGGCGCGATCGCGCGCCTGCGCCAAGGCGGAAGTGCGCTCCTTTACCCTTTGCTCTAAATTGACATTAAGGTTTTTCACCTCGTCACGCGCCTGGGCGATTCCGACCGCATAACGAATACCAAGAATGGTTACTCCGCTAACAACCAGCACAATGATGACGCCGCCAAGCAGCGACACCCAGCGTAGCTTTGCCGCATTTTCACTCTGCTCAATCACACCAGCGATGAGCCGCTCGTCGGTCATTCTGATAATGCTGGAAAGGAAGACGTTTGCTTCGTCCATCAATGCTTTGCCGCGATTGGATCTGAATATCGCAAGCGCTTCGGCATCGCGCTGCTCCTTCTTCAACGCGATCGTGCGATCCATTTCGTCGATTTTTTCGCCGATGACGGTCGATAGCCGCCGAAGCATGGCATCGGCTTGCCTGTAGGACACCAGCAATACTTTAAGCCGGTCGAGTTGCCGCTCTAGAGACACCTTCGCGCTATCGTAGGGCGCAAGATAGATTTCGTTGCCGCCGACGATGAATCCGCGCTGGGCTGATTCCGCGCTCTGAATCGCACTGCGGAGTTCAACCGCCGAGATACGAGTATCACGCGCCTCGATGGCATCGTTAGCGTACGTCTGAGCCCGCTCGCCAAGCCAGATGGTCATCCCGACGATGCCCAGTAGGGTCAGAAGCCCAATAGTAAGCAAAACACCGGTGTATCTGAAAACAAAACGCCCTGAAATCGGCATTGCGTACGTACTCATAAATCGATCGTGACTTCAAGCGCCGGACGGGTAGTGGATATCGGACGCGAGAGTCATCGACTGAGGCGGCTTACGCGGTCGGCGGGGCACCGTTAAGGAGCTGGGAAACTGCGGTGACGAGTTGCGCCAGAGCAAACGGCTTTGCTAGCAGAAGGCTATTTGGAACGCCCTTGGATGCCCATTCCTCGCCATGAGTGCCGGTCATATAGACGACGGGCATTGCTGGATCGATCTCCCTTGCGACGCGGGCCACTTCCCAGCCATCCAGTCCTCCGGGCAGATCGATGTCAGTCACGACTGCGCGAAATTTGGAATCGCCTTTGAGAAGCGTAATTGCTTCGTTGCCAGATGGTGTAATGGCCGATTCAAAACCACCGTCTGAAAGAGCTTCTTCCACTAAATCCCTAATAACCTGGTCGTCCTCGACGACCAGAACCGCAACTACGTCATCCATTCACTATCCCCCTTGGTGCTGCTTACAGTCCTCCGGCGGGGCAAGTGAGGCTGAGCTCATTCGTTCCAAAATAATGTTCAAAAGTGAACTTATCCGGTAAACTACGGGGGTCCTTAGTCCGATGGCTGTGATCCGCACAAGTTCCAGATTGAAGGCCGCTCCCGTAACAACGCCAGTTCGGCCATCGACAGTTAGTTTCGCGTCTGCGATGAGATTGCCGTTCGGGTTATAGATGTAGCCGCCGTTCCCAGTCTGCACGTTCACATGCCATTGCGGAAGGAACACGCAAGCGCCCGGTCCAAAGTCGGTCGATGATCCAACGCGCGTTTCCCGTCGTTAGACGGGTAAGGCTTCGGCCGATGCCCGCCCTGTCGATTACCACATGAGCGCTCGATGCTGACTTACTTCACGGCTTATTTTGCAACACTGGCAGTCTTCGTGCTTTGCGACATGGCGTGGCTTGGATCGATGGCAAGCCGCCTCTATCGTCCGACGCTCGGCGACATTATGCGCGCGGATGTCAATCTCCCCGCCGCGATCGCCTTCTATGTGATTTACCCCATCGGGCTCGTGATCTTTGCCATCCTGCCGGCTCTGAAGTCCGGAAGCCTTGCGCAGGCGGTGCTATACGGCGCGCTGTTCGGCTTCTTCACCTACATGACTTACGACTTGACCAATCAGGCGACACTGCGGAACTGGACCACCCCGCTCACCGTAATCGACGCGGGTTGGGGAACGCTGCTTGGGGCAATTGCCGCAGCGGCAGGTTTCTGGGTGACCATGAAATTCGCCGTCTGACGCACAAACTATCTTTTTGGGAACGGAAAAAACGGCCGAGTGCGCGCCTGAAGCCTACGAAATTGCGCGCCACGCGAGCGCAGCATGTGTTCTTCCAGCGGCGGAATTCCGGAGACGTAAACCAGCACCCAGTACATGCAGGCAGGTGCCAGCAGCGCAATCCAGCCGAGGGGATTCGCGCCCGTCAAGTCGATCGCGATCAGTGGATAAGCGAGCCAGCAGAGCCATTCGAAGAAGTAATTCGGATGGCGCGACAGGCTCCAAAACCCCTCCTCACATATCCGCCCGCGATTGCCCGGGTCGGATTTGAAGCGCCGCAACTGCCAGTCTGACACGGCCTCGCCGGCGAGAGCGCCGACAAGGAGCGCAATGCCCAGCAAATCCACCGCACCGAGACCCTCTCGCGGATTATGCGCCGCAAGTGCGACAGACAGCGTCAGGATCAGTCCGACCGCCGCCTGCGATTGCAATTGCAGGAACATCCGCAGATTTGCGCTGGCCCCCCATTGTTTGATCAAATCGCGGTAGCGCGGGTCGTCCCCGGCCTCCCTGGTGCGCACCAGAATATGGCCGCCCAGTCGCAGCGACCAAAGCGCGATCAGGACCGCGACCACGATTTGCCGCGCGCTCGGTGCGTGAGGTGCAGACAACGGGATAAGGCTGGCGACGACCGCCACGCCCCCGACGCCGAACGTCCAGAATACGTCGATCCAGCCAGTATGGCCCGTCGTCCGTTGAGCTTGCCAAGCTGTTGTCATGATCGCCGACAGCAGTAGCCCCACCACGGCAGCCAGAAAGATAAACTGGAGCACGCTCATCCCGGACGCTTCCCTAGGCACGTCTACTAGCGTTGCGGGCGATCACATCCTGATCAGCGGCTGAAGCAGACGGCCGATGATACCGTTCAATTTCAGTTCACCTTGCATCGCCACCAGACAGATGCAGTCCTCCGACGAGTCGATCATCACCTCGTGATCGGTCGCGCCATCCCCAAAGTCGAAATCGCCAGGGCCGAAATGTCCGCCGGCGTGCGCAAAGCTCCCCGTTAAGATGCAGGTCATCTCGAAGCCGGTATGGGTGTGCTCGATCATCTTGGTGCCCGGCTGCGACTTCAAAAGAAAAACTCTGGTCGCACTTGCTTCCGGCAATCGGATAGGCCGCAAATGCACCTTCGGTGCGATCCATTTCCACGAACTAGATGGGTAATCGCGCACGAAGGGCGGCAGACCGGGAACGTCGGTGATCCCTGTTGCCGCTTTCCTCAATCCGGTCGCAACCGCAGGAGCGAGCCCGTCCAGCCGCGTTTCAACGGCAGCAAGCGCACCCGGAGACATCGCGGTTGCCGGCAACGCTGTCAGGACCCCGCCCCCAACGTGTTCCATAGCGTGCACAACGCGGCGGCAATGCTGACAGCCAGTCAGGTGGGTTGCAACCGCAATATGCTGTCCAAGGTCGAGCATCCCGGCCGCAAACGCCGTCAATAGTTCATCCGGCGGATGGTGAACAATCGTCATGAGAAATCACCCAACAGGCCGCGCAACCGATTCATAGCGAGCCGCAACCGCGATTTGACCGTCCCAAGCGGAATCTGGAGCGTCTGGGCGATTTCCGCATGCGCCCTATCATCAAAGAAGGATAATTCGATCACCCGCAACTGATCGTCCGGCAATGCGGCCAAGGCGCTGCGGACCCGCGACTCAGTCTGCGCCGCGGCCAGTCCGGCGTCGGGCGACGGGCCATCGTCGACCTGAAACTCGAGGTCGATGTCGTCCGTACCTGCAGTTCGTGTACGCTTTTCCCGGCGTAGCGCGTCGATGCGCAGATTGCGCGCGATGGTAAATATCCAGGCCGAGGCACCGACGCTGTTGGGATCGAAAAGATTGGCCTTTGACCAAACCGTCAGCAGAGCTTCCTGCGCGAGCTCGTCGGCACTTTGCTCGCTCGCGCCGGAACGCCGCATGAAGGTCTTTATCCGCGGCGCAAAATGCGTGAACAGGGCCGCGAAGGCCTCGCGATCCTTTTCCCTGGCGACAGCTGCAATCAGGGCAGCCCATCTGGCTGCGTCCGACGTCGCGTCGTCCGGTTTGTCATTCAGCATGCAGCGCGAACGCTCCCATTCGCAGACGGTTCTGCGAGGTGAGTACCGGATCGCGGGGGCGCTGGCCAGAGTGCTGGCCCCCCGAGGATGTTGTACGGCGGCAGGCATATTGCCGAAACGGATCCCCGGCCTGTTTGGATCACCGGTGATCCAAACCCGTCTGGGTATCGTTTTTATTCACATAGCGGCCCGCGACGCGAGCCGTTAAACGCTGGTTGGTGGAGCGCAACGGTGTCCCAGGATGGTATCCGCTTAAGGGTGGCGGTGGTCGGAACCGGAATTTCCGGCCTGGCCGCGGCATGGCTGCTCAGCCAGAAGCACGATGTGACGGTGTACGAACAGTCCGACCGGATCGGCGGGCATTCGAACACGGTGATCGCATCAATCGATGAAAAACAAGTCCCGGTCGATACCGGCTTTATCGTTTTCAACCGCGCCACCTACCCAAACCTCGTCGCCCTGTTTGAGCATCTTTCGGTTCCGACCAAGCCTTCCGATATGTCGCTTGCCGTCTCGCTCGGAGATGGCGATCTGGAATATTCCGGCGAGGGAATCGGCGGCCTGTTTGCACAGCGGCGCAATTTGTTTAGACCCCGCTTCTGGTCGATGTTGCAAGATCTCGTGAAATTTTACCGCCAGGCGACACGCGATGCGGATCTTCTGACGGACGAGTCAATCTCCCTCGGCGAATACCTCGCAGCGAACAGATACGGCGCCGCGTTCCGTGACGACCATTTGCTGCCGATGGCGAGTGCGATTTGGTCGGCGCCGCCAGACGAGATCCTGGCCTTTCCGGTCGCGACATTCATCCGCTTTCACCGCAATCACGGCTTGCTGCAACTTACGCAGCGGCCGCAATGGGAAACCGTGGATGGGGGCAGCAGAGTCTATGTAGAACGCCTCGCCCGGTCGTTTGAGGATGGGATCAAACTGGATACCAGTGTAGTTGCCGTGCGGCGTGATAGCGATGGCGTGGAAGTGACGGACTGCCGTGGCAGATCTCAACGATATGACCACGTGGTCATGGCGACGCACGCCAACCAGGCGCTTTCGGCGATCGCTGATCCGACCGCAGACGAGGTTAAGCTGCTGGGCGCCTTTCGCTACAGCCGGAACCTTGCCGTCCTTCATTCGGACCCGGGTTTCATGCCGAGGCGCCGCGCGGCTTGGTCCAGCTGGAACTATACCGGCGAGCGCGTGGCGGCTGATGGCGGTGTTGGCTTGACCTATTGGATGAACCGGCTGCAACGCATTCCAGAAAGCACTCAGCTATTCGTCACGCTTAATCCGTCGCGCCCGCCCCGCGCCGGCACATTGCGTCACAGCGAAGTCTACGAACATCCGATATTTGACGCAGCCGCGATCGCGGCGCAGCGGCGGCTTTGGTCCCTGCAAGGGATTGGAAACCTTTGGTTCTGTGGCGCTCATTTCGGCGCCGGCTTTCACGAAGACGGGTTGCAGGCCGGTCTTGCCGTCGCCGAGCAGCTCGGCGGGCTGCGTCGGCCCTGGAACGTGCCCCATGAGTCCGGCCGGATCACGCTGGCCGAGGCTCCGCGCGCGATCGTGCCGGAGCTGCAGCGATGACATTTGAATCGGCGCTCTATACCGGCGCGGTAATGCACCGGCGGTTGCGGCCGGTGGCGCATCAGTTTCGCTACCGCGCGTTCTGGCTGTTGATCGACCTCGACGAGCTGCCGCTATTGGCAGCGCGGCTCCGGTTGCTGTCGCGCAACCGGTTCAACCTTTTCGCCGTGCATGATGCCGATCACGGCGACGGCAGCGCGACGCCGTTGCGCAACCAGGCCGAGCGGATACTCGCACAAGCTAAAATCGACATCGCAGGCGGACCGATCAGCCTGCTCTGCATGCCGCGGACGCTCGGCTACAGCTTCAACCCGATCAGCATCTATTTCTGCCATCGAACCGATGGGGAGCTCGCCGCCATCGTTTATGAAGTTCACAACACGTTCGGCGAGCGTCATTCCTACGTCAGTGCGGTTGAGTCGAGAACCGGCACTATCCGGCAAAATTGCAGCAAGGCGTTCCATGTATCTCCGTTCATGGATATGGAGCTGGTCTACGATTTTCGGCTGTCCGCACCTGCGGAACGCATCGCGATCGGTATCAACGCCAGCAAAGGCGGTCAGCGCGTGCTCAACGCCTGTCTTGTCGGCGCGCGCCGCGAACTAAGCGACGGCGCGCTGCTCCGGCTCTTTTTTGCGGTTCCGCTGATCACAGCCAAAGTCACGCTGGCTATTCACTGGGAAGCATTACGCCTGTGGCTGAAGGGGATGCGATTGCGCAACCGGCCTCCCCCGCCAGCGCGACGTATCACTGTTGCGGACAGCATATCACAACACCGGAAGTCCCATGTCGCTTGAAAGCCAACATACCGCGCCAGCATCGGTCGATGCTGCAACCAAGCCGACATCCCGCACGTCGCTGAACTCGTTCATGCAGCGCATGCTTCGCAAGATCGATTGCGGTGAGATTCTGGTGCACACGCCCGCCGGCCGACGATTTCTGATCGGCGGCAAACGAACCGGCGAACAGACCCATTTAACGATCCATAGCTGGAAATGCATGCTCCGCCTGCTGACCAGCGGCGACCTCGGTTTCGCCGAGGGATACCTTGCGGGCGAATGGTCGACGCCGAACTTGCATTCATTCCTAAGCGCGGTGGCGCGTCGTTCGACCGACGCGGCGTCGTTCGAGGGACTGAGGCCACCTCAACCCGTGACCAAGTTTCGCCATGCGCTGAACCGCAATACCAGACGCGGCAGCCGGCGCAACATCGCCGCCCACTACGATCTCGGGAATGATTTTTACCGGCTCTGGCTCGATCCCAGCATGACTTATTCGTCCGCGATCTATTCGTCGCCGGCCGAAACCCTTGATCAAGCCCAGCGCAACAAGCTCGACCGCGTGACCGAATTACTTGAACTCAACGGTGGCGAACGAGTGCTCGAGATCGGCTGCGGCTGGGGCGGGTTGGCCGGGCATATGATCCAGTGCGCCGACTGCCACGTGACGGGATTGACGCTATCAAACGAGCAACTTTCCTATGCGCGACAGCAGCTGGCCGAGCGCGGTTACGCAGAAAAATCCGACCTCAAGCTGCAGGATTATCGCGACGAACGTGGGACTTACGATCGCGTCGTATCGATCGAGATGCTGGAAGCTGTCGGTGAAGCCTATTGGCCCACATTCTTCGCAAATCTGCGTCAGCGGCTTAATCCGCACGGCTCCGCGGTCCTGCAGGTCATCACGATCGACCAGAGCCGCTTCGAAAGCTATCGCCGCCGACCGGAATTCATTCAACGCTACATTTTTCCGGGAGGGATGTTGCCGACCACGGAAATACTCGAGCAGCAGGTCGCACAATCCGGATTGCGGCTGACGTCATCGGAATTCTTTGGCGACAACTATGCCCAAACGCTCGCGGACTGGCATCGCCGCTTTCTAGAAGCCTGGCCGTTCATCAAGGCGCTCGGATTCGACGATCGCTTCAAGCGGATGTGGGAGTATTATCTGATCTACTGCCGCCTGGGCTTTGAAATCGGCATTCTGAATGTCGGGCTCTATAAGATTGAGCCCCAGCCCACCACTCAACGAGGCGCTTCAGCGTAAGCAACGAATTTTCGCGCCATGATGACTTCAGGCGAAGGCGTATTTTGGGCAATGTTCTTCGAACCCTGAGAAATATTAGCAGTTGACTGCCTGGAGCCAATGGATGCCTTCACGCGAAGACGCAGGAAGCGCTGCAAAAAGCCTTAACGGAGCCGCGCCGAAACTGTCGTACCGGCGCGGCATTAACGAAGCTAGGTCTAGCTTGCAGGCATCAAAACGTTGTTGACCACGTGGATCACGCCGTTCGACTGGTTGACGTCGGCAATTGTGACGGTGGCGGAGCCACCCTTCGCGTCCACTATCATGACCGCGCCGCCGGATTTCTTAACGGGAAGTTGTTCGCCCTCGACCGTCGTCAGCTTCTGCCCGTCTAACAATTGCGCCGCGTTCACCTTGCCCGGTACCACATGGTACGTAAGTATCTTCGTGAGCGTCGCCTTGCTTTCCGGTTTCACGAGCGTATCCACCGTGCCCTTGGGCAATTTGGCGAACGCTGCGTTGGTGGGAGCAAAGACGGTGAAAGGGCCCGTGCTCGACAGGGTATCTACCAGTCCAGCGGCCTTGACGGCCGCGACGAGGGTGGTGTGATCCTTCGAATTGACCGCATTCGCAACGATGCTCTTCGACGGATACATCGCAGCACCGCCGACCATCACCGTCTTGTCCTTCGCTTGAGAGAGCGTTGCCGACCCAAATGCGGCGAGCGAGAGTGTCGCGACGGAAAAAAGCAAGCGAGAATTCATCTCTGTACTCCATTCATGTTTGGGGATTGCGAGGAGGCCGTATTCCTGAACTGAGAAAAACCTACCCACCGTTTGTTGCGTCTGACATGTAACGACGCCTGTCGCGGGCCGGATCACGTCGGCATGAATCTTTTATTAGCGAACGCGCGCTGGTGATCCGTCAGGCATCGAACAACGTTTCTACAAGTGCGAATTACGTCGTGGCGGACGGTCTGTTGGAGACGCTGTGATACGATGCTTCACAGGATGCGCGCTGCGCCGCATTGCCAAAAAGCGAATGATGTCATCCATGATGCGCCTTACCGCTTTCGTTGTTTTCGTGATCGGGGGCGGCTTTCTGATCGGATGAGTTGCCGGCCTTCTTGCCAGCGCCGGTCTTCAACTTCAACGGATCACACCTTTGGATATCTCCGAAGCACTCATAGAGGCGACACCGGTTTAGCCGACACGAGCTTCGTCTTCCAGCCATACTGCGGGTATTCTCACCTAGCGGACATGGATGTTCGACCGAATGACCGCTTGGCGCCATGAGCGGCCAGTCGCAAATCGAATAATAACGATGTCTGCTTTTCACAGAAGCGGCCATCGCCCGCCAGATTAGCGATGTCCGAAAAGTGCCATGAAGAGACATGCCGTGAGCCGTTGCTCAAACGATAAGCGCCCAACTTAGAAATCGAGCTTCCCTTGTATCGATTCTACCCCTGCCCTGGCGCAGGCTTCGTCGGCATCGCCTCCGGGCGCTCCCGAGACGCCAATCGCGCCAACCAGCGAACCGCCCGCCTCGACGACGAGTCCGCCGCCAATGACAACCACGCCCGGAAGATTGCGAATTCCCGCCTGCATCATGCCGGGCTGACTGATGGCGAACAGATTACTGGTGCTGGTGCGGAAGGTTGCCGCGGTCCACGCCTTGCCCGATGCAGTCGCAGGGGTATGAGCCCCGGCATAGCGGTCGCGCAGTATCACCTGTGTTACGCCGAAGCGGTCGACAACGGCTATCGCGACCTGGTAGCCGCGCTGCTGACAATTCGCGAGGGCGGATTGGGCTAGTTCGAGAGCGATTCCGGGGGCCAGGGATTTGTAGGTAACGAGCGAATCCTGCGCGAGGCACGGCGTCGAAACCAGAAGAGCGAAACCTGCCAGCAGATGTACGTAACCGTTGCTGTCCATAACCGATCCTGTTCAGCGGGCCTTAGCCGCCGCTTGATGTTGCATTTGTCGCCCTGCTGAATTATGACGTGCCCAGGGGAAGTACAGTCTCCCCTTGAGGCTTCGGTCCAAGAACTGTGCACACTCGACTTGTCGAGGCAATATGCACATGGACGAACGAATGCCACCATTTCCTCCAAACGAACGCAATCTGCAGCCCGCTTCTGGCCAGATATCAGCCGCCGTCGATTTGGCGTGCGCTGGGCTTTCTGCGGCGAGATTCAGGGGAGCCGTCATTGCGGCCACGCTTTTCCTCACGGGAGTGAACGATATGTCAAACCACGCGATGAGTTTCGAAAGCACCCAAACCGGTGTCGCGCCTGAGGGCTGGACGGCTACCCTCACAGGATCCGGCGACTCGAAATGGACGGTCGAAAGCGATGAAACGGCGCCGTCAAAGTCGAAGGTGCTCAAGCAATCCGGCCAAGCGACCTATCCGCTGCTCCTGAAGAACGACACCAGCATCAAGGACGGCTTTGTCGAGGTGAAGTTCAAGGCCATCGCCGGCTCCCAGGACCGCGCCGCCGGCATCGTCTGGCGGGCGAAAGATGCGAACAATTACTACGTGATGCGAGCCAACGCGCTTGAGGACAATGTCGTTCTCTACAAGACCGTCAACGGCGTTCGAAGCCCGCTCGACATAGTCGGCCGCAAGGGTGGTTACGGAGCGGACGTCAAGGTTCCGGCGAATACCTGGCACAGCTTACGTATTGACTTTAGAGGCTCGCGCTTCGGCGTGTCTTTCAAAGGCAAACAATTGTTCGAAGTCGAGGATTCCACGTTCACCGATGCCGGCAAGGTGGGGCTGTGGACCAAGGCCGACAGCGTCACGCTGTTTGACGAGGTAACCTACGGCGACGCCAAATAGTTTGAAGGAACAGGGCACACAGCCTCGTGATACATGACTGAGCTGCGTCTCATTCCTTCCTGTTGCGAACGCATCGCTCCGACTAAAAATAGCTTCGGGGAAATGCAGACTCCCCTTCAGACGGTTCCCGTCCAAGATCTGCGCAACGCTCGATTTGTCGAGAGAATTGCGCATGGACGACCGAAAACTCCCAATTTCTCTAACTTCTCTTTGTGGACAGACCGACGCCGACCCGGCGCCGATCGATTCCGTCCGCGAGGGCTCGCGTTTATTTCTGCAGTGCGGAGGAAATCAGCGAAGGCTTCGCCGTTGCGTTACGCGCGATGGGATTCGAAACTGAAATTCTCCTGTCAGATATTATTCCGCAGTCCGACATCCCCTCAAACCCGAAGGAGAGATAGATGGGTCCCAAACTTTGGCTCGTGGCTTCGATCTTCGCAGCCTCCCTCACGAACGCGGCGACCGCCCAGGAAATCGACTGGAAGAAGGTCGATGACACGTTCGGGAGAAAGCCCGCGGTTTCGGGTGACGTGCACCGCTACGGCTTTCCCCGCACCGATCTGACCGTGACCCTTGACGGCGTCACCATCAAACCGGCTCTGGCGCTCGGCGGCTGGATCGCGTTCAAGCCAATGCATGGGGAGGCCATGGTGATGGGCGACCTCGTGCTGCTGGAGGCCGAAATCAACCCGGTCATGCTCAAGATGATTGAAGGTGGGCTTGAGATCACCGCCGTCCACAATCACCTGCTGCGCGCCAGCCCGGCCACGTTCTACATGCATGTCGGAGGCCACGGCGATCCCGCAAAGATGGCTAGCGTCATTCGCGATGCTCTGACGGCGAGCAAGACCCCGCTCGCGACGCCTGCCGCAGCGCCTCCACCAGCGGTCGAACTCGATACGGCACAGCTAGATCAGATCATAGGTGTCAAGGGACAGGCGAATGGCGGCGTCTATCAGTTCGCCGTGTCGCGCCGTGATCCGGTGACGGAAAACGGCATGCCGTTGAGTCCAGTCGGGCCGATGGGCGTGGCGATTGCCATCGGATTTCAACCCACCGGCAGCGACAAGGCAGCCATCACCGGCGATTTCGTTCTCTCCGGTGACGAGGTGAATCCGGTGATCAGGGCATTGCGATCGAACGGCATCGACGTAACCGCCGTTCACAGCCATATGCTGGACGAACAGCCGCGGCTGTTCTTCCTTCATTTCTGGGCCAATGACGACGCGCTGAAGCTTGCCCGCGGACTTCGCGCTGCACTAGACAAGACCGCCAGTACGAAGGGCTAGCAGGATTGAGGCTTGTCGACATGCCGCTGAAAACAATCGGAACCATCGCCATACCGGAAGCCGCGGGCAGCGAGTTTGACCACGCCGCCTTCGATGCCAAGAGCCGGCGTGTCTTCATCGCACACACCGCGCGCAATTGCATCGAGGTGATCGACCACGACGCCGGCAGGCATATCGCGACTCTGCCGGGATTTCCGGGCGTAGCCGGCGCTGTCGCTGATGACGGACAGATTCTGGCAACCAACCGCGGCGGCGCCAGCGTCGCCTTGCTCGATGCTGTCACGCTGGAAACCCGCGCCACCTTCAAGTCCGGCGCGCGACCCAACGGCGCTGTGATCGTGGCTCGGTCCAGTCTCGGGATCGCCGCCTGTATCGGCGACGACAAGGAAGCGCCGACGCTCCACGTTTATGGATTGAGCGACCACAAGCAGGTGTCGATCGAGTTGCCGGGACGGCCGCGCTGGTGCGTCACCGATGCCGCCGCCGAACGGCTGTTTCTCTGCATCCGCGAGCCCTCGATGGTGCTGGTCGCCCCGCTGCCCGACCTCGGCGCGGTGACGCATTGGAAAATCCCGTCATCGGGCGCTCACGGTCTCGACATCGATCATTCCCGACAACGGCTTTATGTTGCCTGTGACGATTCAACCTTGGTCGAGATAAGCAGCACCTCGGGCGAAGTCACCAACGTCTGGCCGATCGGAGGTCCGCCCGATGTCACGTTTTTCAACCCGGCGACCGGTCTGGTTCACGTCGCCATCGGAGAACCCGGGCTTGTCGACTCCATCGATCCGCGAAACGGCCATTCCACGCGGACGGTGACCGGTGCCGGCGCGCATACGACGGCACTGGTGGTGCCGAACCAACTTTACGTTGTTTCACCCGCGCATGGCGGAGTTCTCGTCCTTTCGGACTCTTGATGCCCGCACGAACAGGACAGCACAAGACTGCCGCGAGATGGTAAAGCGCGGCAAGCCGCATAGCGACTTCATGAGTTGACGCTCGCTATCGCTTGAACGCACGAGCCGCTTATGATACAGGAATTACTCGGGTCGTTGACAACCGCCCGATGAGCTCCCGCAGCTAAGCGTTGTTTCACTCCATCATGGAGGATGAAACCATGCCTTGCGGCAGCACTACCGGCAACTCAACCAACACTGTCGGCTCAGCTTCCACCTCCTTTCCGGACGTTGGATGGTCCTGGAAAATCCCGCTTGTGTGGCTAGATGCAATAGCCATGAGGTTGGAGCGGCGTCGTCAGCACAAGCAACTTCTCGAACTTGATGACCATTTGCTAGCCGACATCGGCATGTCCAGAACGACCGTTGAAGAATTGCGCAGGTCTCAACTGTACATGATGGCGTGGCGCGACAGCCGATGATAGCCAATGTCTCAGATGGGTCAAACTGAGACCTCAATCCGCCGGTGCGGCATGTCCGTTCTACCCCCAGGAGCATGACTTCCTCTGACCGGCCGCTTTGCGCCAACAGCGGTCCTTCGAGCTATGAGCACGTGACTTTTAATCATGGGGTCGAGGGTTCGAGTCCCTCCGCGCTCACCAATGAAAACAATCACTTACTGGCGCTAAGACCAATATTCCCGCGAACTCGTTAGTCCCGGGCCACCGTGGGGGCCACAAGAAAATACAGGGGCAAACGATGCTGGCCATGATTTTCCCGAACACACCGGCCACTAGTGAGAAGGCCCGTCGTCCTTAGTATAGAGCGCGTAAGGAAACAGCTCTTCAAGAGTCCGCCCATCACGCAGCGCTGACATGACCGCCAGCCACCGATCCGGCGCGCCGTTATCAGATTCCACCATGCAGTTGTGGAGCGCGGTTTGCATCAGCAGTTTAGCGTGATCCGCCGTCATTCCTGATGCCATAAGCGTCTTGAGCGTTTCCGCGGTCTCGCCGCCGGCAGCAAGCATCTGCCCCAATCTGCCTGCCACACGAAGGGCGAATGGCGGCTCCACCTGCTTACCGTCTTGGCGAATATCGGGCCCCTTGCCGGATCGCAATCGCTCCAGGTCAGCGTTGAGTTGGTCACTTTTTTCTTTATCTGTGAGCTTACTCCAATCCCTGAAATCGTCGGTCATGCGTTGATCTCCACGATCCTCTCCGGCTTCCCTCCCAGGATAATAATACGGTGCTATCTGCCAACGCCACTTGGGTTGGACGTAAATATCGCATCACACACGACCTCGTTACCGAGCTTGTAATAAAACCGCCGGGGTGAACCGGCGGCTGTTATTCAGCCTTGACGTGGAGTGCTGAAGCTAGCGACGGCAGGTCCGTCGCCCCATCTGGCGAATGGACAAAGGATTACACAGGCCGACATAGGTCAGCGGCGACTAGGCGGGCGCCTCACTTTTTGGCTTGGTCTGGGCGTTTCGCTTCACGTTGCTCCGCTTCAAGAAAGTGACGCCCAATTGGTCACCATTGACCCAAGCTAATCCGCAGCGGCGATAGGCAAGCCCAGTCGAGGAAAGCAGCAGGAAAAATTCGTTTAGCTGGAGCCCTTCGAGGGGACCCTCGACCGTCAGCTTTGCGCCGCCGTCCGACGCGTCTTCCATCACGCAGGTACGCCGCCAAGTGCCGTCGATGGCCATCATGTACGCAGGTTGGCCACGCTCAAACACGACCCGGCGATGTGATCGCTGCTCTGCCATCTGCGTGCTCCGCCATGAGACGAGAGGCCCGCTGGCTCTTGCCCGCCAGCGGGCCTCTTACGCGATTCTCGCGGGGCCTTGGGGGGCATTCCGCAATTGTTAAAAACGATATGGGTGGATGGTTAAAGAATAATGCCGGATCGCTCACTTCTCGTGGGATTAGCGGCTGCGCATCATGGAACGTTAAGGCTGGTTTCCGCATTAGTGCCGCGTCTGAGTATTGTCCGGGCCCTCGCTAAAGACCGATGCGTAGCGCCGCGTTCGAACCCTGCATCCCAACCCCCGCGCTTGTTAGTGGCCTGTTTTGAAAATCAGAACAGAAACTGTACGTGTCCCAAATCCGCCGTGCTTGGTGTCGGAGTAAAATTACGCAGATCCTGCTCGGGTGACCGAAGTTCTCCGACCGTGAACGTCGGTCCAACTGCGTGCACGGTTCAAATCCGCGCAGAGCCATGCGTGCTATAAATCACATACGCCAACCTGATCCCCGCGTATTTCCCCGATTACTGGCTGGCGGGAATGGTCTCGCCCCAATGACGGGGATTTTCAAAATGATCACTCTCAAAATCACCGCTATTTTGGCCATCTGTGCCGGAACATTGATCGCGCTGGCATCGAGCGAATTCGGCGCCGAACTTGTTCTCGCCGTTGTCAGCCTCGTATAAGGCTCCGTTTTTGCGGGCAAAGAAAAACCCGCCTGCGCACCATCGGCACATATCAGATTGATGGCCGCGATTCGCGCAAACGGCCCCGGCGCGGAGTTCCAACCACCGCACCAAGGGCCGCCAACCCAATGGGGGTTTTCTCCCGGTTGGAGGCTGATGATTCATCCCGGGAGCGCTAAGTCGATTCCTGCCGCGCCGGATCGTTCCTAACGCCAAGAAAAAGCCCCGCCGGTTAGGGCGGGGCGAAGTCGTCGCGGGTAAGGCAACATGCTCCGGCGCGCGGGCCTCTGATGTCGATTCGCATTTCCCGCGTACTTGCCTATTTATCCCGCATGCGCACATCGACCTTTGAACCTTGCATCCCGACCCGCGGCGCTAAGGTTCCATCCTCCAAAAACTGGCTTCACGAAATCAAGCATGATGGCTATCGCCTGATCGTGCAGAGGGAGGCAAACCGAGTTCGTCTGTTCACTCGAAATGGCTTCGACTGGAGCGACCGATATCCGCTCATCACCGAGGCCGCGCTGCGCATCCGGTCAACGTCCTTTGTCCTGGACGGCGAAGCTGTGTTGCTGGGGGTTGATGGCATTTCCGACTTCGACGGCCTGCATAGTCGGAAGCACAATGACGAGGTGCAGTTCTATGCCTTCGATATGCTGGTGACGGACGGCGATGATATCCGGAAACTACCGCTCACCATGAGGAAGACAAACCTTGCCCGGCTGCTTGCGCGGCGGGTGGATGGCATCTTCATCTCCGACTTCGAGCGCGGCGAGATCGGGCCAGAGCTATTCCGGCACGCCTGCCAAATGGGCTTGGAAGGATTAGTCTCCAAGCTAGACGATCGGCCTTACCGTCCCGGTCGGTCACCTCATTGGGTGAAGGTCAAAAATCCGGCGTCGCCGGCCATGCTGCGGGCCAAGGATGCGTCTTGGTGATGGACGAGGAAAGTTCGCGGCCGAACAGGGTGCGCTTGAGCGTATCGATCGCGGCGAATAGGCTACTACTAACGCAAACAGCGCCCTCAAGCTGAATAATGCTTGGGGGCGCTGCTCACGAGCTGAGAATTGCAATACCCCAGCCGAAAGGATACTTCGCGGCCACAAGAAGGTTGCTAAAAAACATGCGCGATATTTCGGGAACAAGTGGCAATGGCTGCCGTTGTGAGCGGGCTGCCTGTCCCAATCGCCCCCCGGCAGCATACGCGGCCCCAGCCTTCCCCCGAGGCTGGGGCCGTTTCATGAGGACGGGACCGGATCGAAGGTCGCCGGTAGTAACGCCGCCTCGGTTGGCGGCCCCTTTGATTTCGCAAGCAGCTGAGAAGCGGCCCCAGCAGCGGGGGCTGGGGTCTGTGCTGGGGCCCGCCCATTCCAGCCGCAACGCCGAAGAAAGCGCCAACGGCGACGGAAATTACCGCAACTCGGTTGATCGTTCGGAGCTACTTTGGAGTACCTCCGCGCCAGATTCCCCCCAGCGCCATCCGCCGGCTTCCGCCGGCTTTTAGAATTGGGGCTGGAAAGCGAAGCCCAACCCTGATCCGTTTACCAAGCCTCTCGGGGCGGCGCTCTGCGCCTGACATGATTACAGATTGTAGTTGTCGCTTCGCTCCTCTGCAGGTAAGTTTCACTCTCGGACAGACGACCCCCGGCCTGGTCATTTTATCAGGTAAAAGCATTGCATTTTTAGCCAAGACGTTTTTCGCTTCGAAAAGAATTTTAAAAATGAATCACGAAACCAAGAGATTGGTTGTCGGCACTCGTTTTAAGATGAGTGAACTCGGAGTCGCTCGATGCCCGGATCTAGCAGGGCAGACAGGGATCGTTGTCGAGGTGAGCCACAGCAACACAGGCGTTACCGTCTTGTTCGGTGGGGCCAGCAGACCAACTGCCCTGCACAGGGATTTCATCACCCCGATCTCGCGGTAACCGGCTTATCGCTTGCTGGCCCACTCTGGTTGCGGAAAACTCCGCTTAGCGATGGGACTGAAGGCGACGCGTTAGGAGGTTTCATTGGCTGAGATCGTGAACCTTGGAGACAAGCTAAAAGCGCAGCAGGAAAAAACAGCCCGCATGGACCTGACGGCTAAAATGATCCCAATCATGGTGGAGACAGTTGAGAAGTTTTATTCGATGGGCGCTACACCAGAACACATCGCGCGCTTTCTGCAGGTCGCCATCGAGGAAATTAACAAAAGGCCGCGCTAGATTGAGGGACTGAAGCCAACCATGTCCATATCTGCCAAACTCATCAAGTTGGTACCTGAGGGCGAAGCGAACGCGGTCTCGGGCCGGGTGCTCTGGCAGCAGCTGGGCATGTGGTCACCCGTTAGTGTCAAACACACTTTGAAGAAGATGGCCGCAGCGGGTGAAATCGAAAGGAAACACGTTCCGCACCCAACTGGTGAAGTGGGATTGTATTTCAAACAACCGCGCCGGCCGCAATAAGCGCTGGCAGCGTTCCGTGGATCTCCACAGCCACGAAAACAAGTGGGTTCGCGCCGTTCCGATCCCCAAGGGATTGATAATTTGCCGTAGGTGCAGTGCCGCGCTTCAATAGGGCATGCCCGAACTCACCCGCCGTCCTCACCCCGAACGCTCTGACACTTGGCACGTCTTCTACGGGGACGTTCAGGTCGGCACGATCGCGGTCCAATCGGGCTTGCCGGTGCACGCCAAGCAATGGAGGTGGGACTTAGGTTTCTATCCGGCATCCCACCGCGGCCACTCCCGCAGCGGCTACGCGTCTAGCTTCGACCATGCGCGGGCGGGCTTCGAAACGGCGTGGAAAACTTATCTGCCACGATGCACGGAATCCGACTTCGTCGAATACCGGCGCCAGCGCGCCTGGACGGCATGGAAATACGCAATGTATGACGCGGGCCTCCCGCTGCCGACGCATTCAACCAGTGGACGGGCGAGGTGTTTCTGTGGCGCCGCGATCGGTATAGCGGTAACCGACCGTCACGTTCAGGATGCACATATGGATTCGCAGCACGCATGAAATACGCCACCGATCGCCCCTATGCCGACCCCGAAGCCGCCGCGCGCAAGCTCCTGGAGATCGCAAACGTAGCGGCGCTGCCAATGAAGCGCGGCAAGTCCGTGGACTTCACCGGATCCACGCCCTTTGCCCTCATGGTTCTTGAGGCTGTGCTGAATGGACAGCGCTACGGTCTGAGCATCCGCCCACTTCACTCAGCGGACGGCGAATGAGTAGATAATCCAGACTATGACGAGAGCCGCCAGAACGAGCACCCAATTGGAAATTTGACTGCCGCCTATCGATGTTTTCCGGCTAAACCAATCCATGGCACTTCCTCCCCAGATAGACCGCCTCACTTGGGCGACCTCCCACGCTTCCAACGATATCACCGATATCCAAAAGTCGCTCGGTTACCTTTGCGGCCATGGTTGACGTGGTCCTCTCGGGAGGTCGCCTCAGTTGGCGGCCTCTTTTAGGGAGGAACATAAACCAAGACCGCTGACGTTGAAACCGCCGATCGCGGGTTACCCCCCGCGCGGCCGGGCGCCGACAGAAGACAACGCCCAGCCGCGTTTCAGCGCACAGTCCCGCAGCATTCCACCGGGGGGCGTTCGCAAGCGTCATCATGCCACCCGTTCAAAAGGCAATAGGTCGCCGTTGACCGGATTGAATGGCTCCTCGGGTTCGAGGCCCTCGCGCTCAAGCGCGATCTGCTCGTCTTCTTCATCCTCGTTCCAATCGGGCGCCAGGATCGAGCGGCGCTTCAACTCGGCGCGCTCCGTTTTACCAGACAACACGCCGCGCTTTTGCGCATCCGCGATCACCTTGGCCTCTTCAGTGCTGCCGACCATGGCGACGAAATCGGTGGAGACATTCGCCGTGACTTGATCAGACTGCTGGAGCCACATCGAAGTAAACTTCAGCGCCTGGTCGAGCGCATCCTTAAGGCCGCCCGCCCATGCTTCGATTGCTGAATGTGCGCGGCTATTGTCGATCGCAGATGCGGTTGCTGTGACGTTGCCCGATTTCTGAACCATCGGTTCCATCGCCAAGCGTCGAAATTCGTCCATCACTCGTTCGGGCGACTTGGCAACCTCGGCAACGAGCGCGGCGTCGGGACCGATGATTTTCCAGTCGGTTTTGCCCTCAGCGCCCGATGGCGGCGCAAACAACGTGATACCCGGGCCGATCTCGATTTGAGATGCAGTCTCGCGTTCGCCAGTCGATGCATCGGTCGTCGTTTTGGGTTCACCCTGACCGCCCATGGTCAGGGAAATACGCCTGCGGTTGCGGCGTTGCTGCCATGGCTTGCCCCACATGCACCAGGTTCGTTCCGCTGCCGCAACTCAACAAGGAAGAGCCGGAGTCCTTGTCGTCATTTGTCCTCAAATAAGCGATCAACGAGCGCCAACAGAACGCGATGAGAGGTCATGCCGTCCTTCGACAGGAATTCGTTGATTGTCATTCGCCAATTGCTCTTGAGCGGCAATTCGCCGTCATATTTCACATGGAGCGACCCGTCCTCATCTTGCTCCAAGAACCACGCTTCATCTCGATTACTAGAGTTGTGAATGTAGAATAGCCTTGACCTTGCCATCCCGGTTCCCGGCGCAATATGACGGCCCCAGCGTACTGGAGGTGCGCTGGGGCCGCATTCCAACCGAACGGCAATGGCGGATTGCCAACGGCCTCCGCAAGTTACCGCAGCTCGCGTGATCCTTCCGAACTAGTTCGGAGTAGCTCAGTTGGCTGCCTTTTTCGGTGCTGTCCGTCTTTGATCGGATAGATCGCAACATGGGGACCTAGTTGAAACGCGGGCCTTTTTGAACCTTTTGCCTTTCCAGGCATCCTAATGTTCATGGACCGAGATCGGGAAAAGCACGCAATCGAGGAGAAGCTCGCCAAATGCCGCGATCTGGCATCGGAGTTCCGCGAGGGTCCCACAGCCGAGATGATCTGCATTCTGGAAACTGAGCTTCGCGAGCAAATCCGGAAGCTGGATAAGGAGTAAGGCCGCCTCAGTTGGTGGCCTTTGAGCCGTGGATAAGCGGCCCCAGTGTACTGGAGGTGCACTGGGGCCGCCAACCCAATTAGGGTTTTCTCCCGGTAGGGGCTTTAGGGGGCATAAATCCGGAAGCGCTGAATCGACTCTTGGGGAGTTGCGAAGTTCCAAAAGTCATTGCCACTTGTTCCCGAAATGCTCCGCTAACTTTAGTTATACGCAGTATGAGCCATTCCCGGTTTGTGCCGTGGCCTGTTTTGGTTTTGCGAGTGGCCTATTTCGGCCAGTACCGGGGGTGCAATTGAGGTAGCCTGGTTTGAAATCGTACGGCCTGATTTGGAGTGAGCAATATTGCTCACATTTGAGGAACAGGTCATGACACGGAGTGTTGGCCCTGCATCACCGCCTCCTTTTCGGCAGTTATCGGTGACAGAGAGTTCGTATAATGCTCCCGCCCAACCCACGCGGTGAGATATGTGTGACAAATGCAAAGAGATCGACAAGACGATTGAGCGGTACCGCCGGATACAGGAAAGGGTCACGGACCGAACATTTATCGAGCGGGCCAAGGAATTGATTGCCGAATTTGAAGCGGACAAGGCCGCACTTAGATGCGGTCAACCGAACTAGAAGTTAAGGCCGCCCCAGTTGGCGGCCTCTTTCTTATGGTGGTGGCACCATCAGAAACCCCAACGCGATCCAGCGGGACGCGCTAGAGCCGCCAACCCAGTTGGGGTTTCTCCCGGTGGCTTTTAGGGGGACATCAATCCGGGAGCGCTGAATCGATTCATGGAGTTGCGAGGTTCCAAAAGAAAACGGCCCCAGCGCCTCAGTTAGGGGAAGCGCGCTGAGGCCGGGTAAGTCTCCGGTCATTGCCACTTGTTCCCGGTACTAATACCAAGTTTCCCCGAAACCGCTTTCAGGTAATGAACGCGGCTGTTAGATTTTCATTTGGGCGCTCAAAATCCGCCGCCGCAGAGAGCGCCAATTTGGTTGAGATGATTTTATCTCTGCCCTGAAAAGCCTCCGCCCGCGCTAGCCCCCCGGACGGGGGTTTTTCATTGAGCGGCCTGTTTTGATTACCGAGTGGCCTAATTCAGCCAGTACCCCGCTTTGAGTGACCCGGATCACGGAACCGAGCCGTCGGATTGAACTAAATTGCCCTCACCCGCGCGGGGCAATGGTGCTCCGGGCACTTGAGGGACACGCTGTGGAACGCACAATCGAATTGAACGATCTGACCGACGAAGAGCTTTCCCTCGTACAGGGCGGCGGCATCGGCAGCTTCCTCACGCAGTTGGGCCAGGACATCAAGGATATGCTGTCCACCGGCCACAGCGGCGGCGGCGGCGACGGCCGTCGCAATTCCGGCATGGCCGCTGGTGTTAGTTAATCGCCACGGCGAGCAGACTAAGGCCGCCTCAGTTGGCGGCCCTTTCATTGTGGCGACCGCGCCTGCGGACCTCAATCCGTAGCGGCTTCCCAAAGGCGCACCGCCGCGCTTCAATGGGCGATGCTCGAACTCACTCGCCGCCGCCATCCCGAACGCTCCGACACTTGGCACGTCTACTACGGTGACATTCAAGTCGGCACGATTGCAGTTCAATCGGGCTTGCCGACGCACGCCAGGCAATGGCGCTGGGATTGCGGCTTCTATCCGCTGTCACACCGGGGACGGTCTCGCTCGGGCTACGCTGCAACCTTCGAACAGGCGCGGGCTGGCTTCGAAGCCGCGTGGAAAGATTATCTGCCACGATGCACGGAAGCCCACTTCGACGAATACCGGCGCGAGCGCGCCTGGACGGCATGGAAATACGCCATGCATGTCGCCGGCCTGCCGTTGCCGACGCAATCAACCAGTGGATGGGCGCGCTGTTTCTGTGGCGCCACGATCGATATAGCGGTAACCGACCGTCACGTTCACGATGCACACATGGATTCGCAGCACGCATGAAGTTCAGCACTGATCGACCCTATGCCGATCCGGAAGCCGCCGCGCGCAAGCTGCTGGAGATCGCCAAAGCGACCGAGCCGGTAGACGGAAAGATTTACATCGAGAAGATAAACGCGCCGATGTTGTACCAGGAGCGCGCCACCCCGGCCGAATACAAAGCCGGGCTTGATCTGGCGATATCACGCGGATGGCTGCTGCTGCACGAGAGCGGCACCTTCGTGAAGTTCACGCCAGCCGGTGCGGAGCTGTTTGCATAGGCAAACCTGCGCGCAAATCGTGTTGATCTAGATGCCTCAGCTCGGGCGGGTCGAAATCCCCGGAATGAACCAGCGCCACGATCGGGACTGGGTGCAAATCGCGGGCTACGCCACGCTGATTCTGGCGATGGTGGCGCTTGTTGTTGTTGGGGTTTCCCTGACTTCACCGTAGCCTTGAGCAGCTCAAATTTTCGCTGTCGCTTAAAGAAACGGCCCCAGCCCTCGGGAGAGGCAACTGGGCCGGGTCGGCTAGGGATTCGATAGCCTCATACGTCGGGCTGAGTGACGCATTGCAGACCTAAGTCTCGGCGGTCGCCATCGTTCCCTAATGTACCTGGCGCAGTACTGGTCCCTGTTTCGACCTCAATGGCCCCATTTGAAATAGTTCCTCCCCATCAAACTTTCCCGGTGTGAGCAATATTGACCACTATGTCGGCTGCGGGACATGCCAGATTATCCCGATCACCGCACCGCCTTCGGCTTCCATCGGTGACTGAGAGTGTTGCGCTCCCGCCAGACCAAAAGGGATGCACATCACATGCCGCCCCAACCCCATACCCGTCCTGAACCGTCGCTGATTCCAATTGAGCGGCCGCGCTGCCCCCAGTGTTCTAAACGAATGATGCTTACGAGCATCAGCCCGGCCTCAGAGGGCTATGACAGGCGGACCTTTGGATGCCCCAGTTGCAATCACACAATGATGCGCACGGTCCTGTGCGATTCGATGTCGGACAAGTCGGGCTGGCAACACAGCAACCTCAAAGCCCCGGAGTAAAGGCAATGCAGCGCCGCCGTTTTAGCCACAGCGCGACACTTGAAGAACGTTTGGTCGAATTAGCTCGGAGAGTCCGTTCGGACGTGGAGACGCTTGCGCCATGCAGTGAGCGCGACGAATTAGTCGAGAAGCTTCGCCAGATTGAAACGGCGCTGGATATGAACCAGTTCCTGATATCCTCTGGCTCAAATCGCGAGTAAGGCCGCCTCAGTTGGCGGCCTCTTTCACTTGCGCCGATGTGATCCATATCGCCTGTTGGCACAACGTGGACGTCGACCAATTGCCAAATGGAGTCCGCAATTCACGACAAAGCGGACATCTCGTCTGCATCTACAGGTTTGCGCCTTGAGCGATCGAGATCATCTGGCTAGCGCGGCTGAAATGATTTTTCCGCCGAAAACAGCGCCCTACGGCGAAGAGCGTTGAGGCCGATACATATGCCCGGTGTCCTCCAGACAAACCCGAAACGCCTGTCATTGCCGAATATTCCCGAAACTCCCTTCCACATTTTGTTCATGCGCAGTTTGTGCCATTCCCTTTTTGTGCTGGGGTGGGAAGCAGCCGGGATTGCCACTTATTCCTTACTTTTGCAGTGGCCTATTTCGGCCTGTGCGTGGCTGGAAACCACAAAACTAAACCCCCGTAGTTCTCCGGTTATGTTCACTTTTGCACATAATTCCGGAACGAATGAGTTCAGCTTCTCTTACCCCTTGGAGGGGCAGCCCAGGGGATTAGTGAAGTGGATGACGTTGTTACGATTCTGGTCGTCGAGGACGACCGGTTATTCAAGCGTTGGTCGTAGAGGCTCTTTCAGACGGTGGTTTCGAATCAATCATTACCGCGTCAGGCGATGAAGCGGGGACGCTTCTCCAATCAGAGGATTCCAAATTTCGGGCGGTCGTGATTGACATCGAGCTACGTGGGAACATGGACGGCTGGGACGTGGGCCGCACCGCAAGAGAGGTAGATTCGGCAATGCCCGTTGTCTACATTACCGGCAATCACGGGGATGAATGGGCATCCAAGGGCGTTCCAAATAGCCTTCTGCTCGCCAAGCCGTTTGCGCTGGCGCAGCTTGTGACTGCCATTGCCAATCTGCTCAATACGGTAACCCCGCCAGCCGCGCCGGCAGAGGCCATCACTCACGAAATACAAGATGGCCGCATGGTTCCGAAATCCGCAGAGCATCCGAAGTAAGGCCGCTTCAGTTGGGTGATATCCCGCCGGACGGTTAGCGGCGCTTTGTTCAATCGATATGTCCGCTTAGGCCACATCGTTACCCCGCATCGAACACTAA
Organism: Bradyrhizobium sp. AUGA SZCCT0177; assembly: GCF_018130125.1. Classification (NCBI taxonomy): domain Bacteria; kingdom Pseudomonadati; phylum Pseudomonadota; class Alphaproteobacteria; order Hyphomicrobiales; family Nitrobacteraceae; genus Bradyrhizobium; species Bradyrhizobium sp. AUGA SZCCT0177. Next base: position 124,571 of record NZ_JAFCMA010000004.1, on the reverse strand, counting down.
GGCAGGCCGTCGATGCTGCAGTTAAACCCCGCCATTCGGATTCGGTGCAGGTGCGGAGCGACCATGGAACACGCCCGCCTTATACCCGGTCTTAGCGGGTTTGAAGATCGTGTCTTCAAATGTAACAAGTGCGGCGCGATCGAGATACGGACAGCAGACACCGATAAGTAAGGCGCGCTGGCTGCCTATTTGGCCGGGTTTTGGTAGGACGGCTTGGAATATACCGGCACAGTGCCAATCTCACGCCCCGCATCATTAATTATTGCGATTCGTCGTTGAGGATCGTCCTCGGGATTATCGAGTGATACGCCTATGGCGAGTACCGACGCCCTTATGAGTGCAGCGGTATCGTTCTCGCAAACAAAGCCCGAGGCATCAAAAAATCGGTGGCCGTCCTCAACATTGAAAAAATAACGGGGCACTGGCAAGCCTCCAACTTGGTAAGTTAGTCGTCGTCCTTTTTCTCAGGCTGGTTTGGTAGCTCACCACGATTTTCGGCAGTCTCTTCCGGATCGCCGGGTTTTTTCCCGGCCATGTTTCCAGGGTTGTAGTGAAACTTGCCTTCCGGGTTTTCGCCGGGCTGCTTTACATTCGGGTTTCGTGTGTTGTCGTCGGCCATCAGGCGTACCTTTGGAAGGAGGAACAACGTTCAACAGAACCGCGATGCCAATGTTCCTGATACTGGCCGGGGATCGCAGAATTGATTGCCGAATTAGAGGCTTCAAAGGCCGCCCTTCACCCCAAGCAGGCGCTAACCAAAATAAGATTGAACAATTCTGCCTGCTCGCCGTCGTCTTTGCAGGAGGTGGAGCGATGCAAAGTCGGAAGCAACAGCTTGAACAGTCGCGGAGGCTACTGGAGGAAGTTGGCGACGCCACAACCAAAGCCAAGCTGCAAGAGCTGTCGGAAGATTGGAGAAAGAGCGGATGCGAAACGAGAAGCTGAGCTAGCGCTTCCGGTCGCCTTCGGTTTTGGTGACCGCCGTTAGCCTGCTGCGAATGTAGTCGGTCAGGTCGCCAACCTCCTCCTGAATATTGGCCTCTGCAATCACTTAGGGGTAAGTTCACGCAGCGGCTCGAGACGGATGGCTCGCTTTTACTTTCACAAGCACCAAGATGGAAGACTATCAGAAGACCACAAAGGGCGTGTGTTTCCCGACGAACAAGCTGCGTCGTCATGCCTTGCGTGAGGTTGCTGCCGTTATAGGCCGGATCGCTCAAACCGAAGACCGCAATGGAAGGTATGTCGGCGTCGAGGTGAACGACGGCGAGAATACGCGATGTAATGTAAGGGCGTTTATTGTCGTCGAACATCCTCGTTGAGCCCGGAATTGGTGCGCGTCCCTTGTGCCACTCCACGCGCCTCCCGTTCTAGTCTACGAAGCCGCGCCGTCGTTACCGGTGCAGTGGCGATGAGTTCGAGCACCCCCCCCCCCGCCGGGACTGGCTGAACGCTCTCAGCGGGCCGCGCGGCGGTTGAGGGTTTGTTGCCGGGCGGATCAAGCGGCTCTCAGCGAGCTCCGATGTCGGCTTTGCCGCATATAACGGACTCTGGGCGGACATCGCGTTACTTCCGAATGGTGCCAGAAGCACACTCATGCATTGCAACAGAACTGGTTCTATTCGATCACCTTGTCGGCGCGGAGGAGAAATGACTCTGGAATATCGATGCCTAACGCCTTGGCCGTCTTTAAATTGACGAACAGCTCAAATCGGGTTGGTTGCTGCACCGGAAGATCGCCAGGATTAGCGCCTTTGAGTACCGCATCGAGGTGACGCGACGCCTGGCGGATCATCTCCGTGACATTAGGTCCGTACGAGATCAAGCCGCCTGCCTGAACCCATGCACCCCATCCAGCCACCAGCGGCATGCGTTGCCGATTGGCAAACTCTACGATGCGCTGCGCGTTGGCCACCGTGTGCCGTGACGATACGACGTAGAGGCTGTCGATGCCAGACTCCTTCGCCGTTTCAAGTGTTCGGTCGAGTTCAGCAGGATCGTGTATTCCGACCGGCAGCAACTCGAGCTTCAAAACTTTTGCTGCGCGCTCGGCGATCGGCAGTTCGTTGTCGGCGTGGCTGGCATCGCGAACGAGCGCAACCCGTGCTATGCGGGGAGCCGCTTCCTTGAATGTTTCGAGCCGCTTGGCCGCGAGTTGGTCCGACAAAAACGTGACACCGGTCGAATTGCCGCCGGGCTTCGCCAGGCTCTTGGCAATGCCGAGTTGAACGGGATCGGCGCTCATGGCGTAGACAACCGGAATCACCTGAGTAGCCTTCGCGACATGTGACATTACATCGCCCCCGAGGGCAAAGATCACATCGGGTTTGCTCTGAACCAGCTCCGTGGCCAGTTCGGGAAGCCGCTCTGGCCGACCTTGAGCATACCGGTATTCGATAGTGACGTTCTGGCCATCGACATAGCCAAGTTGGCGAATTCCTTCTAGAAGCGCTTGCGTGTTCGGATCGCGTTCCGGAGTGCTGTAGATCAGGACGCCGATGCGCGTGCGGCGCGCCGCCGACTGTTGCGCACGCGCCCGGAGCGGCCCGGCCGACAATGCAAAGGTGGCCGCTCCTGCGATGAATTCTCTCCGCAGCATATAAGCCTCCGTCCAATGACCGGAATCAGCATACATGCTCTGCTCATGCAGACCCATGCAAAAGTCTGGTCGATGTCCGCCTTGGGTCATGCGCGTCGATTTGACCGGACCACGGCGACTTCCGGTCTACCCGGGGTGAACGGACATTCTCAGGATAGGCGGGCATGTCTCAAAGGTGCCATGAACGGACATGGCAGAATTATTCGATCACCTCGTCGGCGCGGGCGAGCAGCGCCGGGGGCAGGGTCAGGGCGAACGCTTTTGCCGTCTTCAGGTTGATTAGGAGTTCAAATTTGGTCGCCTGGTAAATCGGAATGTCACCCGGTTTGGCACCTTTCAGGATTTTGTGCACGTCATCGGCCAACTGCCTGAACAGCTCCGTGAGATCGAGCGCATAGCCCATCAGCGCGCCGGCTTCGACGTAATCGCGGTACGGACATATCGTCGGCAAGCGTTTTTTCACGGCGAGTTCGGCGATGAGCTGGCGGTTGGCGTAGAGGTCGCCCTCTCCGCTCACCAGCACCGCGTCCGGCCGTTGCTCCGCTATCGCATCGAAGACGCGCTCAATCTCCGAGGGTTTCCCCTCCTGCGGGAAGACAAAAGCCAGCGAAATTCCCAAACGCGCGGCGGCACCCCGCAAGACTTGCCCCACAGACCCTTCCCATCCGCCGCGCATCCCCAGGAATACGGCCTTCTGCATCGAAGGAATGGCTTCTTTCAAGAACTCCAGCCGCTTTCCCCAGATCTCGATGCCGGCATCAAGCGTGATGCCGGTGAGGTTGCCGCCGGGCCGGTGCAGGTTGGTCACCAGCCCCGCCTGCAGCGGATCCAGCATGAAAGCAACAATCGGTATCGTACCGGTTGCCGCCTTGAACACGGTCACGACGGTATTCGTTCCGGTGACGATCACATCCGGGTTGCGGGTCACGATTTCACGGACCACTTCGGCATAACGATCGTGACGTCCCTCGGCCCAGTAGCGTTCGATGATCAGACTTTGTCCTTCCACGTAACCTAAACGGCGCAGCTCGCCGAAAAAGGCGCGCCATGCGCTGCCCCCGCCCGTTTCAGTCAGGAGCGCGGGCGGGATTGCCGGATGGAACATCGCCAGCAGCGGCGGTCTCGCCGCTTGCTGCGCGCGCGCCGCCGGCGGCCACGCCACCGCCGCGCCGCCGAGCAGAGTAATGAACTCGCGTCGCCTCACTACCATCGCCTCCCGCGCTGACCAAAACGATAGCACACCTCAGTACGGTGGGAGACTGCTGCCCTGCGAATTCCGGCCCAGCTTAGGACCGGATTGGGTCAAAAGCGACACTTTGGTCGTCGGCGGACTACTTCCGGTTTCCCCCGGAAGCGGACATCGTCAGGGCCGGTCGGCATGTCTCAAAAGTGCCAGAAGCAGACATCGGTAAAGATGAGATCGGATGTCGCTACGCTACTTTCAATGCCAATCAATGTTGGTAGTCGAGTGCGGAAGCCGCCAGCCGATCCTTCATCCGGCTGATCGAACGAAACCGCTATTGCGCCGATATAAACTGGAAATGGCGGAGTGCCTGAATGCCGTGTCGATTGCTCGGAATTGACTCGCTATTGGACCGTTAAAAGGCGCACGGTGATTTATCACCGGTTTCGCGCTTTCGGCTGTTGTCGGTGACTGAGAGTGTTGAGCTCCCGCCTTGGCGAAAGGGAGATCCCATGCCCAAGAATTCCCCGCCTCCGAACTGCCCGAAGTGCAGCATGCCTATGCGATTTGTGCTCGTGAAGACGGGAGGACGCAAATTCCGCTGCGTCGATTGCGATGTAGCAGGCCTCCTTAAATTGCCGGAGGTCACCCAGCTTCTCACGGGCGAATTAAGACATCCGGGCTAAATTACCTCCGTTGGCTTTGATGCCGAAACTTACTGAGAGGCTGGCATTCATCCGACAGGCATAGGTCTTTGGAGGTCATCATGAATGACGCATTCTCGCTCTCAATCTCGGTAGGTATCATTGCCTTTGGATTTTGCATTGCTGCTAGCGCGATCGGCGCTGGCTCGTCTTGGGCCTGGTGCTCATAGGACTACTTCCCGTCATTGTAGGTACGGTCAGCCTTTATCTGGCGATTCGCGAAGTCAATGTTGCGCAGCGGAATTGAGATTCAGTGAGTGTGGAGGACGGCAAGCGCCAGGGTTGATTGCTGGCAAGGAAGGGCATTTTCGAATGGCGCCCCTTGTGACAGGAATGTCCGTACGGCCGTCAGGATGCCGCAATGAAGAAGGATTGGGGCTTCTCCGCGCTCGTGGAGGTCGCCGGTAAACGGATCTTGTTCGACAAACGATCCAGACATCCTCGCAGCCAACGTCAAGGCGAAGGGTATTGACCTCACCAACATCGGCAAGAGGCTAGGTCAGCATCCCTCACTTGATCTTCCTTGAGCCGCGCCCAGTTTTAAGGAAGGTTAGGTTTGATCGATAGGTTCTCGCACCGGCTAGCACCAACAAGTGACATAAGAGACCCATAGCGGCCACTGTCTAAGGCTAGAGCAAAGTCGAGCGCATCAATCCCAACTGTAAACGAAAGGACCGCCGGTCTCCGGCGGTCTTTTTGTTTGGGTGAGCCGGGGCGATCAAGGTCCTCGTGATATGCTTTAGCCAAAGCAAGGAGGGCTGGCATCATGCCTACCGGATTATTTAAAACACCAGATCAGTCGGCTCAGGTTGAATACGACGGCGTTTCCATCCCGATACCTAGGTCGACATACGAGAAGAACGGCTACAAGCCCGATTTCGACAAACTGCCCCTCGAAGACGAATATAAGGCGGCCCAGGAGAAGTTGCGTAATACCCGGAAGCCCTAAAGGCACTCCCCTCGGGCTGACTGCTATCTGCAGGATCACCCCTGAAAAACAATTATCGAAGGTGCTGCGCTTTGGCGATGTGTTGACCAATTTCGTTCGCCTGATTGGCTTCGCCGGCATCAGTCAACAAATGCTGAAGCTGGGTAGCACCAGTCAAATCCAAGCCGACCAGCGGATTTCCCGTTGATCGAAACCACAGTCGCGGCACACCCAATTCATCTTTGCGGGCTTCGATTTCGCATTCGGTGGGTGGTATTCCGAACATGCTGAAGAACTCCGATTTCATCTCAGCCTCCTGTGCCCTATCAAATAATGTGGGAACGAAAATGCGACTGTAAAGGCAAAGAAACCGAAAGCGACCCCGACCGGGGATAGAGGAATTACCGAGGCCGCCCGGCCCGCCGCTACAGAGTTCCGATTTCTAACCGTCCTTCGACTTGGCAACCTCTCTCGCCAGTCGTTCAGCCTTGAGCCGTTCTAGGTTTTTGCGCAGCGCTTTTTGCTCCTGCTCGTATTCGTTCAGGGGCCTATCCGATGGACGGAGCTTGCTTGCTTCATTTTCACGTTTGCTCATGACGTGACCCTTTTGATGGATGGATCCCCACTGAATACCACGCATCGTACTGGCTCAGACTAACATACTTGAAGGGGCCGATGTCAGTTCTGGCGGCGAACTAATGTCTCAATTGGGTCATTCGCGTCGGTTTGACCGGACCACGGCGACTTCCGGTCTACCCCGGCGAACGGACATTCACAGGATAGGCGGCATGTCTCAAAGATGCCAACAGGCGACGTGGATCGCATCGACACGGGGATCACCGCCCGGCATAGTCCGCAACCCTACTTGCTCAAACAGTCCCCCAGGTTGTAAATTCCGGCATGACCGTTGACGGCTGGAGTAAATGACGACTCAGAGGGCGCCCTACAAGACACGCCGGTGGACGGCTGAAGAGGACGACACATTGCGGTCTCTCGTCCACGCCGGAAGGGACGCGCGCTTGATCGGCAAAGAGCTGAAGCGATCATTCATGGGCGTCCAAGCTAGGGTAAAGAAATTGAAACTCACTTTGGTCTCTGAGCAACGCAGGAATTACAGTGAGGGAAATTTGTGGCGATGGGCCGTCAAAACGAGCTCTTCAGAGCGCTTTAAGGCAGCGAAGGAATCTGTCTCGGTGAGTGTGAAGAAGTGACGGACGTCGAACTGTATCGCCATAATGCTGACGACTGCCGCCTACGATCCCTGCAAGCTCGCACGCCAGCTGACAAGGCGAATTGGCTCAAGATTGCCGAAGAGTGGCAAAAGCTGGCCGAGGAGGTGGATGCAGCCACCGCAAAACGGAACGGATCGAATGAATGAACCGGGTTCGTCGATTCTACGAAAAAGTTCCGTATGGCAAATCGTCTACTCGCGTGGCTTACGCAACGAGCAAGGCGGCTTTGTCTAAATCGCTGCCCGCTGCTGAGTGGGTTGAAGATAAAACCTTCAACGCAGGCGATGCTATTCTCGCCGATCCCGGGCTAAAGGACGTTTACAAGGAAGCAATACTAAAAGGTTGCGCAGAGAGAATATGACGTGGCGCGTTAGCGAGCCATCGCTGTGCGGCTGATGTCGACTCGTTCGCGACGAACTGTAATATGGAACCAAAACTGTCTCGCAAATCGTCTCGCCGCTGCAGACGGTCCATGATGTCGAGCTATGGCAGGGCCGCCCGAAAGATTGCTACGTTCCCGCACGAGCATTAGACCCTAACAGTGCCGACGAGGTGAGTAGTGCGCCTTCATTTTCAAGCCGTCCGCGTTTTGGCTTGCTCTCTAAACCTTCGGGCCTGTTCTGCCAGTCGTTCTTCAAAGGAAACTTCGTGCTTGATGCAGCGTCGTTCTATGACGCAAGAGCCCGCGTAGCGGAGGGTCACGCGCCCCGTTTCTCAGGGGTATCTGCTTCCCCATCCCTTTTTAGTTGGGGCTTTTCACGCAGGACCGCATCCAACAACGAATTGTGAACCTCTATTTTTCCGTTGTAACTGATCAAGCCCAGCTTACGGAATTTGTTCATGAAGAAACTTACGCGAGAACGCGTCGTGCCGATCATTTCGGCCAAGGTTTCCTGACTGATATTTGGGCTGATAGGTGTTGGGCTGCCCTCCTTTCCGAATCTCGCGAGCAGAAGCAGCAGCCGCGCAAGTCGTTTCTCACTCGAATTAAATAGTTGGTCGATCAAATCGTCTTCAACCCGGTTGTTTCGGGTCAATAGATAAGCTACAAATAGCTCCGAAAATTTCGGTTCGTCATGCAGGACCGCAATCATTGCCGACTTTGATATCGAGGTGATCAGGCTTTCTTCCGTCGCGGTGCTCGTCGCGATCCGTAGCGAATGGCCATTCATACACCCTTCGCCGAAGAATTGGCCAGGTTCTAAAATACCGACAACCGCTTCTTTGCCTTGGTCAGATAGCACGACAATTTTGACGCCGCCCTTTTGAAGGAAAAAGATCGTATCGGCGACTTCTCCTTGAGAGAAGATAATCTGATCCTTGCGATAAACCGATATCGTTTTTCCCGCCCCAACTTTGGCGAGAAACTCCAGAGGGTCAAATGAGTTGCTGGTGCGCTCTATTGCCATATCGTGGCCTGTGGAGGGTGCGCGGCGCAGCGATTATACGCCACCTCCATTTCAAATAGAACGGCAAAATGGAGCCAAATGGGACCGGTCACAAGATAGAGGGAGCCCGCTCGGGGGCGGGCGTATCGCGACGTCCGTTGAGGGTCATCAACGGACCAGAAGGTCCCGAAATCCGACTTCTGTTCTACCCCCACGAGCGGACATGCCCGTGAACGGCAGCTTTGCGCCCAAAAGCGGACATTCGGGCTGGGTCGCCGTTTGACCCTAAGCGGACCGAGATTTAGATCGCGACGATTTTCGCCCGAGGTCAGAGCCGATCACCTCGCAGGGATTGCGCCGCCGCTTTCCGATACTCGCGGGGTGAAACTCCAAAGGCCGCTCTGAAGCAGCGGCCAAAATGCGTCATGTCCGAAAACCCCCATCCCTGCGCAATTTCAGCTATGGTTCGAGAGACTTGGTTGGGGTCTTCAAGAGCAACCCGGCAACGCGAGAGCCGTCGTGACAGAATGAGACGATGAAGCGAGGAATCCTGTTCGGCGAGAATCGCATTGGCGTATCGGACGCTTATGCCAACACTATGCGCAACCTTTTGTCCGTCGATGTCGGGGTCGGCGAGCTTCGCTTCTACCACTGACCGAATCTGTCCCAGCAATAACGCTTTTAAATTCGAGACGCGAACGGGAGAGCTCCCAATTGTTCTCGCAATGGATAGTCCGATCAAGTCGAGCACGTGATTGCCGACCACTTCCTCCGTTACGGAAGCTGTCATCCCAACGAGCGAAGGCAGTTTTGCAGCTATCGAAAGCGCCAGCTTATCGTCCGCCAGCTCGGCCGTCACCCGTCGCCCGATCAACTCGCGGTTTCCACCGATCCGTGCTCGCAACTCGCGACGCGGAACCTTAATGACGAGGGTTTTCGAGTCTAGCGCAAACCGCGCATCATAAGGCAAGCGCGGCTCAAGCAACATTAGCGAACCGGCGTCCAGGTTAACCTCACGCGCGTTTTGAACGATAAGGACGCTGCCCGACAACTGATAACACAGGAACATCGTGTCCGGCCTGGTGCGCTCGGCGTGGGCCACAGTGTGAGACACGTGCATCGGCGAGTTGCTGAATTCAACAAGGTCCAGGTTGCCAAACTTCGCGGCCTTGATCTCAGCGTGGAACGTGGCCCGATTTTCCGGCAAGGAGTCGTGACCTACGATCTCCATGCAGGCGAGGCTGTGCCAATAATCAAATCGGTCGCGGGGGTGAACTGAGGAGGTCGAGAAGATCGTTTTCACGTGTTTGCCGTTCCTTACCCGTAGATTAGCCGATGAATTGGTCCATGACAGTCGATTGAAACGACAGACCATCAGGTAGAAATAGCAGCAACTCGAAAATGGGTTGTGAACGTCACTTAGTAGCTATTTTTGCCGATTTCCGTAAAAATACGGGGCTAAAAATGCAACCAAAGTCGCATCACCACCAGAAGGACAGGAACAAGCAAACGCTGGGGTTCCCGCCGTTTATTCAAACGGAGCCGAAGCGCGTAACTTTCTCCACCCCAATTTGCGCAAGATGCGTGTCGGCCGATGGGCTGTGGTCGACAAACTGCCTGGTCTTGTGCGTGTGGGACACCGGAGCCCGGCTTCAAGTAAGTCTTCCGGGTGATCTTACCGAGTTCCATCTTTTATTCACGTCCTCTAAAAACCCGGTCTCCAGGCAATGCAGAAGAGTCAGTACATGGGGCAACGTGATTGAAGTCGCGTATCTGCGGAAGCAACCGACCTTTGTGCTGAATGCGGAGCTGGATGCATGAACCACGAAATAAACGTCGATGAAATGTTATCGGCATCATGGGATCAGCTGCTTGCAAGAGATCTTGCCTCAGAGGTCGAAAATTTCTCCGGTGACAAGCGTTGTTTAGTTCCGGAATTGCGAAGATTCTTTGCCATTAAGGGCTATCATCTGCTTCTTAGGCTGAGGACAGCTTGCGAGGGCAAAACGGCTTTTGACGCACTTAAGTCAGTTGCCCTAGAAATGCGACAATTTGCGATGGAGCGCCCCGCCTTGTGGGCCGCTGCTTCGAGAACGCCCACAACTGATTGCGCCGAGTGGCGGGCGGGCCACGAAGAACTATGCGGTCTCATCAAATCCGTTTTCGCCGAATGTGGCGTACAAGGGCGACACGCAGAAGACGCCTTGCATATGCTTCGGAGCTTGGTGCGCGGCTTTGCCGCACATCAAATCTTGGGCTCATTCCTACACGTGCATTCCTATGACGAAATCTTCGAAAGGGTGGTCGAGATCTATGTGGCTGGGGTTCGCTCGGTCGCAGCTACTGGTGCTAACGCTGCCGTAACGGCGAGCACAGCGGAGTAAGTTACGAGACCGGAATACGCTGAAGCTGATCCCACCAGCACGCCAGCTGTCTCTGCGCGAGGTCCTTTCCGAGGTGGATGGTCCGCTTGACCGCTTCGTGAATTGCCACTGCTCGCGCGGCCGGAAGACGACAGGGACTGCCCGCCGGATCCGCCGCCCGGCGTCCCTCCGGATCAGGCAGTTGCGGAAATTCGGGATGTCCTGAACTCGATCGGCGATAGTTGCCCCGACACCCGCATTTCAGCTGTTTTCGCTAAAGGATGATGCTGACGGGCTGTGGGTGGCGGAGGAGGCCGGTGAAATTCTCGGCTTCGCATGGAGCTGGGTTTGCGGCGACCTGTGGTTTCTCGCGCAGCTATTCGTGTCGCCCGATCATCAGGGGCGCAGCATCGGCAGTGAACTGCTCAAGCGGACATTCGAACATGCGAAGAACTCCGGCGCTACCAACAGGGCGCTGATCACCTTCACGTTCAACACGGTGTCGCAGGGGTTTACATCCGGCACGGCCTATTTCCGCGCTGTCCCATCTATAATTTCAGTGTCTCGCGGCCCGTCCATTGAAGGACTGCCCGGGCCGGCCTCAGTGCCCTAAGCGGAGGTGACAGACGGGGCTGAAAAATTTTCAGAGCACCCCTTGAAACCAAAACCGAGTTTTGTAATTTCTAGGTCACCACCGTGAGGTGGCTCCCGGGCGCCTGAAGGGCCCGAGAAATCCAGACGGGCACCGGTCGTGTCCGGTGCCGCTATTAACCATTTTGCTCCTTGGAGGATCTGGCTATGCGCACTTATGACTTCGCTCCCCTGTTCCGGTCGACCATCGGTTTCGACCGTCTTTTCGACCTCGCCGAGACCGCACAGCGCGGTGCCGAGGAAGGCTATCCGCCCTACAACATCGAACGGCTGGCCGAAGACCGCTACCAGATCACGCTGGCGGTCGCGGGTTTCTCGCCGGACGAAATCTCGATCACTGCAGAGCAGAACGTCGTCACCATCGAGGGCGGCAAAACCGAGAAAGCCGAGCGCGAATTCCTGTATCGCGGGATCTCGACCCGCCACTTCAAACGGCAGTTCAACCTGGCCGACTACGTCCAAGTCAAGGACGCGTCCTTCGACAATGGCCTGCTGAAGATCGAACTGGTCCGGGAGATCCCCGAGGCCATGAAGCCGCGACGGATCGCCATCAACGGCAGCAACGTCCATCAGCTCGAATCCAAGGCGGCCTGAGCGAACAACCCGCGACGGCCCGGCCTCGTTGTTGTCGGGCTGCCGCCCCCTCGTCGTAGAATGGAGGAAAACATGCGGCCGACGACCGCCATCAACGACAACGTATTCGACTTCCAAGCCCTGCTGCACCCCGGCACCGTCTTCGAGCATCCCAACGACGTGGTATCGCATCCGGACCTGACGCTGGCGGAGAAGCGCGCGATCCTGGCCTCCTGGGCCTCGGACGCTTCGGCGATCGCCTCATGTCCCGCGCTGCGGGCTCCGAAAGGACTGAAGGCGCCCGTGACCATTGATTCCATCCTCGAGGCCCTTTGCGAACTGGACGGCCGGCCGCGCAACCCGCCGGGCGGCAAGCCAAATCGTCGTTTCTCGACATCGCGCGTTCTGGCCGCCTGAGGAGGATCCCATGAGAGATATTAAATTGCCTCGTCACGTGATCGACCGGTTGGAGAACCGATGGGCAAGCCGGCTGCAGCAGGACGCAAGAGCCTGGAGCAGCGACAAGGCTAGGCCCTTTCAGTCCCGCCACGTGCGGACCGATGACGCCCGGGTCATTCCGGTTACCGTCAAGCGCGCTCGACGTGCTGCGGATGCCACTCGGTTCGCATAGAGCCGAAAGTGCGAAGCGACGGAAGGGTCGACACACGATAAGACGAGGTGGCAATGGGAGTCACGGCAACTGTTCCGATGCTGTCACTCGACGCCGGGTTGACGCAATATCTTACGGAAATTCGCAAGTTTCCGATGTTGCGGCCCGACCAGGAGGCGGCCTATGCGATGCGCTGGCGCGAGCACGGCGATCGTGAAGCCGCCTATCACCTTGTCACCAGCCATCTGCGGCTCGTCGCCAGGATCGCCATGCGATATCGCGGCTACGGGCTGCCGATTGCGGATATCATTTCCGAGGGAAACGTGGGCCTCATGCAGGCCGTGAAGCGCTTCGAGCCCGAGCGCGGCTTCCGGCTCGCGACCTACGCTATGTGGTGGATCAAGGCTTCGATACAGGAATACATCCTACGTTCGTGGTCGCTGGTAAAAATGGGCACCAGCGCCGCCCAGAAGAAGCTGTTTTTCAACCTTCGGAGGACAAAAGCGGAAATCTCGGCACTGGAGGATGGCGATCTCCGTCCGGAGCACACCGCGATGATCGCCAAGAGGCTCGGCGTGCAGGAAAGCGACGTCATCCAAATGAACCGGCGCCTGGGCGGCGACGTGTCGCTCAACGCTTTGGTGCATGCAGACGAGGCGGCCGAAATGCAGGACTGGCTGGTCGACCCGGCATCCAGTCCCGAAACCGTGTACGCCGAGCAGGAGGAAGCCAAACAGCGGCGTCAGGCGCTTGCCGGCGCCATGGAGGTCCTCAACCCGCGAGAACGAAGCATATTTGAAGCGCGATTCCTGTCCGAACCATCGGTCAGGCTGGAGGATCTCGCGAAACGATATGGCGTTTCACGGGAGCGCGTACGGCAGATCGAAGTTCGCGCATTTGAAAAAGTTCGAGCTGCCGCTTGCGCCCGCTTGGCGAACAACGCTGCATGACGCCGGGCGGCCGACCCATGGAAGGCGCGGCATTGTTACCTGACACCAGTGCTCGGGCGCTGGGTCAATGGCACCGACCTCGGCCGACTGCTCTGGTGCATAAGAAGAGCCCACTTTGCGGCGCACTTCAGCCTGTCGACTCCCCTCGCTCTGACCGCGCGTCCTCTCCGGCTTCCGAGCGATAAATACAACTGTTGCAAAATTCGTAGGCGTTAAGTCGCAGCGAGGAACCTTCTGTACTTGTCGGAGGTTACGAGCGCTCTGAACACTGGAGGAAACTATGAAACGCTCGCTTCTATTCATTTGTATCGGACTAATGGCTGCGACAACGGTTATTCGTTTTCGCGCGCCCTGTACTCGAACACAGGTACGCTCGGAATCGGAATAAGCGTCAGCGCCAACCACTGGTCGGGTTTGAGGCTGCGTGCCAGCCTATCGATTTCGCCTGCGGTCAGACCAGCCGCAGAAAGCGATGGCGTTTCTGGACGTAGTGCGTTGCCCTCGTTCTCTGGGTCGACTTCGGCGAGTCTTTCAAGATCGGTCATCACTGCGTCCCATTGGATCGCGCCATCGGCGGCAGATGCAATGCTCTCCCCCAAAGCTTCGATCTTGCCGCCAGAAACACGTGATCCGCTCAAGAACTGACGCAGGCTGTTCACGAATTCAGAGGGATCGGCCCGGTAAGCGTCATTCGGTATTCCAAAAGAAGCTAGCGCAGAATCACTCGTTAAAGAGCGTGCCTGAAATGATATTCTATTCAAGGGCTTGACCCTAAAGCGCATCTGTTTGAGCGCCAACTGCGCTTTTTTGGGTCAAATTCAAGAATTGAATTACCTAAATGAAATCAGCTGCTTGAAGACACTTTTACCCCTACTTTTGACAGGGTCCCCTTGCTGCTCGGTTGGATTTTTCTATGGTGATACGAACCGGCGAGTAAGCGCCAAATTGTAAACATCGTTGGAAGAGCAATGAAGCAGGTCGAGATTGAACGACTTCTGCAATGGACGTTTTGCGACCAAAAATCGCGACGCTCCGTGCCGGGATACGGATATCAAAATTCGTGGGCAATGCTCGAGCGGCATTTGCGTTTAGGCTGCAGTATTGATTCCAGCCCGCGCAGAGACTGCTTGGGTGACGTTTCTGCGTTCCCCGACAGTGACGCGCTCATTGTTGCACGCGAAGTCGGAAAGCTTAGTTCTAATGCTGTTGTTGATTGGCGCGAGTCGAAAGAACTTCTTCTCGGCAACCTGGTGGGCCTTGCATCACGTGAGCAGTTTCTTGTCTTCGACGAGATTGCGCTAGTTATCGAGCAAGCCTGCACCGGCATTTCTCCGATTTGGAATGTCGGATTGCCGAAAATCCGACCGTCTATTCTCGGCAACGGCAAGCCAGCTGTCACAGGGACCAGATACGGGAAAAATCGCTACAGCACCGGAGCGCATTGTCCGTTGGAGTGGGCGCAGCCTACAATCGAAGGAGTCGCGCTCGCACGTGCACGATACGCGGTCTGGCACTCGGCTCTAACGCGTCTAGCAGGCTGCCTTAGCGGGAAGCTCAAAAATATCGTGGCAATGCCGCCGATTTCACGCGCCTCGCCATGGAACACGGCAGTCCAACCACGCCGCTAAACGTCGCTTATCTACCGCCCGCGCCACTCGCTCTTCCTGTCCCGGACTAAGACCGAAAGCCAGTCCCAGTGATTGAGCACGGCATGCACCGGGCGCCACGAAACTGTCTGTATCCTTCAGGTTTGATCATGCCCGACCATAAGTCACCCGCGCGCCGCTGTAGCACGTTGCCGCCGTCATTGCCGCCGCGCGGCCTATCTCGTTCTCAGGCCGCTGAATATGTCGGTATTAGCCCATCGACATTCGATAAAATGGTCGCAGCCGGCGAGATGCCCGGGCCGAAAAGACTTAGGGGGCGGGTTGTTTTTGACCTCAAGAAGCTTGACTGCGCTTTTGATGCATTCGACGATGGCGGAGAAAATTCATGGGATTGAAACTCGGCAAACAAATGCGCGTGCGTCTCAAGTATTTTAGCGAGGATGTCGATCGTCACGACAACGTGCGTTGTTACGTTCGCTTGCCGGGAAAACGCAAAGTACGCATTCACGCCCTTCCCGGCACGCCCGAGTTCCTAGAGGAATATCAAGCAGCCATCGCGGCGGCAGCTATCGCGCCGATGCGGCAGGCTAACGAGTCAAAAAAAGGTTCATTGCGTTATCTCTGCATTCGCTACTATGCGAGTGCCGCTTACAGGGCGTTGGACGGCAGCACGCAAAACTGGCAACGCCGCGCGCTGGACGAGATTGCGCGTGAGCACGGGGCTAAGCCTGTCGCCACGATGCAGGCGCGCAACGTGCGCCGAATTCGCGACGCCAAAATTGAAACACCGGCCGCAGCCAATCAGCGTATAAAAGCGCTTCGTGCCATGTTTTCCTGGGCCAACGAGGCCGGCGAAACGGGGGTCAACCCGACGATCGGTGTCAAGAAACTCAAGTACCGGTCGGATGGACACCACACATGGACGGACGAGGAGATCCAGCGATATTACGACCGCCATCCCCTCGGCACGCAAGCGCGGCTTGCTCTGGACCTACTTCGTTATACGGCCGGCCGCCGCGAGGATGCGCCCAGGCTCGGCCGCCAGCACATTCGAGAAGGCCGGGTCCGTTTCCGCCAAGCGAAGAACGAACATCGAAATCCGATCGACATAGATATACTGGTGCACCCGGCTCTCGCCGAGAGCATCGCGGCGGCTGAGGTCAGCAATAGAATGATCTTCCTGCTAACCGAATTCGGCAAACCCTTCACAGCGAATGGTTTTGGCAACAAATTTAAGGACTGGTGCCGTCAAGCCGACCTTCCACGTTGCTCGGCACATGGTGTCCGCAAGGCCACCTCGACCGCGCTCGCCGAAGCGAGCGCAACGCCGCACGAGATTATGGCGATCACGGGGCATCAGACGTTGGAAGAGGTTGAGCGCTATACCAGGGCGGCAAGCCGGAAGAAAACGGCAGATGCCGCCATGCGCAAGCTGATCATCTGAGGCCTTGAATGCCTTACCGCCGGTGGATTTAGTTTGCCGGGGGATAGGCAGCTTCGGCGCCTGGGCATTGCATCAGTTCCGCAAGCGCAGCGATCTGAGCGATACGAGATCGGATGAAGAACAAAGACTGTCCCACGGTAGAATGGAGTGGGACAATCAAGTCGAAAAGATCAAGAATATCAATTGCGGCTTGAACACATGGCGCTCCCTAGGGGAGACGATGGGCAACTGCAGAAACCCTAATAAAACAACGACAAATCAGCTTGGCTGCTGCGCGAATGCTACCACCGGGAGCTACCACCAATCAACTACGCCGTCAGTTGGTGGCTTCGGTCCGATCGGTACCTGCGAAGCTCTGTATTATAGTTGGCTGTCACGTTGCGATTTGATGTCCAGTTAATCCCACCGCGAGATAATCGCAGGCATTGAAACTAACTAATCAAGGGTTGAGGAGGTGTTGGGATCAGTCCAGGGTGCTTTGAGCGGCGCGCGCCCGCTTAAGGTCAGCTGTTTCGGCTCCCTCCCCAAACCAACGGCAGAGTGGTTCTAGCAGCACCCGCGCCTCATCAGGTCTTCCTTGGTTCTGCCAGAGTTCTGCAAGGGTTGTCGCGGCGCGTAATTCCAGGGATTTGGCACTTTGAAGGCGCGCCACTTCAATGGACTTCGTAAGATAAGACTCAGCTTCGCTTATCTTCGATGGGTTGAGTGTTAAAAGAATTTGCGCTCTTTGCCGATGCAATTCTGCTTCCCATGATCTGCCAGTCACGTCACCGATACTGGCCAGAGTCCTCTCGACAATCGATAGTGCGGACTTATTTTCTCCAGCCTTGGCGTGCATGTCCGCCAGCCAGCTTTCCATCATCGGAAGCATGAAGCCGACGCCATTACGTCGCGCTTCGTCGATTCCCAGTGCTATTTCGGCCCGGGCCTCTCCAAGTTGGCCCAGGTCGCCGACTGCTCGGCCTCGCGAAATTCGCGACAAAATCGCGTACAGCGAAAACCGCTGTTCTTTTGACATTTCCAAGCTTTTTTCGGCGCTTTCGAAGGCGCGAGCGGCCTCCCCGCGCAGAAGGTGCACAACGGAAGTCATGTAATGAGCGAACGCCACCGTGTAGGGGTGGCCAAGGTCTTGACCTAAGGCAAGCGCTTCCGAAACGCGGGCAAGGGATTGATCCGGATAGCCCAGAAACCACAAGTCCCAAGATAGGAGCAGAAGTGAAGCCGCTTGAGGTTCCACCATGTAAAGATTGGATAGGGGCTGTTTTCCTTTGCCAATCGAGAGTTTGATCGACTCCACGAAATGGTCCGCTGACAATTGGAAGTTCCCAATCGTCAATAACGTACTGCCCATCACTCTATGAGCCACCATCAGCGGAACCGGTTGGGACAACGCTCGCGCCCGTGACAGGAACTCATCAGCAAAGCGGAGCGCATCATCATTCATTCCGCCCATCCAGCAGTGCCCCCACAGCCCAAACAGGGCTTGGAAATACTCAGGGATGTTGCCGAGTTGCACACATAAGGTATGAGCCCGAGAAAACACTTCGCGGATTTCCTCCGACGCATATCCTTGAACGGCGATAAGCGGTATTCCCAACGCCAATTGAATGTCAATTTCTTGTTTGATCCGTTCGGGCGTTTCCGGCAAAGCGCCCAGAAGCTGAAGGGCCTTTCGGAAGCTAGCAATCGCTTCGACGTTGGCGGAATGCGCTAGCGCGCCCTGCCCAGACTCGAACCAGCAACGAATGGCGCGTTGGTGATTGCCTGCTTCTTGATAGTGATAGGCCAGGACTTGGGGTTGATTTTCGGCGAGCTCCGAAACGTCATGCTCTAAGATTGCCGCGATGTCCGCGTGTATCTGCTGCCTCTTACTCCTAAGCAAAGAGTCGTAGATTGCATCACACAACAACGCATGTTTGAAGGCGAAACGAAGGACAGGCGAAATTCCGGCTCGATAGATGATGTCAGCCTGTTCGAGCAGCGAGAGGGCCGACAGTATCTCGTCATCGTCAATTTGCGATGCAGCCGACAAGAGATCATAGGAGAACTCACGCCCAATCACAGCCGCAATCTGTGCAAGTTTGCGACTCGGCGCAACGCGGTCGAGCCGCTCCATCAATGCATCACTCAGCGTGTCCGGAACCCTGAGTAATGCTGGCTGCGCTGCGCGCTCGAAAGTGCCTCGGGTTCGGAAAGGCGCACTCAACATACTGCTTGTCAGTTCCTCTATGAATAGCGGAACTCCATCGGCCTTTTGGATAATCCGGTCGAGCGCCGCTTGGGGCATGCTCCCTCCCCTCAAGATATCTCGGATCATCGCATTCACTTCGGTGAGCGACAATCGAGTAATCGAGTGCATGGTGGTGTTCGCATGGGTCATCCACGTGGGGCGAAACTCAGGCCGGCACGACACAATAAGTAGAACGCGGGCGTGGTCGATCCGGCTGATAATCGATTCAAGCAGCTCAAGCGTCGAGTTATCTGACCAATGCGCATCCTCGAAGATGCAGACGGCGGGACGTTCGACAGAAAACGCCAAGATCATGTCGACAAGCGTGCTTATCGTCCTGTTCTTTATTTGCTGCGGCGTAAGAGCAGATAATTCAAGGTGATTTTCAAAAGGAATTGATAACAGTTTGGCAATGAGCAGGACCGGCTCTTTGG
Source organism: Bradyrhizobium sp. AUGA SZCCT0177 (assembly GCF_018130125.1). Taxonomy (NCBI): domain Bacteria; kingdom Pseudomonadati; phylum Pseudomonadota; class Alphaproteobacteria; order Hyphomicrobiales; family Nitrobacteraceae; genus Bradyrhizobium; species Bradyrhizobium sp. AUGA SZCCT0177. The sequence continues at coordinate 105,675 of NZ_JAFCMA010000004.1, read as the reverse complement.
AATTGTCAGTTGAGCGCGGAAGGTAATCTGTAAGCTTGGCAATCTTATCTGCCTCGGCCTCGCGAGCTGTTAGTTGGGCCGCTTGTTCGATCTGCCCGATCACCGGAAAGAACGCGCTCTGACTGTGATAGGGCGAGCACTGATGGTACAGCAAGACGTGTGGTTCCTGCTGAATATAAGATTTCAATTCGTGGAGCAGCCTTGATTTTCCGACCCCGGGAATACCTGAGAGCAATATGACTTGGCCGTCACCCTCTTTGACTTTCTGCCACCTATCGAGCAGCAAGCTTAGTTCGCTGGAGCGTCCAACGAGCGGGGTAAGAGAGCCCGTATGCGCAGCCTCGAAGCGGCTAGCTGTATTTTTTGCCGAGAGCACGCGATACACGTGAAGAGGTTCAGTTACACCTTTGAGTTCCTGGAGCCCAAGGTCCTGAAAATCAAAAGCTGCCCATACGAGTCGCCTCGTCGATTCCGAGATGAGTACCGTGTTGACAGCGGCAAGGGTCTGGAGACGCGCGGCAATATTCGGCGTCTCTCCCACCGCGTCCATCGACCACGTACCACTAGCTCCAATTTCACCGACAACAACCGGACCCGAACAAACACCCACTCGACAATTCAAGGTAACTGGCCCTGAAATCTTCGTAACTCCGGACACAATCTCCAAGCTGGCGTGAATAGCACGAGCGGCGTCATCCTCATGTGCACGAGGCCAGCCGAAAAATGCCATCACTCCATCGCCGAAATAGCGGGCGACCTCGCCTCCATAGCGCCCAATCGCGGCGCTGCACTCCACCCGATACGCGTCAATGAGCTTTTGGAGATCCTCAGGATCTAACTTCTCCGATAACTGCGTAGATCCCACCAGGTCACAAAACATCACTGTGATCTGACGGAATTCAGCTTCGCGATGCTGCACAGGAGAGGGGGGCACCACAGTGGCGCTTGCAGCCGCTTTTGCTGTGCCGGTGGGCTGGCGCGCAGCCGTCAACGCTTGGATGGCCCTAAGCAGCTTCTTGCGGTGACCTAGAGAAGATACTCCGAGTTTTTCGAGATCATCTTCCGTCAAATCCGGAAGGACGGAGTAGTCGATATTGTTTTCTGCGAAGGTTTTGGCGTACTGGCCTAGACCGTGTCCACCCAGCCACTCGGCTATGTCGGTGGTTGTTGTCCTCGTCATTGCAGAGGCCCTTGCCCACTGCCGTAGTTCATTAAGAAAGAGTTTGGCTTCAGACCCACCATCTGGGTGCCTTTGCTTAAAACCAGGAAAGCGTTCTCCCGCGCACAATATTATCTCCCGCACAACGATATCATATGAGCGTTCTTTGACCGCCGATATTTGGCTTTCCCCGGCGTCGAAGCACAACTGCAGCTTGGCGCAACGACACCAGCACTGGGTGCTTGCCCTACCCAGCTACCCATGGCGGCCGATTCGCGAGCATTCGCGCGGCCCTCATCGACCCGGCGCGTCGTTTCTTGCCTCACGCCATGCCAAGCTGCGATGACTATCGCGCCATTCCGCTCATGCTGCGGGCCGAGCGCCGCGCTTTTCACCGTGCAAATGATATGAGCTGTGACGATACGGGAGCGCCTCTCCGAGCGCCTGCTCAAGCTCCTCAAGCATCTCCGCTTCGGATTTGAGAAGCTCGTGATTATATCCCTGCGCCAGGATCAATGCCGATTCATACGTCTCCTGAACGACCCTGATGCGGTCATTCGCGGGAAGGGAGGCAACGAACTCGATCGTTTCCTCGACGTGAGCGGCTTCGCTTCCGAGGGAGCTGTGACTTCTGAGGAAGCGGGTCGCATCGATGTCAGGCGGACACATCGCCCGCACCTTCTCGATATCGGTCTCTTGCTTGAGTGCGGCGATGCGCTCCAAGCAGTACGAATAGCCGATGCAGCCCATCGGATAGTCCTGGATGCAGAGGTCATCGAAGCGCTTGCAGAGGGGCTTAATGCCCTCCGGAATAAAGTTAGCGACGAGTCGCTCGCCGGGCACACCAAGCGCACGCAGATCCTTGAGCGCGAGCCGGTCGTGACCGGTCTCCTCGCGCGCACGCTCTTCCAAGTAGGCCGCGACCTCGGGCCTTCCCAGCTCGTTGAAGCGGCTGGCGGCGCGGCGGAGATTTCGAGGCGTGTCGACAGACGTGTGATACGCGCCCACCAAGGCTACGATATAGCCGACGAGCGTCGGGTCAGGGCGTGCGAGGCGCTTTTCGATTCCAGCAAATCCGAGATTTATCGCGCCGTCGAGCAGCCCGACCGTGCTGCCCGCCGAGCCCACACCTGTCATCGGTGCCGCGAATGGATCTAAGTTTTCTTTCGTGCCGCTCGGGGTATGAAACCAAACCTCTCCCGACTCCCGAGCGATGATCGAAATATTCCCCGTGACGTTGACCCACTCCGTGACCAGCCCTGCCATTCGAAACCTCCACTTTCCGAGTGAATTCCTTTTTTTCTGGATGCGACAAAGATTCGCACCCAAGGGCTCAAATCAGCTAGGTCTTCTTACCCCCGCAATTCGTATTCTAGTTGTAAGATTTCGGCCTGACAAGGACGCTCCGGGATCTGGACCTGCTTCTGACGTCACCAATGTTTGCCAGTACGTGGCGACGCTTCAACTGACGCCGGATGACAACAGGGCGGCTGCATCAACGCGGTACTGGGGAGGTGCGCACAAGCGCGATACCACCAGCCCACCTTGCATCCCAAATGCCAAATTGCTGATGGCGGTTAACCGCCACGCCCCCGCCCCGTCGGCGCTCGCCGATTGGTCCATGTACTCCCTGACGGTGAGGAGGTCGATTACGCCACGCCGCCCGCCGAAGTGCCGACGCTGCTGGTCACCGTCATTACGATGCGCGCTGACGCATTTATGCATGGACGTGGAGACCGATAGAGCACGCATCGGGCGCCCGCGGTGGGACGGCTGGCGCTATGACCGCACCGATGGCGGTAGTGCGCGGTGGGTAAGGCGGAGGGAGTTGAAGCAGGTTTGTTGCTAGGGCGTCTACTCCGTATCCCCTCGTTGGGCCTTGCGGTTTTGCGGGCGCAGGTGTGAGATGATGCTAGGCACCCGGCAGGCGGTCAGGTGCCGTGGCAGCTTTTCATCAGGGAGGGTTCAGTGGCACCACGAGCACCAGGTGGTATCAAGAGGAAGAGGGGTAACGAGGAAATTACGACCCCGGACTTTGAATTGGCGCCAGATGCTGTTCCCGGCATTGCGCAAGTGATCGTCGATATCTGGACCGGTGTAGTAAGCCTCAACACGCTCATGCAACGTGAGACTACGGGATCGAACAAAGGGATGGCCACGCAAGCCGCCGTCGACCTAGCCACAGCGACAATCAATGCTGCGACACCGAACTACAATTTTGTGCGGGTCGTAATAATATCGGAAGAAGAGCACGATAAAGGATACACGATGGAAGATCCGGACGACGTGGTCTTCGTGCTCCCAAACCAAGGCCGCATAAATTCCACCGGAGCAAATCTTCTTAATACAGCTAAGTTGCTAATGGCCTGCACGCCCAACGGGATTTAACAACTCCGGGGCAGTGACGTGAGGCCGCGCTTTTATCGGCGCGGCCCCTCTATTTTGCAAGCGATGAACGGGCCTTGGCCAAAAACTCAGTTCTCCTACGCTCCGAGGTCGAGACAGGGGTGAACACATGAGCAAATTTGCAATTGTGGCAACCATCAAGACAATCCCGGGCAAGCGGAGCGAATACCTGACGCACCTAAGGGCTCACGCTCAGCGCTGCTTGGCGACCGAACCCGGCACGTTGAAATTCGAAGTCCTCGTGCCGCAGAAGGAAGACGACACGATCATGCTGTATGAGGTCTATGCCAGCCCAGAAGCCTTTGAGGCGCACTGGACCGGCCCATCTGTGCAACAGGCCAAGCAGGACACGACCCCCCTGCGGGTTAGCCTCAGCGGCGTGCGTTGCGACTTTGCCGAGTGAGCGACCGCCGTTCGAAAGCCAACAGACCAACGTGCGTGCGCAGAAAGCGGCTCCACCATTTGGCCCAAGCCTTGAGCGCACCCTTCTGATCTGGTGCGACCATGGGGAAGAGCCAAGCATTCTCACCGTCCTCCCGGCGGCGTGCATCGACATAGTCGAGGAAGCCCAGCGCGATCAGCTGCGGATGCACAGGCACCACGCGTTCTGACGTCTTAGTCTTGAGCCGGCGGCCCGCCTTCCTATCACGCACGAGGTACAACAGCTGCGTATTGGTATCAGGCTCTTCACGAATGTCGGATGCCCTCAGGCCCGCGAACTCAGCCTGTCGTGCGCCTCCCAGGAGTGCGAGCACAGGAAGCCATATGCCCGCGTCTCCCTTTGCGCCGACCGGCAACTTCCGCTCGGTGAACAGGGGCGCGTCGAAGATGGTCTGCAGGTCGCTCGCGTCGAACGGTGCGCGCTCAGACTGCTCCTCCTCCAGCCGCATCTCCCTGAAGGGATCGGCCCATGAGACCTCCTCGGGCACGAGACCGTTGTGATAACTCCAGCCAGCGATGGCCTGCACCGCGCCTAGTTGCTTGTTCACTGTTCCAGCGGAAACCTTCTGCAGCTTGGGGTGCGCGCGGCCGTACTCGCTCAGCTCTGTAAGGGTTGCTTTCAGAAGTGGCCCCTTCCGAATCTTGGGGACAACCTGGAGCGCTTCGCGGAACGTGCGCGCATGCGACCGTTTGATGTCGGCGACGGGGAGATTACCGTGCAGCTGGACGAACATTTCGATGGCACGTCCGTATTCATGCATTGTGCCCTCAGGCCTCTCTCGCTCCTTCTTCCAGCCCTCGAAGGCGTCCTGAAGGTTCCCCGAGCTGCTGCTGGATGCCGGCCGGTGGAGCTGCGGTGTTGGCACAGGCTCCCCAGTGTCGCGCTGTTCGATTGCCTGTAAGGCTCGCACGTAAGCCCTGAGCAGCTCTATTCCGAGCTTCGGATACGCCGGGGCTTGTCGGTCCAGATCAATGTTGAAAGCGTCCAACGCGTCGTCGATGTGGGATGCAGGATTTAAGTGCGAGAACCAAGCATTTGCCAGCCTTAAGCCATGCAAATCGGAATCACTGTGATTCCAAAACGCGCGTTGTCCACAATCTAAACGGGCGTATAGCTCTTTGACAGAGCCGGGAGCTGCCCAAGATGACAAGCCAGATTGTTACCTACATCCGCGTTTCCACTTCGCAGCAGGGGCGCTCAGGCCTCGGGATGGAAGCCCAGCGCCAGCTGCTTCGTCAGTTCGCGAAAGCCGAGGGCTTGGAAGCGACGCTTGAGTTCGTGGAGGTTGAGACCGGCAAGGGTGCGGATGCCCTAGACCGCAGACCACAGCTCAAGGCCGCGCTCGCTGCCGCCAAGAAGCTCAAGTGTCCCGTGGCGGTCGCCAAGCTCGATCGGCTCAGTCGTGACGTGCACTTCATTTCGGGCCTTATGGCGCACAGAGTTCCCTTCGTGGTCGCCGAGCTAGGCACGGACGTTGACCCGTTCGTCCTACACCTGTTCGCGGCGCTCGCTGAGAAGGAACGCTCCCTGATCTCCAGCCGCACCCGGCAAGCGCTCGCGGCGGCCAAGGCTCGCGGGGTCGTCCTAGGAGGCCCTAGACTGCACCTAGCCCGCGTAAGCGAGTCCGTCGCGGTGAAAGCTGAGGCCGACCGACATGCCGCCAACGTCCTGCCGATTGTTAAGGAAGCACAGAGAGCCGGTGCTCACACGTTGCGCGCCGTGGCTGAAGCCTTGAATGCCCGAGGGGTCCCAACGGCGCGAGGCGGCGAGTGGCACCCCATGAGCGTGAAGAACCTCCTTGACCGTTCGGCAACCCGGTAGCGCACCATGACCGTAGCATTAGCTCTCACAATGATGATGGCCGGGTGCGTCTCGGTGGCGCTTGAATGCGCAGTGGCGGGCTCAGTGCTGCTCGGTGGCGCTGTGTTGATAATACGCTTCGCGCTGTGAGGCCGGACGGCCCTCCCGCACGTCCCCCTCTCGATAATGGGTCCCCTTTAGCGCGGGACCCCTATTTCCAGAATCCTGCCAAACCAACTTCAAATTCGAGGCCCTTTAGGCGCTTCGCTGCTCGGCTTCTGCAGCGCCTCAGTGATCCCGGGAAATCCTGAGCCTCCCGCGCGCCTCACTAGAAGCAGAAGTTAACGCCCTTCTTGCCCTTCTCTTCCCAGCGGGTCCTAGGACCTCCCGAGCACCAATGGCCTGTTGGGCTCCGGCCTTCACGTCTGTTTGGCCATCAGCCGGTGACTTCCGATCTACGCCGAACAACGGACATTGCCAGGACCATTCCTGCATGTCGCAAAAGTGCCAAAAACAGACATGCATGAGATGCATGCTCGGGCCGCTGTCAGCGCGCAAGACACATCCCCGACCCTTTGGGCGTGGCGAGCGAATTATCCGTTTGAGTTTGCTGCTTCACCGTTTCTCTCGCGCACGACGCATCGAAACCCGATATGACTTGTCGAGCTATCGACCTGCTCGGCATGGCGCGCAGCGGGGCGGTAGCGCCGGCAGTAGTTGGGAGCACAGAGATGCGAACCGCCCTTCACCACCCTGCGCGGAATCTTGATCTCCGGCTGGCGCGGGTCAAAACTCTCCGCTTCGAGCCCGCCGCGCGGATTTGACGGCACGCAGCAGGCCTTTGGCGAATCCGCCTCGCGCTTTGTCGTGTAGAAATCCGTCGTCCACTCCCAGACATTGCCGACCATGTCGTAGAGGCCGTAGCCATTGGGTGGAAACGCTCTCACTGGCGAGGTGCGCTCGTAGCCGTCAGCCGCGAGATTCTGCTGCGGAAATTCGCCTTGCCAGGTATTGGCCATATGCCGTCCACCCACGGTGAACTCGCTGCCCCAGGCATATTCGGCCCCATCCAGCCCGCCGCGTGCGGCGAACTCCCACTCGGCTTCGGTCGGCAATTCCTTGCCGGCCCAGGCCGCATACGCCTGCGCGTCGGCATAGGACACGTGCACAACCGGATGATTGTCCGCGGTGTTGATGTTGCTCCGGGGACCGTAAGGATGCCGCCAGTCGGCGCCCTTCAAAAACTGCCACCACTCGCCCCAGAAGCGGAGATCCACGGCATGATTGGGCGGCGTGAATACCAGTGAGCCCGCATAGATCATGTGCGGCAGCGCGTTTGGGTAATCCTTCGGGTCGGGCGGCACTTCGGCCGTCGTTTTGTGGCCGGTGGCCTTCACGAACGCTTTGAACTGGCGGTTCGTTACCGGCGTCGGGTCGATCCAGAAGCCATCCACCGCCACGCGATGGACGGGGGCTTCCTCGGGATAATGATCGTTGGAGCCCATGCGGAACGCACCGCCGGGAATCCGGATCATGTCGCGGACGGGCTCATCCGCGAATGCGAGATTGAGCCCGCCCGTATCTGGCAACGAGACTGTCATATCAGCGATTGAACCCCGCAACAGGGCGGCGTGCAATCGCTATTCTGGCCTTCCAACCGAGCATGGCCTTCTCACTGCGCGCCCTTCTTGATTGTCTCTTCGATGATCTTGGAGACATCGAACGTTCCGGCGCTTTGCACCGGCGGAAACTCAGTGAGAGATTGCAGATGCTCTTTCAGCTTCGCGCCAATCGGCGCAAACTGCCAAGATACCTTCTGCAGGAGATGTCCGTAACTGTCGATCGAGTCGTAGCTTTCGAACGGGTCCATACGGATGTTGAATACCAGCGGCTTACCCAGCTTCTTGGGCGTACCGTAGTAATTTTCGCTGGTGATGAAATGCCATTTCCACGCGCCATAACGGACTGCCGCAACACTGGACTCGTTGTAGAAGATATAGAAATCCCGCTTTGAGTCCGCTGTTTTTCCGGTCCAATAATCGAGATTGTTCAATCCATCGAGATACCACTTCGACTGACGTTTGAGGCGGTCTGCAAGGTCGGTTACGCCCGCGGCGGCGGCGAGCGTCGCATGAAGGTCTTCGTGCGTCTGTATGCCGTTCAAGGTCTGGCCTGCGGGAATACGACCGGGCCAACGAACCATGCAGGGCACACGAACTCCGCCTTCATAGGTTGTCATCTTCTCGCCGCGAAATGGCGTGGTTGCACCGTACGGCCAGGACGAATGCTCTGGCCCGTTGTCGGTTGAATATACAACGATCGTATTCTGGGTGAGGCCGTTGTCGTCGAGCCATTTCAAGACCGCGCCGATGTCGCGGTCGTGCTGAAGCATGCCGCTGCCGTGGATGTCTGCCTCCGAGGTATATTTCTCGGCCAGATAGCGGTCGGCCTCCGATAGACGGGTGTAGAGATGCATGCGGCTGGTGTTCAACCACACGAAGAACGGCTTGTTTGCGTCGCGATTTCTTTTCATGAAATCGAACGCTCGCGGCGTGACTTCGGCTGCGTCAAAATTCTCCATGCGCTTGGCGGACAGCGGGCCTGTGTCACGGATTCGTTGCTTGCCGACCTTGCCAAACCGAGGGTCCACGGTCTGGTCGTCGGTATCGGTCGCAAAGCTCTCGATCACGCCGCGGGTGCCGTACTTCTTCTCGAAATCGGGGCCATCTTTCTCCGCCCACGCCTTATAGTCACGCTGTTCAGCTTCTTCTTGCGTGTTCAAATGATAGAGGTTGCCAAAGAACTCGTCGAAGCCGTGAACAGTCGGTAAGTGCTCATTGTTGTCGCCCAAATGATTCTTGCCAAACTGGCCGGTGGCGTAGCCTTGGGCCTTAAGTGTATCCGCCAGAGTGGGCGTGCCGGATTTCAATCCAAGTTTATCTCCCGGAAGGCCCACGGTCGTCATACCGCAGCGGATGGGATACGAGCCGGTGATGAAGGCGGCGCGACCGGCCGTGCAACTTGGCTGGGCATAATGATCTACAAATTTTACACCCTCGTTGCCGATGCGATCGATATTCGGCGTGCGATATCCCATCGTTCCGAGGCCATACGCACTCAGATTTTGCCAACCGATATCATCGCCGAAAATAACGAGGATGTTTGGCTGCTGACCGGAAGCGGGCGTGGTTGGCCTTGGCTGAGCCTGTGCAGAGCGAAGTGGAGTGGATGCAACAAGCGCAGACACTGCTGCGAGCGTGGTACTTCCTAGAAGAATGTTACGGCGGCTAAGACTATTCGCGCTTGTTAAACTCGATGAGCCCGGTTGGGGGTTTTCATTTTTAGTAAAGTTGCTCATTTCCTTCTCCCTGTACGGCTGAGTTCCATGATTTCCATTCCAAGGTGCTTGCGGCAGCTAAGCTCATTGCCCTCAAGCCCCGGGAAGTCGCGACGCTATTTGACTAGCGGAATATTGCGCACATGGTATTCGGAGAGTGTAACTTTGGGCTCAGTTGGAGGGTGGGTTGGTACGAGAAGCCGAAAACGCAGCCACACTTGTAGCCAAGCGTGAAGCCGCCGAAATTTTCCGGCAGGCCGGTTGGCTTGCGAGCGCGCCGGCATTGTTCCGTACAGAAATAATTCGACGGTCTGCAGTGCAGCATGTCGAGGCCAACTCGATCCTTTATCTCGCTGGCGACATGCCGAAAGAACTTTTTGGGGTCCTAAGCGGAACTATCAAAATCGAACTCGTAACCGCCGGGACCGAATCCCAAGTTGCGTTTATTGGGCACCCGGGATTTTGGTTCGGAGAAGCCGCTCTGATACGTGGGGCAAATCGCCTAGTAACCGTGACAACAGTTAGCGAAGCTGTCCTGCTTAAATTGAGCGCGGTTGATTTCGAAAAGATGGCTGCTGACACGGCCTCGCTCCGTCAATTTGCAATGCTCTCTGTTGGAAACTTAGAACTGGCGATGAGCACCGTTGCCCTCTTGCTTACGCGCGACCCGGTGAAGCGCATTGCGTTTGGACTACTGACGGTGGCTGGAAGAGGTTCGGTCATAACTCTTAGTCAGGCAGACTTCGCAACGATGTGCGCCGTTACAAGAAAGACAGTAAACAAGACTCTCAAGATATTGAGGACTGCGGGCGTAATAAATGTCGGATATAGTGAAATTGAGATTTTAGACAGACCTCGGTTGATAATGGCAAGTGTTCACGGCGCATCTTTTGAGCGATAGTGAGCTTTTCGCGCAGGCGACCGGTGGACGCGCGTTCGAATCCCAAGCGCAGAACAGAAAACGCCTCATGTAGGCGGAACGTTCGACCTACCACGACACCTCAGATAATCATCACAACGATGTCGCCTTCGGGTCAAAGGCGGACTTCGAGGCAGATAGCCGGAACGTCCGCTTTGCCCTCGACACCCGACATTGGTTACCTTCAGTCGCCAATGGGTCCCCTATTCTGCGGGACCCCTATTTCGGCGTTGTCCGCCAAATCGATTCAAGATTCGCCGATTAAAGTCGCGTTTGCTGCTCGGCAGGTGCGTCGCTCTTGGGACCCGTGAGTTTCTCCCGGCAGCCTTGGGATGCCACGGGAGCCCCCTAAGGAATCGACAGAAGCGCCGAAGTGGGAGCGCTACCAATTAAGCCCGAGCGAACCCGAACGAATCACGCGCATTCCTAGGGATTCCTAGGACCCATGCCAAACGACTGTCCGATGAGAGAAATGGTCCAATAACCTCACGCACGATCAGCCCGGGCCAATCGCGGCACCCGAGGTCACCACGGCCCCCGCCACAAACCGTTTACATGGTGTTGGGTGACTCTGCGGAGTCCACTGAGGGGCCATGCAACAGAGAGCGGCCGGGATAGCCCGTGAGCATCTAACCGACTCTGACGAGTCCACAGGTCGTCCTGAGGGCATGCCGCGAGCAACGGTCTCACGGGGAAGAAGCTGTGGTTACATACACGCAAATGGCCCGACGGCTGATCCCTGTCGCCGCGCAAAACGTTCCACGTTATGGAGGGTGGTGGCTAAGCTAGGCTGAGTTTAGCCTAGGATTGCCCTAGATGGAGGTATATGGCCATTATCACCATCACCCACCCCGCATAGGCCTCCTAAGAGCCCAAGCTGACCTAGGTCAGCGAGGGGTAGACTTTGAGCAATGGCGTGACACCGAGCGCGTCCTTGAACTGTTCCTGCAACAATCGCCGAGCAACCCCGACCTTGGACCTAGGGACCAGCAGGCTGTCATGGACGGGTGCCGATGGGATGAAGTGTTCAGTTGCAAGGCGAACCATGGTCGAGATGATCACGCGGCTCTCTAAAAACATTAGGTCGCCGTAGCTACTCGGTATTCTGGGAGCCTGCTGGCCCCAAGAAGCAAGCAACGGATGCCTAGCAAGCACCGCGGCGCGCACGCGCTTCACCGGATACTTCTTCGGATCAATCTCCCAGCCTTCATTGCGGTGCTTCTTGGCGAAGTCCTTCTTCAAGCGGGCAGACCATTGACCGATTAACCCTCGGTTGCCGAAGGAAGCATTCACCCACGCTTTTACTATGGCACGGTCGATGCCCTCTGGACCTAGGATGCCTTCGTAAGCGCCAGCAACATCCACCGCGCGGCCGTGCGCTGCGTGGAAGATGGTCAAGTAGGACCCGCTAATGTCAATCTCCGACAGAGACTCCCCATCAATCTTCAACGCGATGCGGCTTTCTCGGGGCATGTGCTGATAGTTCGACTTGGGTATGCCGGGCTGAGAATATAGGCGACCTCCCCTGTCGAAGTTGAAGTCGCGGCCTGTGGCTTCGTGGAACATGCGTACCCAGCCGCTGTGTCGCGCACCTTCTAACTTGTGCTTGCCAAAGAAAGCGTTCAGATCCGCGACCTCATCGCGCATCCGTTGTACGTGAGGGGTGTTGCGGGTCGGCATGGGCGGGCTCGTGATTCGCACAAGTTCCGAAGGCATGTCGAACTCGACTGCGAAGTGCTCGTCGGCGTTGTCCACCGTGATGCCGTTGCTCTCGCAAATCTCAAGAAGCCTTGGGGTCGCCCGAAACCGCGATAGTCTCCCCACCAGCGGCCCGGGATTGTCGAATGCCAAGATGCCAGGGAATCCCTTGTTCTCTTCCAACAGGCCTGCTGCAATCCACGGCTTGCGTATTCCACCGAACGTGCGCCAGCTGACAGGGCTGGGCTCATTGAAGTTAGCCTTGTTCAGCGACACCGCGAGCCAGCCACCACCATCTTCCACAACCGTTGAAATCAGCAACTCAGCCAACCATGATGCGATGGCCTGACGACGCCGGTCCGCGAACTTGTCCCCCGCACGGTACGGTCCCTTGTGCGCACCCGCGCTCGATGGACGCGGATAGGTTTCATCGAGAAACGAAACGAGCCTCGTGGCATCGGCACTGATTGCGCGGCCTTTGTGGTTTGCGCGAGGTGCACGGTAGAGTTCAGCGGTGACCTCAGAGGAAGTCTTCGCGATGCCGCGCGGCTCCAAGGTTTCGGGCAACTCCGGGTAATGGGCTTCTTCAGTCATATGGGCGGGTAAGCCTCTCGTGTGTTCGGGCGACGGGGGGCTGAGCTACAGTTCGGTAGCACGATGCAGCGGGGATCAAATCATTTTCGTTTGGCAGTGGTCGTTCGGACACCGACAGGCCGGACATGCGAGAGGTCCAAGCCGTGATATTCAACCCTCGCAACTGCATCCTTCAGCAGCTTGATACCGAATCGCGTTAGCATCTCCTTCGCGCCGTACTCTCGGCCGACTGACTTCGGACCCCTGTGACCCGTCAGCGCGTCCCGCAATTCCTCATCGGGCGAAGCCTTCCGCAGTGCGTCCTTGAAGCCGTGCCTGAACGAATGAAACACTTTGGCAGTGTCGGTGACACCTTGGGCGTCGAGATATCGACCAAACCATTTCGACCACGCTGAGACGCCTGCACGATCCCACTCATGTTGGGGCGCGACCAGCGGGAACAAGAAAGCATTGTCGCCAGCTTTTCGCCGGACATCTTCGACATATCTGAGGAAACCCAGCTTCACGAGCTGGGAATGAACGGGAATGACCCGTTGAGAGGCCTTGGTCTTGAGGCGCTTACCTCTGGACGTCTGTTTGGTGACGAAGAGCAGCGGCGTTTGTGTCTCCGGCTCTGTCTTGACATCGGCCACAGTGAGCCCCGCCAATTCAGCCTGACGCGCGCCGTTGAACAGTGCCAGCAGCGGTAACCAGAATGCGGCGTAGCCGCGGCCTCCTTCGGGAAAGTCGTGAGTGGTGAATACAGGGGCAGCAAAGAGCAGCTTGAGGTCCGAACTCTCAAACGACGTGCGGTCGGACCCGTCTTCTTCGACGCGCATCTTATGGAAGGGATCGGACCACGGCACGTCCTCGGGAATGACTCCGTTGCGGTGACCCCAGCCAGCGATTGTCTGCACAGCTCCCAACTGCTTGTTGATCGTACCTTGCGAGACCTTGGGTAGCTCAGGATGCTTCCGGCCCCACTCGCGCAGTTCGGGAAGGGTAGCTTTAAGCAGTGCGCCAGTACGGCGGCGCGGCACGCCTTGAATGGCTTCACGATACTCCCGTGCATGAGACTTCCTCAACGCAGCGATAGGTAAGTCGCCGTGCAATTGAATGAACATCTCAACGGCCCGCTTATATTCTCCAACCGAGTTCTTGCCTCGCTCACGCTCCTTGTTCCAGCCTTCGAACGCAACGCGAAGTGTCCCTCCAGCATCAGGCGCACTTGGGAAACCCGTGGTGACCTTTGGTGTCTCGACAGGTTCACCCGCGTTTCGCTGCCCAATCGCCTGTAGCGCGCGGACATAAGACTGCAGGACCGCAATGCCCAGTTTCGCGTAGGAGGAGCTGCTCGGATCGAGATTGATGCCGAACGCGGCCAGAGCGTCCGTGACGTGATGCTCGACCGCCAAAATGTCGCCTTGTGCGAGCGCATCGCGCATTCCGCTCAAGTTTTCTGCATCGTATTCGCGGCGCAGGTCCAGCTGACCCACGGAGAGACCGTACGTGGGCAACGCGTCGTAAAGAAACGCCGGGGTCGGCATTTCCTCCCCTTCGTCCAATTGTCGGCGAACCTGAGCCTCAAGCCGTTTCCACTCGTCCCGCCCGCCAAATCGAAAACGCTCGTCCAATGCGAGCTGTTCGGCGAACACATATTCCGCCATTCGCGCAATCTCTGTTGCGTTCAAACTCGCCCGGGCCGCTGGCGCAGGCTCCGCCAGTGCAGTGGCGGCGCTTAAAGTTCTATCGAACCCGGCAAGCACGGGCTTCGCTCGGACGTTTGCTGTCTTGAGGTCTTTGGTGCCTAGGGACTTCTTAAGGAAGCTCTGGCGCTCCTTGCCCTGATCGAGCACGCGCGCAACAGCCGTCTGTAGCCGTTCAGGGACCTTCACACGGGCGTACCAAGTCCCGTGCCTATCCTTCATCAAACCCATGAGCGCCCGCGCCAAATGACCCACCGCGTGATACCACCACAACAGCAGCCAAGGCCTGATTTCACAGATGTTCTTGAGTTATCAACGCTTCTTAGTGCGCTGGCGCTCCCTAGGGGAATCGAACCCCTGTTTCAGCCTTGAGAGGGCTAATACATACAGCTCGCCGCGTTCGCTGGCGTTCGCCCACGTTCGTACAAGCCTCAGTAATCACTCGTTTAACTGGACACTGGCGTCCTTACGCGTTCGTGGGCGTTCGCTGGCGTTAGCGCACGTCAACTGGACACTTACTGGATACGCGGCTAGACTTGTTTGCAACCGCAATGAGAGCAGCCGCCATGGTTAGACGTTTGAAAAGCGCAGCGCTGGATTCACGCAATGCGCGCTTGGACCTAAAGCAGAGCAAGAAGCCGCGTTTCGAGTCGGTCGGACAGGGGTTGTCCGTGGGTTACCGCCGCACCAAGACAAACGGCACGTGGATCTTCCGCAAGTCCGACGGCAAAGGGGGAATGAGTACGAAGGCAATCGGAGTTGCCGATGACTACGTCGAGGCCGACGGTGAGACGGTGTTGAGCTACTGGCAGGCAGTCGACAAAGTCAGAGAGTTGGGGAGACCCAGCGGCTCAGCGCCCGGCTCGATCACCGTCAAGGAAGCGTTCGACAACTATCTTCCGACCTTGGAAGCAAAGAACGCACGCAGCGCGCATACCACCAAGGGTCGCGTCAACAAGCATATCCTCCCGCGTTTGGGCACGTTCAGGGTAGTGGATCTCACGAAAACCCAACTGGACGGCTGGAAGGCGTCGCTCGTGAAGAAATCGGACGACAAGGAAGCCGTCCGAAAATCGAAGGACTCGGCCAATCGGGTTCTCAGCATGCTGAAGGCGTTTCTCAATCATGCCTGCGATGACGAGGCCAACGCGATTCCCAGCGATCAGGCGTGGCGCAAAGTGAAGCCATTCAAAGACGTCGCCCGTCCCCGGGAAGTCCGATTTTCCCCGCCTCAGGCTCAGAAACTGATCAATACGATCGAGGATGCCAAATTCGCCAGACTGGTCGAAGGCGGATATGCAACAGGCGGTCGCTACGAAGAGTTGACCGGCGCGAAAGTCGCGCACTTCGACGGGGCCGGCGGGTTTCTGACCGTTTCGGGTAAAACCGGATCGCGCCCCATCATCCTCCAGACGAGTGCCGTAAAGATGTTTTCCCACATCACTGCCGGTCGTCCTGCCGATGCATTCATCTTCGAAAAGAAGGACGGAGCGCGATGGAAACCGTCCGATCAAGTCCGCCCCATGAAGAAGGCCATCCGAAAGGCGAAGCTCGATCCGAAGGGCTGTTTTTATGCGCTCAGGCACGCATATATCTCGGAGGCCATCGAAGAAAACGTTCCGCTCACCATTATCGCCGACAATTGCGGAACCAGCGTCAGGATGATTGAGCAAACATACGCGAAGGTTCTGTCCGAAAAGAAACGCAAGTATATCGAGCAAGGCGCTCCCAAGCTGCAATCCCAGGGCTTCTAATATGGACGAAATAGAAAAAGCACCGAACATGATCCCGCAGGGGGCGATCCGGCTGAGCGAGGCGTTTGAGGACTTGTATCGGCATCTTACCCCGGACTGGAGAGACCTGGCGGAGCGAAGCGTTCAATGGGAGGAAATACCTCCCGATCCGCAAGAGGAATCCTCTTTGGAAAATCCTTATCCAGCCGTGGTCGTAGCGGCCGATCGCGCGGAGAGCATTTTTCGATGGGCTCTCAGGGACGGCGATTTACGTGCATACATTCACAACATTCAAACCGGCGTTGACCTCGAGCTCGATCCTCGAGAGTGGGCAAAATCCGGAGAGCAAGTGGGAATCAATTTCGACTACACCGGTTCGCAAATGCCTGGTCCAGACTGTTCGCTCAATGGAATGCGGCAACCCGTCTTCCTCCTGCGAGAGGCCTTCGAGCGGTGGATGGCGCAAACGGTGGGTGCCGGGTCACTCGATTCACCTGGAACGCTCGGCCGGCTCAGCCGGGATGATACGGGCAGGGTATTAGCGACCCGTGCGTTCTCTGTCGAAGACGTGATGGAGCGGACCGGCTTGTCTAAGACCAAATTCTACGAGGAAAAAGATCGCGGCAGACTGCGCGCAAGAAAATGTGGTACCCGCACGTTGATTTTGGAAACAGACCTAGACGAATTTCTCAATAACCTTGAAGAAGCTCCCACTGGGTCAAGCTGATGACAACCCGTTAGGTAAGCTCAAAGCTCGCGTTGACTTGCGCGCCACTCGATCGTCCAAGTGCGCGCTATGTGGCGCTGAACGAAATGCCCCACAGCGGACAACAGAAATAAAGCGCGGTGATTGTCGGCGAAGGGTGGCAAAACCGGTCATGGGCCGACGCATACGTCCGTTCTGCCCTCCTAAGGGACATCCCAGCGAGCGGCTGCTTTGCGCCAACAGCGGTCATTCGCTCATCGGACGTTCTGGAACTTGCATGCACGCTAACTGATAAGGTCTCTACTCTTTCCTACTCAGTCCAGCAGCGGTTCACGGTTTCGGCTCGAACCGCATGGACTTGACGATGCGGTCCCTGACGGGGCCGGCGAGATCGACCTTGACGGCCCAGTCGCCGTGCATCTCAAGCAGGATGCGCGCGCGGTAGGTCCCCGCCGCGCTGTCGGGAACGGCCTTGACCGGCTTGACGTTGTGGGCCATCGGCATCGACGGCATATCGGCGCCGACCGTCACATCGACGCCGGTCAGCGCCGCCCCGCTTCGCTGGTCCGACAGCTTGATGGCGCAGTCGTATTCGAGCGACTTTGCGGTGGCCGCGCAACTCACCTCCGCCTTGGCCTTGACGCCGGCGGCCAGTCCGCTCCCGGACAAAACCATCGCGACGAGCAGCGAAAGCAGGAAACCCGGTACGGCGATCATGACAGCTCCTTTCCGAGGACAGTGTCGTTTGCGGGCGAAGGCCGCGGCCGGCGGCGAACCGCGCGCCGGATCCGGTGCACCAGCTGCTCGTCAAGCAGCCCGCGCGGGCGGACGATCAGCAGCACCGCCACCAGACCGCCGAACACGATCATGCGATAGCCGGCAAACCAGCGCGTCGACTCCAGCAGCCCGATATCGATGACGACGCCGAGCAGCGGCCCGAACGCGGTGCCGAGGCCGCCGATCAGGCCATAGGCAAGGCTGTGCACGCCGAGCATCACGTCGAAGATGGCGGGCTCGACATAGGTCGTGAGATGCGCATAGAGCCCGCCGCCGAGACCGGCGATGGTGCCGGCAAGGCAGGCCGCCGTCAGCTTGACCGGGACCACCGCGACGCCCTGCGTGGCGGCGAGCAGATCATCCTCCCCGATCATGCGAAAGGCGGTGCCAAGCCGCGATCGTTCGAGCAGAAAGAGGCCGAACAGGGTGGCGCCGAGCAGTCCGTAGATGATCAGCATGAACTGCGTCGCGCTGACGTCGTTCTCGAAGATGTAGCGGATATTGCGGAAACCCTCGATGCCATTTGGTCCGACCAGTTCGCCGTCGCGTACGATTTGATAGCGGAACAGTTCGAACAGAATCCGCACGGCCTCCGCGAACGCCAGCGTGGCGATGGCAAACTGCAACCCGTGCAGCCGCAGCGTCGGCAGCCCGACCAGCAAGGCGGCGGCCGCACCCGTCGCAGCGCCCGCGCCGAGCCCGAGGGCGAACGGCAACTGCCACATCGCCGTGACGATGCCGGAGGTGTAGGCGCCGATGGCGAAGAAGGCCTGCTGGCCGAAGGAGATTTCCCCGGTCAACAGCAGCAGATAGGCCGACAGCGCGACAAAGGAGATCACGCCGATGTTGGAGACGATGCCGATCAGGTGGTCGTCCATCGATCACCTCCGCGCTGGCCCATACCCCTGCGGACCGCCGTGGTGCCGAGGATGCCGCCCGGCCGCAGCACCAGCAGCACGAACAGAACGGCATAGGCGGCGAGATCGCGCACCTGCGGCCCAAACAGGTTCTGGCTGTGGGCCTCGATGACGCCGAGAGCGAGGCCGCCGACAATCGCCCCGGGAATCGAGCCGAGCCCGCCGATCATCATGGCGATCAGCCCCTTCAGCGTCGCCCACATCCCGAGCATCGCGGTGACCTGCTGATTGGCCGACAGCACGAGAAAGCCGGCGACGCCGCCGATCGCCGACGCCAGCGCAAAAGCCTTGAGCATGGTGCGCTCGACATCGATCCCGGAAAGACTCGCCGCGAGGCTGTTTTCAACGATCGCGCGCAAGCCCAGACCAAACCGGGTGCGATACAGCAGCAGAGTGAGGGCAGCCGACATCGCCAGCATCGCGGCCAGCATGATGAGGTAGTCGGGGCGCACCACGAATGGACCCAGCGACCAGAGTTCGCCGCCGGTCAGCGACGGGAACGGATAGCTGTGACGCGGCAGCATCAGCAGGCTCGCCTGCTCGAGCTGCATCCAGATCGCGAAGCTCGAAACCATCGAGGCAACGCCGGCGCCGACGCCGAGCGGCGCGAAACAGAGCCGCTCGACATAGATTCCGGCCATCACCGAGCCTGCGACCGCGACGATCGCCACGACATAGGTCGGCGGGCCGAACTTGATGTAGAGCAGCGTACCGAGATAGGCCCCGATCATGATCGAGGGGCCATAGCTCAGGTTGAGCCGACGCATGACGCCGAAGATCAATGCGAAGCCGAGCGCCAGAAGCCCGTAGGAGGAACCAACCATCAGACCGTCCAGCGTGGTCTGGATGAAGGGGATCATGCGCGCGCCGATCCGATCAACCGGCCGAACGGCGCGTGCCGAGATAGGCGCGCTTGATGACTTCGTCCTCCGCCAGTTCGCCGGGATTTCCGGAGAATGTCACGCGGCCCTGTTCCATGAGATAGAAATGGTGCGCGACCTGCAGCGCCAGATGGGCGTTCTGCTCGACCAGGAAAATCGTCACGCCTTCCCGGTTCAGTTCGGCGATGATGCCGAAGATCTCCTTGACGACAATGGGAGCGAGGCCGAGCGACGGCTCATCCATCAGCAGAAGCCGCGGACGCGACATCAGCGCGCGCGCCACCGCCAGCATCTGCTGCTCGCCGCCGGACAGCGTTCCGGCCAGCTGCTCGCGCCGCTCCTTCAGGCGCGGAAAGCGCGCATACATCCGCTCGAGGTCGGCGGTGACCTCACCGGAATCGTTGCGCTGGTAGGCGCCGGCCAGCAGGTTCTCGCGCACGCTCATCTGCGGGAACACCAGCCGGTTCTCCGGGACCAGCGCGACGCCGTTGCCGACGATGCGGGCCGGCGAAAGGCCGACAAGTTCGCTCCCCTCCAGCCTGATCGAGCCCTGGCGCGGCTTCAGGGCTCCGGCGATCGACATCATCAGCGTGGTCTTGCCGGCGCCGTTCGGCCCGAGCAGGCAAGTGATGCGGCCCTTGGCGGCGCTGAGCGAGACGCCCTTCAGCGCCTCGATCTTGCCGTAAGCCGTGACGACGTCGGTAATTTCGAGCATCGCCTCCATCACGCCGCCTCCGCCACGCCAAGATAGGCTTGCTGCACCAGCGGATTGGTCTGCACTTCGTCCGGCGTTCCCTCGGCGATCTTCTGGCCGAAATTGAGAACCGCAATTCGATCCGTTACCGCCATCACCAGCTCCATGTGATGCTCGATCAAGAGGATCGTCAGGCCATCCTGCTTCAGCTTGCGGATGCGGGCGTCGAGCTGGTCGATCTCCTCGGCGTTCATTCCGGCGGCCGGCTCGTCGAGCAGCAGCAGCGCCGGCTTGGCCACGACGGCGCGGGCGAGTTCGAGGCGGCGCTGTTCGCCGAACGCGAGATTGCCCGCGAGTTCGTCGCGCTTGCCCGACAGATCGGAAAACTCGAGGATCCGGTCGATTTCCTCGCGCGCGCGGCCCGGACCGCCAAGCCAGCGGCGCAGGAAGCCCTCGCTGCGGTGTTCGGTCGAGTTCTGCGCCACCCATAAATTCTGCCAGACGCTGAGCTGGCCGAACAATCTGATGTTCTGAAATGTGCGGGTAACTCCGCGCGCCACCCGCACATGCGAGGCCAACCCGGTGATGTCCTCGTCGCGCAACAGCACCTCTCCTGCCGTGACTGGAAACAGGCCGCAAACGAGATTGACGACCGTCGACTTGCCGGAGCCGTTCGGCCCGATCAGGCCAAACACCTCGCCCCTGGGAACACGGAGGTCGAGGCCGTCGACGGCGCGCACGCCGCCGAAATGTTTACTCAGCCCCTTGAGTTCGAGCATTGCCCGGCTCCTTGTTGCTAGTCCGCATGCGCTTGACCGCGGCGATCGTCGCCGCATCGATAAGTCCGCGCGGCCTGACATTCATGGCGAGCAGAATGAGGCCGCCGAACAGCAGGTTGCGCCAGTCGCCGAGGAAGCGCAGCCCCTCGATCAGAAAGCCCTGTACGAAGACCACGGCGATCAGGGTCCCGAACACGCTCGAGAGGCCGCCAAGGATGGGATAGGCGATGGCGAAGGTGGCGAGCGCGACGCCGAACTGGGCGTGCTCGATATGGGCGGTGTAATGGGCGAAGATTCCGCCGCCGAGCCCGGCAATGAAGCCGCCGACCGTCATCGCCGCCACCTTGACCGCCGTCACATTGATCCCGGCGCTCTGGGCGGCGACTTCGTCCTCACCCACGGCGCGCAGCACGGCGCCGGCGCGCGAGCGATCCATCCACCACAGGCCCGCCATGACGAGCGCGACAAACAGCCAGATGAAGATCAGAACGTCGAGCGTCGACCAGCCATTCTCCGGGAAGAATCTGATCTGCCGGAAGCCTTCGCCGCCGGCGGGGCCGATCTTCACTTCGCCTTTCGCAACCTGATAGTCGAAGTTGAAGAAGAACAGTCGCACCGCCTCGCCGAACGCCAGCGTCGCGACCACCAGCATCAGGCCCTTGACGCGCAGCGCGGGGAAGGAGACCGCGCAGGCGGTGGCGCCGGCGACGAACGATGCGGCGGCGATCGCGGGGACGATGTGCCAGCCGGCCAGCACCGTCAGCATCGCCGCGACATAGGCGCCAATCGCGAAGAAGCCGGCCTGCGCCAGGCTGACCTGTCCGGTCAGCAGGACGCAATAGGCGGAAAGCCCCAGCAAGGTGTGGACGCCGACGATCTGGGCAAGCCCGAGATAAAAATCCATCCGGTCCCCTCAGTCCCGCCCGGCGGCGGGGGAGAAAATGCCGCCCGGCCGGAACACCAGAAACCCGAACAGCAGCAGCATGACATAGAGGTCGCGTTCGGTGACGCCGCGGAAGTACTGAAACAGGTTTTCGAATCCCCCGACCAGCAGGCCGGCGATGATCGCGCCGGGTATTGAGCCCAGTCCGCCGATCACGGTGACGATCAGGCCCTTGGTGGTCAGCGGCAGCGACAATAGCGGCGACAGCACGCCGATGGCGGCCCCGATCATGGCGCCGGCGATGCCGCCGACCACGCCGGTGATGACGAAGGTCAGACCGTTGATGCGTGGAATCGAAATTCCGCACAGCTGCGCCGCAACGGGCTGCTGCGCCACCGCGCGCGTCGCGATGCCGAGCTTGGTGCGGTAGAGCAGAACAAGTAGCAGCAGCATAGACAGGCAGCCCAGCGCGAACATGAACATCAGATCGCCGCGCAGGGTGAAAGGCCCGGCATTGACGATCACGTCGGAGAACAGCGCGGGATAGGGCACTGGGATGCCCACCGTCGCATGCACGATGATCTCGTCGATCAAGAGCAGCGCGCCTACCGTCGACATCAAAGTGGCGAGCGGATTGGCCTGGGGAATGAAGCGGAAGCAGACGACATAGATCATGAAGCCGATGATGCCACCGGCGAGGCCGGCCAGCAGAAATATGAAAATCGCCGGCGCCTTAACTACTGACAGGACGATCAGGCTGGCGTAGGCGGCGCCGATCGACGCCGCCGCGTAGGACAGGTTGATCTTGTGCATGACGCCGAACACCAGCGTGAAGCCGATCCCGAGCAGGGAATAGGTCGCGCCGAACAGAACGCCATCAGCAACCGATTGCAGCGTGTCGATGACGTCGAGATAGGACATGCCTTGGGTATCCAGGGTGGAGTTGAGCCATTTCGCGCCGAACAATTGGTCGCGCCGAACGACGGGCGTTCCCGATCCCGGAGCGGATCGCTCGCTCGTCGGGCCGCCGGCGAGACGAACCGGGTCAAGACCGGTTCGTCCCGCGTTACAGCGGTCAGGATGCTGGCCGGTGCAGAACCTTCCAGGTGTTGTCCTTGGCATGGACGAACAGGAACGGCTTGATCGCCTCGCGATCAGCGGTACGGCCGACCTTGCCGAGCAGACCGTCGGTCTCCTTCAATGCCGCGAGCCCCGCGCGCATCTTCTCCCGGTCCGCGGCAACCGTGTCAGGCTTGCCCATGACCTTCTGGGATTCGATCACGTTCTTCAGGATGAACGCGATCTCATAGGCCGCCGCACTGTGCAGATCGGCGCTGCCGCCGAACTTCGCAACCAGTTCGGCCGCCTTGGTGGCTTCCGGCGTGACCGGCGCAAAGCTGGTCGGGATCACGATTCCTTCGGCCTGTACGCCACAGCCCTGCAGCGTTTCGATCGACGACGACGAGGTGAGGCCGATCAGCAGTTTCGGCTTGACGCTCTGGCGCTGCATTTCCTTGAGCACGCCGCAGGTCGTGAACGGATGGGCTGATATCGCCACCACGTCCGGATTGGCGCGCTTCATCTCGCGCACCTGGGTCGAGAACGTCGTGTCATTCAGAAGCCACTCGCCCTGCCCCAGCAGCTGGAGCCCGCTGGCTTCGGCCTGCGTCTTGATCACGCCGAAGGTGGCGTTGGAATGCGCGAAATCCTTTTCCACGCCGCCATAGATCGTCTTGACGTCCGGGTACTGCGTCTTCACCCAGGCGAACAACGACTTGTACATCTCGAACTCGCTCGGCACATTACGGAATGCCCACTCCGAAATCTTGGCAAGTCCGCCTTTCGCCGCGACATCGGCGATGATCGGAAATTGAAGCCCCGAGTCCGAGCTGTCGCCGACTTTCTTCTGCAGAATGCCGAACAGCGATTCAGCCACGTTCGAGCAGGTCGGCCCGACCGCAATGATCGCTTCCGTGGATGCGATGCGGCGCACGACCGAAATGCCTTCTTCGGCGTTGCAGCGGTCATCGTAATATTCGAGGGCGATTTTGCCCTTGGTGCCGTCACCGAGCGTGACGCCGCCGCCATTGTTGATTTGCTCGAGCGCCGCCTTCAGCGCCGCTTCGCTGTTGATGCCGAAGACGCGCACCACACCCGACTTGGCGCCGAAGCCCGCGATCTTGACCGCACGCTCCTGGGCCTCCGCGGCTGAAGCAGCGACCATTCCGGCAATGGCGCCCGCAGCCGCAACTAGAGTCAGAGATTTCTTGATCATGACGTTTTCCCTCCCGATCGGCGACCGCATCGTAGGCGGCGAAATCTGCAATTGTCCGGGACTTGGCGCCCGGTTTTAGTGCGGGAATATCGTCGTATAGCGATACCATGGATGGTTTCGCGAAACGATCGAATTGAGTGTCCGACACCGTAGTCTAACCTGTCAAGCCAATTGGCCGGGCGGGCCGGACCAAACGAGCACCTCTTTCCAGGTCTATTCCCGCCAGATCCCGAACTGCTTCTCGCGCATTACCGAACGATCGGCAAAGCTAACCGCATTGCGCAAAAGGATCTTGGGCACAGCATCGACAGGTGGCAGATTAGAACCGACACTGCGCCCTTCCAATTGCAGATCACTCCCGCGATGGCTCGTACCCCGGCCGAACTGATCGACGCCGCCGAATTCTGCCTGCAGCATTTCCGCACCGGTGGCTCCGCGATCACGACGTGAGCACCTTTCGCGGCGAACAGCCTTGCGGTGGCCAACCCTATCCCGCATGCAGCGCCGGTTACAATGACGATCTTATCTCCAAGGGACATGCCAGAATGGCTCCAAGGCTCTATCGATGTTTAAGAAGACGTGGCGGGGCGCCGAGAATTTCATCTATCGAATCGATGCTTCGCGCACCGAACCCCGGCCACCTCCGTGTCTCCAGCCAGGCCGCAGCTAACGAGATCTAACGTCTGAACGTCAACGGCCGCTTCGCGCCGTAAGCGGCCGATCACAAACGGCCGCTTGGGTGAGATCAACGGTCAAGACAGGTTTTGACGCTATAGTCTTCGGCTCGCTATATAGCGACGCGGAGGGCGGGATGGCGGAGAAACTGTCATGCCTACTCCTATCGGCAAAGACCGGCCACAGCCTTGGAATAAGGGGTTGCTCGTCGGCCAGAAAAGACCTCTCGAACCGAAGCATGTTTGGTCCATTCGAGTTCGCCTAGAGATCGCACGATCAAGGCGCGACCTTGCAATCTTTAACCTAGCGATCGACAGCAAGCTTCGCGCCTGCGACTTAGTCAAACTGAGATTGGACGACGTTTGCTCTGGACTAAAGGTGCGGCATCGAGCAACGATCGTCCAAAAGAAGACAGGACGGCCAGTCCAATTCGAGATCACGGAGCAATCGAGAAATTCCGTTGAAGCCTTGCTACTAATGCTCCGGACCACTGGTTCCCGATATCTGTTCCCAAGCCGACTTCATGCCAGCCCTCACATATCAATCCGCCAATATGCTCGGCTGGTGCATCGCTGGGTTAAAAGCATCGGCTTAGATTCGGCCTCTTATGGCACGCACTCGATGCGGCGTACAAAGGCCGCCCAGATTTATCGTAAGACCGGCAACCTCCGCGCGGTGCAACTCCTCCTCGGCCATACGAAGCTGGAGAGCACCGTCCGATATCTCGGGATTGAGGTAGATGACGCACTGAATATTGCAGAGCAAGTCGAGCTTTAATCACCCTACCACCGGCATCACGCCGGTGGTCGTTTCCGCGCCAATAGCTGCCCTTCGGAGTTTCGAGGTCCAACTTCCGGTTTACACCCGAAAGCAGACTCAACTCAGAAATTGGGGCATGTCCGAAAAGAGCCAACAGCGGACTCGTGCACCGCAGCAAATAGCACAATTGTTCGCTTAGTCCCGTTGGCGCGTCGATCCGCGTTACGGATCGATGAGCACTCCCGGGTTGAGCATGCCTTGTGGATCGAGTTCTCTTTTTGCTGCCCGAAGCGCGGCCGCGAAAAGTTCCGGGCGCTGGCGATCGTACCAAGGCCGATGATCACGGCCAACAGCGTGATGATGCGTGATCGTACCACCCGCCTCAATCAGCGCGTCGCTGGCCGCACTCTTGATCGCCTGCCACTGCTCCAGAAGCGCACCGTGGCGGCCGAGTGCGTGGAAAGAAAAATAGGGCGCGGGCCCGTCCGGATAGACATGGGTGAAGCGGCATGTGACCTCGCCTTTCAGGCCAGTCGCTTCGAGGATCGCACGCTCCGTCGCCGCCTTTACTTTGTCGTGGAAACTTTCGAACCGATCCCAGGTGATAGCGGTCTCAAACGTGTCGTTGATGAGACCGGCCGGTGTCAAAAACTCGCGCGCATATGGCATGCGAATAAATGCGTTCCGCCATATTCCTGCCGCGCCTTCGAGATGTGCATCGCCGGCTTTTGCGGCCTCCGGCGTCCCGCCATGGTCGGCGCAGCATTCGAGCGCACGTGCCATCCAGGCATCCGGCGAATGGTCGCCGGATTCAAAGCCGAGCACCATGACCGCGACACTGCCGTCGGCCGCACCGGTGTTGAACGCCTCTTGCGCGTCAAGGATGCGGCAGTTCGATGGATAGAGGCCGGCCTGTGCGATGGCGCGCAATGCGCGTGCCGCACCGAAGAATGAATGGAAACGAACCGATGCGCCGGCACGGAATTTCGGACGTGGCTGCAATCGCATCCAGGCGCGCGAAATCACGCCGAGCGTGCCTTCCGAGCCTATGAGCATGCGGTCGGGGCTCGGTCCAGCACCCGATCCCGGCAATCGACGCGTTTCCAGTATGCCGCGCGGTGTCACGACGCGCAGGCTTTCGACGAAATCGTCTATATGCGTGTAGAGACTGGCGAAATGACCGCCCGATCGTGTCGCGATCCAGCCGCCAAGGGTTGAATATTCGAAACTCTGCGGAAAATGCCGCAACGTGACGCCGTGCGGCTTAAGCTGGTTCTCCAACGATGGACCATAGGTACCGCCCTCGATCAGTGCGGCGCGCGATATCTGATCTATCTCGACAACCTTACCGAGATTGCGTAGGTCAAGTGTGACGGCCGCCTTATAGCGAAGCCCATCGACTCGCGGCTCGACGCCGCCGCAGACGCTCGACCCGCCCCCGAACGGCGTCAGCGAGGCGCTGACACCACCGGCCCAGTCCATCACAGCGGAAATCTCTGCTTCGTTGCGTGGATATGCGACCACGTCGGGCGCGCTATCGTAGTCGCCGAGCATGGCTCGCACGTAGTCTGGATAGGATTTGCCGTAGGTGTGCGCGACCCGGTCGTAGCGTTCGCTCGTACAGAAAGCGGCAAGTGAGGTCGTCAGCGCAACGCGCGGCGCCCGCAGTGCTAGGTCCTCAAGACGCGGCACGGCTTTTGTCTCAAACGCATCGCACGCGAATTTCGCGTGGTAACGGCCGAGCACGAAAGCCTGCTCCTCAGCAGTCATGCCTTCGTCTTCGCGGCCCCAGCCGTAATGTTTTAACCTTGTACCGCTCATGGCATTCTTCCTGCTTTTTTTTGTCTGTGATTTCCGAGATAGCCGCGATATTCAGCACGCCGCTGCAGTTCTGAACATTACCTCAACGCGCGCTGAAGGTGAGGCCGGCGCGCTCCCTTAGACGCTTGCGCAATGCCGGACCCATCAGCGCGCCCGGCGTCCAGATGCCGCCCTCGCCCTGCACGTCGCGCACGAGACAGAGAGCGCTCTCGGCGATCATCTTGCTGGTCGAGCCGTAGCCCGGATCGCGGTCGCCCGTGACTACCACCTCGACCCGTCCGCCATCCGGCAGTTCGCCCAGGAAGAGGATGTCGTAGGAGCCCTTCTCGCGCTCTTCCCGAGTCGGGCCTGCGCCGGGTTTGAGACCGCCGGTCGCGACCAAGGAAACCATCGTGGCGAACGTCTCCGTCGTCACGCGAGCGAGTTCCCCAAATCCCGGCGCGACCATCATCTCGTCGTAAACAAAGTCCATGCCGTAGGGATGACCCAACAGCAAATTCGTGCGGTGCACGTTCTTGGTGTTGATCGGCGCCATGGGGAACGGCACGAGCCACACGTTCATGCGCGGGTCGTATTCGGGGATGAGGCCCGACGGCTGAGACGGCCCGGTGAACCCCGGCGTCAACGCGAAGGGATCGGTCAGCAGCCGCATCAGGGCCGGGTCGCGCGCGGCGGCGGCCAACGTCGCCCGAGCGCTCGCGGCGGTGCCGCCAGACATGCCGCCTTTCACGTTGCGCAGGCGGGCTTTGACCCGCCGCGCCGGGCGTCCGAATTTCTCGCGCGCCTTCTCCTGCAACGTGAGCACGCCGAGATCGAACGGGATGGAATCGAAGCCGCAGGAGAAGACGATGCGCGCGCCGGTCCGTTTCGCCTCTTCGTGATGGGCGTCGATCATGCGCCGCATCCAAGCCGGTTCGCCGCACAGATCAACATAGGCCGTGCCCGTGGCCGCGCAGGCCGCCACAAGCTCGGGACCGTGGAGCTGATAAGGCCCGACCGTCGTGATGATCACGGCCGCACGCGCGCACATCGAACGCAGGCTGGCCGGCTCGGCGGCATCCGCCTTAACCAAAGGCAAATCGTCCGGTGCGCCGATGTCGGCACGCACCTTCTGGAGCTTGTCGGTCGAGCGTCCCGCGATCGCCCAGGACGGAGCATCGTCGCCGCAATAGGACGTCGCCAGATATTCGGCGATGAGACGGCCAGTGTAACCCGTCGCGCCATAGACGATGAGGTCGAAGTCCCGCTTCACGACGTTGGTCCTCCTCGAGACCCGGGAGAGCTATCTTCAGTTCCGTGTGCAATCGCAGGACACGGGGACGCTCAGCACGAGCAGCAAGTGCCATTTGAGGGTCCGCCGCTTCATTGAACCGTCCCATCGCGTTTGATGGAGGATACCACAGTTCCTGCCTTGGGGCGCGCAACATCCGGTTGGGGTCAAACTCCGAAGTCCGGAGGTGCAACCGGGAAGTCGGCTTTACCCTCAATAACGGACAGCGTCAGCCGCGTCAGTCAGGTCCGAAAAGTGCCGTGGACCGGACGGCGTTGGGCGTCCCTGGACTTCGCGGCAGCCGTCACGTCCTATGGATTGGCTGGGGCAACCTGTGGCGCTACGTACGGCTCCATTCGGTGCACGATACCTTCCGCGTACAGTCCGTCTATTTCAGCCGGCGAAAGACCCAGCATCGTCGAGAGGACGTCCGTGGTGTCGTCGCCGATCGACGGCGCACCGCGCCAGATGCGGCCGGGTGTCAGCGACATCTTCGGCACCACGCCGAAGACTCGGATCGGCACACCAGACTGACGATCGAGTACGGGGACGGTCATTTCGCGAGCCGCATAGTGCTCGTCGTGATACTGGTCGCGCACGTTGAACACGCGAGCGCAGCCAATCTGAGCCGCGTTCACCGCGGTTTCCACCTCAAGTGCCGTATGCGCAGCGCAATAGTCGCGCAGCCGACGGTCGAGTTCGCGCCCCTTCTCCGAGTTGACCGCGACCGCGTCCTTCGAGCACTCGTCATAGCTGTACTCGACGGGATCAAGCCCGAGGAATCTCGGCACCCGATCGTAGATTGCGCCGCCGAGCGCGCCGATATAGACCCAGCCGTCGCTGCATTTGAACGTATCGTAGGGCTGGAAGCCCGCCGGCCGATTACCGGTATGCCCGGAGACCGCACCCTCGCCAGTGAAGATCGGCAGTGTATTGCCGTTGGTCTGGGCGACCGCTTCATATTGCGCGAGGTCGATCACCTGTCCCCGCCCGCTCTTCTTGACCTCCCACAGCGCCATCATTGTTGACGCCCACCCGGTTAGCGCGGTGACATAGTCGCCGGTATAGGATTTGGCGCGCTGCGGCGGACCAGCGGGGTCGCCGGTCAAATTCATCATGCCGCCGTAGGCCTGTGCGATCGCATCGTAGCCCGGTCGCCCAAGATATTCCTGCTTTCCGTACTGACCGTAGGTGCTGACGCGCACGATCACGAGACTAGGGTTGACCGCCAGCGCCAACTCGTTGGTGATTCCGTTACGTTCGCATGTGCCGGGGGCAGACGATTCCATCCATACGTCTGAAATCTTCCACAGCGCCATCAATAGCTCGATGCCGCGCTCCTTCTTGAAATCGAGTCCCATCGACAACTTGTTCTTCGTGACTTCGGCCTCATCGCCTCCGTGGGGGCGCGGCCCGCGCACCAACTGCGGCGCGGTGAAGCGAAAAATGTCACCGCCCGGCTTCTCGACGTGAATCACCTCAGCGCCGAACTCTGCGAGCTTGGTGCCAATGTAGGGCTGGGCGATCAGCTGCCCGGTGCCGACCGCACGAATGCCCTCCAACGGACCGAATGCGGGCGTGACACACGGCGTTTTCGGTCGCTGAAGCTTCTTGATCCACTCCGGGATGGTGCTTCGAAGTTGCTCGATCTTGTCTTCGTCCTTCACAAGCCTTGGATCGTGCGGCATGCAACACCCCCCTGTTGTGGGCATCATGCAATCGAAAATCCCGGTTCAAATCAAGCTCATTCACAAGCGGCACGCGATGTCCGCCTTGGGTCATTCGCGTCGGTTTGGCCGAACCACGGCTACTTCCGGTCTACCCCGGTGACCGGACATTCTCAGGATAGGCAAGCATGTCTCAAAAGTGCCAACAAGAGACTCATGCATCGCAGCAAATTCGAGGATTCGATAGGCTATCCGATCCGCTCGACGCGAGGCTAGGTTTCACTAAGCGGAGTTGCCGCGCGAAGAATGGTCTCACCAGGCGGAAAAGCTATTTCCGAACGGCGAGCGCCAAAACGGCGAGCTGCGTGGGCGCGCGTAGCGGAATCCAGTCCCCGGACTGCGCCGCCGTTTATCGATGCCGCCTTGGGGCTCGCCGCTCAACAGCACCACGAAATCCGTGCCCTTGCCGGTTTCCGTGCTCAACGGCTCGTCCGTGACGATCAGGGAAGATCTCGGCGCAATATTGCCGATGCGATCCAATGCGTCCTGCGGAATGCTGATGCGGTCGAGCGCAGCCTTTGCGGTGCCGGGGTCCGTCGGCACCGGCTCAGCGTCGCGACCACGCTTCGCGCGCGCCCGGTCGTCCGGCTCAAGCGTGGCGCCGGGCGGACGACCGCCGCCCATTGAGACGGCGCTCCATCGCAACTTGGTATCGTCGCCCGAGTGTTCGACTGCGGTGAAGACATGCGTGCCGAATGGACGATCGGGATCTGCGATCGTGACCGGACTTTCAAGGATGGGCTTGAATGCCTGACGGACATAAAGCCGCTGGGTCTTGCGGCTGATCACCACCGATACCGGCTGCATTTCGCGTTCGACCTGGCGGGCCGCCTCGGCTGCCGCGGCCCGCGCCGTCTCCGCCGCGGCGGCAGCTTCACGCGCAGCAGTGACTGCATCGAGCCTCAGTTGCAGATCCGCGTTGGCGGCGTTCGATTGCAGCTGCAGCTCCGCGACCTTGACAGCGGCCTTTGCCTTGTCATCCTCGGCCTGCTCCTTTGCCTCCGCCGAGACAAGAGCGCCAAGCTTGGTCTCGGCAGCCGCCAATTGCGCCCCGGCTCTGCGCTTCAGATTTTCCGCCGCGCGAACCGGCTCCCTGGCGCGCGAGGCCTCCCGGAACGCCGTCTCCGCGGCCAGCCTCGCCTGCGCCGCTTTCCTCGCCGCCTCTTGTGCCTCTGCGGTGCGGGCGGCGGCCATGGCGCCGGCACCCGGTTTGGGCTGGAGCAGCAGCGGATGGACAAGCTCGACGGGCGTCACATCGCTTGGCGCCACGATCACCCGCATGCCCATCTTGGTCACGTCGAACAGCCGTTCGGCGAAGTCGAATGGCAGCCGGATACAGCCATGGGACGCCGGACGCCCCGGCAGGACACCGCCATGCAGTGCGATACCTGACCAGGTGATGCGTTGCATGTGCGGCATGAAGGCATCGTCATACAGGTTCGAGTAATGCTCCTCGACCTTCTGGATGACGCTGAATATCCCGGCGGGCGTCTCGCGTCCCTTCGAGCCGCTCGACACCGGCGCCCGCAGCATCCACCCCTTGGCGTCGTAGACGGTGATCCGCTGGTCGCGGAGCGAAACGATGGCCATGAGCGGCTCGCCCGCGCTGCGCGTCTCGATGGACTCGATCAAGCGTTCGCCGCTTCTCGCGTCCGCATCGTTCCCGGCCGCGATCAGCATGGCCAGACTCGCAACGGCAAGACACATGGGCCGCAGCCGCGTCTGCCTGCACTTCGAATTCGCACCACGAGACGTCATGCGCGCCCCATCTGATCTGGTCTACGCCACCTTGTATTCAGGTAGATTCACAACGTGGCGATATCAGGTCGGACTTGCCAACCTAGAACCGGCAAAAGCCGATGGCGCTCAAGCTCTGCGTGGCTTCATCTGCGGACCTGAGCCGCAACGCGCATCTTCACTTTAGGCCGCTCAGCCGAGGTGGTCCGCTTCGCGCTGGTATCTGCGCGCGCTGCCAGCCGGACGCGCTGCATCACCGACGATTCCGCTTGCTGAGTTTTCGCGCCCCCGCGGCGAGAGACATATTCCTTGCCGTCGACCGGCGCCACATGCGGCGGATCTCTACCGAGATACGGCCGCCCGATTCCAAACTCCTTGCCGTGTTCATCGATCCACTTCCAGAGCTTTTCGGTGGAGACCCATCGCTGCGCCCGGGTCGCGCCTTTGACGCTCACGATATCGGCCGCAAGTCCGTGGCCATAGCCGCCACGGAAACTGCCACCATGAAAGGATCTATCGGTCGCGGCCTTCAGGCCGCTTGCAATCGATTGACGATAGTCATCGCGGAACGCGCTGGTGATGCCGGGCGACAGCCCGGCCTGCTCCGCCGCGTGGAGCGCGTGAAAAAGCTTTAACCTGAAGCTCCGGTCCATGCCTCCGATCACGTAGTCCATCATCGGCATGCTGACTCGTTCCGCCGCCTTCGGATCCTTCCACGTGAAGTCCTGATCGACGAGCCTGGTGAAGGTTCTGGTGACGATCACGGTTTTGCGCTTCTTCTTGACCGTCACTTTCCTCTGCTCATGGACCTTGATGGTGTCCTCCTTGCGCGTGCGTTCGTAGAGCGCCCACAGGAATCGGTCGATGCAGATTTCCGCGGCCAGGCACTCTTCGCGAATTTCGAGGGTGCTCCCGGCGTTCTTGGGTTCGGCGAGCGCAGGATCTTGCTTGGGTTCGTCCAGCACGGGATCAGGCGTGTTCGCAGTTGCGACTTGCACGGGCGGTGCTTCGGGCGGCGGCACCCGCGTTGAATCGGGTAACGCGGCCTCGACCTTCGGCGGTTGATCCGAAATCGATTTCGGTTGATCCGGGGCCACTATCTTGCCGGCGTCCGTGCCCATCACCAATTCGGCGACCGTCGCCGTATCGGCGCTTGCGACATCGATGTTGCCCAATGCGGTTGCTTGCGGTGCGTCAACGACCTCGGCGGTGAGAGATGGTGAGCGGCGGTCCTCGATTGGCACTGCGGCGACTGGCATTGCGGCGCCGGCGAGCTCGATGCGGGTCGAACCGGGTCCCGCAAGCGAGGCGACGACCCAGCTGGCGAGACCGACCGTTCCGCACAGGGCCAACGCCACGTGTGCTCTTCGCCGCGGGTTCATCATCCGGTCGCCTCCACCAGAGCCAGGCCGCACGGCCAAGCATGCGACGACGATGAACCTTTGCATCAATTGTGGACGTGCAATGACGCAAACTGCGGCGTATCGATTTTCCCGGGAGGTGTCGCCGGAATGCAACGCGATGGAACATCGTATTTTAGCGAAAACTGATCAGCTTCGGGAACCCGCGACGGGCCCTAACCACGCACTCCGGCCCGGCGGGAGGACAACGACGATCGCGCCCGGCTTCACCCGATCCACGAGATCGATGACATCCTCGTTGGTCATACGGATGCAGCCGGACGAGATGGCATGGCCGATATATTCCGGCTGGTTGGTGCCGTGGATACGGTACAGCGTGTCCTTGCTGCCCTCGTAAAGGTAGATCGCCCGCGCACCGAGCGGATTAGCCGGACCGCCCGCAACGCGCTTGGGGTAAGGACCGAGCCGGGCCTGGATCTCCGCCGTGGGGATCCAGTCCGGCCATTCAGCCATACGGCCAACCGTGGCGACGCCGGACCACGCCTGCGCTTCCTCCCCAACCGTCACGCCGTAGCGGATCGCCTTGCCTCCCGGCAAAACGTAATACAGATAGCGTGCATTGCTATCGACCAGGATCGTGCCCGGCTGCTCCTTGCGCATGTAGTCGACAATATGCCGACGATAGGTCTCTGGAATGCTCGCCTGCGCATAAGGCGGGTGGGCCAGCAACTGCCGGTCCCTCGGGGTCAAACTGGCATTCGAGGACGGTGCGAGCGTCGATTGCATGCAACCGCCGAGGACAAACCCGAGCACCCCAAAAAGCAACAACGCCAGTCCGGACCTCGGCATGGCCTGTCCTCCAAAGCGTTACATTGGACCATCTGCTTCTCGAAAAGTGCAGAAATCAAGGCGTCGCTGGAAAGTAACGCAATAACGAGATCAGGTTGTTTGTCCATCGAACCGCGCTCAGCTCGTGCACTTGCGGACTGCAAAGCCGAGTCCTTCCAGACTCTCTTCAAAGACTTTCGAATGCTCCGCTTGAAGATCGGCAATGTCCAATAAGGGGTCCCGTTCGCGTCCGCTTGCCGGTCGGCCAACTACTTCCGGTCTAATCCGTCAACGGACATCGTCAGAGCCGGCCATCAAGTCTCAAATGTGCCAGAACCGGACGATGGCACGAAACGGACCACCAGCCGGGCCGCCCTGCTGATGTCCGACAATCATGCAAGCATTCTCTCCATCATACGGCCATTCTTTGAATAAGACTGAACGCAGTGTTGGCGACTGGCCGACCCGACGAATGGTCGACCGACCTCGACCTTGGGATGACGTTGGACGAAAAAGGGAAGCGCCAATGAACTCCACACCCACTTCGAAGGCAAATGACCTCCCCGATGCGCCGGTCCCACGCGCCGATGAACGACTCGCCCACGCCTACGGACAGATCACACGCGCGGGTGAAGAGCTTGCGCGTGTGAGTGAACAGGTTGCAAAAATGGAGCACGATGCGGCGCGCCCACCTTCGGGGGGAACACCTTCGGCCGGACCTCGCCCGCAATCACCGACTGGAAGGCCGGCGCTCCGGGCGCTCATCGGCTTGGTGCTGACGGCGTGCATCGTTGTCGCTGCTCTGGTTTTGCAGTCGTCCTATGGAGCCGGGGCCAAGCTGGTTGTCGCCCGTTGGGCCCCGCAGCTCGTTTCAACATTGCCGTCGGAAAACCCGCCCGTACCCGCCCAGCCGGCGCCATCTACCGTTCAAGTGGCCGCGGCGGAGGCAACACCACCGCAAGCAACGCCCTTGCCTCAGACCGCACCGCAAGACGCCGCGCCGACAACTACTGCAGCGCTTCCTGATCACACAGAGTTGCTGCGATCGATGGCGCGCGATCTCGCGAATCTGGAGCGGAACATCGAACAGCTCAAGGCGAACCAGCAACAGATAGTCCGCGACAGTTCAATGGCCATTGAGGAGCTCAAGGCGAACCAGGAAGAGATGAAACGCGTACTAGCGAAGGTTTCGGAGCAGAACCCGCCCAAGACGTCGCCGCCGCCGGCGCAGCCGACTCCGACCTTGCGCAAGCCCGAGCGGACGCTTCAGCCGCCGCACGCAAGAGCGCGACCTCGACTCCCAAGAGAGTGGATCTACGACGAGGATTGGTAGCCGTCGATGCAGTGTCCATCGAAGTTTTGTGCTGAAACAGCTCTTTGATCCGATACAGCGCGCTGTGCGTCGGTGGCTTGAACGCGTAGAACGCCTGCTTTTTCTGGTAGTGGTCAGAGTGAGATTAGAAGCCAGCATTAACGGCCGCTTTGCGCCAATAGCTGCCCCTTGCCGAACGGCAACAGGCTGAAAATGGCTCTCAAACGCTGGCGCGCCCTGCGATTTGGCACATTTCTCTGTCATCAATCGCGGTCTAGACGTTTATAGGAATGTTATTGAGATGCTCAGGCCTGAGGTGGATATGGATAACTCGGATTTCTGCGGGAAGGCACAGTGACTAACCCTTCGGACGGTTTGCCTGGATCATCACTTGTAGATCTGGGATGGTCTGATTTCTTCGGCGACCAGCTCTTACCGGATGAGGCACGCGCCCTGCCGGTACGCATCGCCAACATTCATCGAACGCGTATTTCGGGGATTTCGCAAATTGGTTTGATCAGACTGGTGCTGCCGGCCCGTAGCAACACTGGTGATTTTGCCGTCGGTGACTGGGTGCTCGCCGACCCGCAGACGTTCTCGATGCAACGCCGCCTAGCGCGGAAGACGGTGCTGAAGCGGCGCACCGAGGGGAATGCGGCACCTCAACTCGCCGGCGCCAACATCGACACGTTATTTATCGTCACATCATGCAACGCGGAGTTCAACGTGGCCCGGCTGGAACGCTACGTAGCACTGGCCAATGAAGCCGGTATCACGCCGGTGATTTTGCTAACCAAAGCCGACCTTACCAAGGATGCTGGGTCATATCTTGAGCAGGCAGTTGCTCTGCAACGCGGGCTGCCGGTGGTAGTCTGCAATCCCCGTAATGGTCACGCCGCCGGTGACCTGCATGCCTGGTGCGGTGGAGGACAGACGGTGGCGCTGGTCGGCTCATCGGGAGTGGGGAAATCCTCCATGGTCAACGCGCTGGCGGGTGTGGCACCGGACCAGCTTCAACAGACCGGGAGCATTCGAGAGCATGATGCCCAAGGCCGTCACACGACCACCTCACGCTCGCTTCATGCGATGTCGAGCGGGGGCTGGGTAATCGATACGCCGGGAATGCGGACACTCCATGTCAGTGACGCCGCAGCGGGTATTGATGAGTTGTTCGCAGAAATCACCGAGCTCGCGCCGCTCTGCAGGTTTCGCGATTGCACGCACGCTCACGAACCGGGCTGCGCAGTCAGCACCGCGGTATCCGGCGGCACACTGAACCCGGAGCGTGTGGCCCGCTGGCGCATGATGGTGGCGGAGAACCGCATCAATACGCCTAAACTGATAAAGCCGGGCGGCAGCAGGCCCACCGTCCTCCGCCATAGCAAATCGCACCTAGAAGACGACTAGCTGACGTCTAACCTGAACGCCCTGTTTGGGTCGAATTTCTTGCGAACAAGCCGGTTTGTTCATTTCCTTGTCGAAGCAGTGAAGGGCGATGAGGCCGTGGCTTAGAATTCGTTCAGGTAGGTCTTGTCGCGATCGAAGATGTGGACGATATGACGGCTCACTGAACGAACCCGCGCCATGAATTCGATGTCCTGGTGTACCGACAGGAAAACGTCGCGATAGACCTTGACCTCATCGGGGAGGACGGGAACGAGCGTCGGGTTCGACTTGGCGGAGAACAGGGGTAGCAATGCGATGCCTGCGCCCGCCGCCACGGCGTTCTGCTGCGCGTGCATGCTCGAGGATCTGAAGGCGACGTTCGTCGGATCAAGTACGTCCAGCAGCCAATGCACCGGCTGGATAGCGATGAGGTCCTCAACATAGTCGATGAAGGTATGAGACGCGAGGTCGGCCCGACTGGCCGGCATCCCGCGAAGGGCGAGATAGGCCTGGCTCGCATACAAGGCGAGACGAAACGATCCGACCTTCTTGACAACGAGCCGCTGCCCGTCCGGATGCACGAAACTGATAAAGATGTCCGCCTCGCGTTTGGTCAGGCTGATCAGGTGCCGCTCCGTCACAAGCTCCACTGTTATACCCGGGCTCCGCACCACCAATTCCGTAAAGCGTTCCGCCAAAAAAAAGGCGGCGATCCCCTCCATGGTTGCGACGCGCACCCGCCCCGTGGCGGTGCTCGCGTCCGAGCCCAAGGCCTGTTGAACGGAAGAAGCTTCCTGTTCGATTCGTTCGGCGATCGAGAACAGGCGATGGCCATGTTCGGTAAGGACGAAGCCGTCCGGCTTGCGATCAAACAGCTTGACCGAGAGGCTCTTCTCCAGCTCGGCGATACGCCGGCTGACAGTGGTGTGATCGACTTTCAGCCGCCGAGCGGCTGGCATGAGGCGACCTTGGCGTGCCAGTTCCAGAAAATAGACCAGATCGTTCCAATCGAACACGGATAGTCCTAACAGGCCTGAGCAACCGACTTGGCAAGCAATGGACTTGCGTGGTCCATCTTGCGAGATTGGCGCTCCGAACGCCAGTCCGACGATGACGCAGTTGTGCATCGCGCCGATGGCGGCGCGAGCTGGATACCTGTCGCCCCCGGACCGGCGTAACGGCCGCCGATGACCTACTCCAGGTCGATCCGCAGATCATGGCGCGTCTTCTCTCGGCCTGAATTGCCTTCCTGTAGGATCAAGAATCCAGACTGCCGCCGTTATGGAATGCGATGGCCTCAGCCGTCGCGCCCTGCTCGGCCAGCTCGGGCGCGATATCGGTCGTAACAGCATCGATGAACGTCGCCGAGATCAGCCGCTTGCGATTGACCTTGAGATCGAAGACATCGAAGCGGTTGTAATAGCCAACTACGTCGTGGAACTGTTTTGGCTCGACACAACGCTGCAGGTCGCATTCCGCATAGGCGATGCCTTCCTGATCCTGCAGGGTGTCTCCGAACACCTCCCCTGTGGGATCAACGAAGAAGCTCGCCGCCCGCTGCGTGCGATCGATCACGTCGATGACCGATGGATCGCGCGCGATCAGGAAATCGCGCATCGCCGCATCCATGAAGCCAGCGGTGATGATGCCGAACGCCTTCGCCTCGAACGAATGTGCACTGGCGCGGATACGGTTGGCAGCGACATTGTTGAAATTTCCGCCCGCACTCGGCCGCCGCGTTGGCCACATCGGCGGCCAGCTCGAGATGTGGATCTGCTCGGCCTGCGCCATCAGGGCATAGCGCGCCAGCGGATTGGTGTTCTCGCCGCAGATCAGGTTGCCGACGCGGCCGACCGGCGTGTCGACGACGCGGAGTCCGGCACCATCGCCCGCGGCCCAGATCAGCTTCTCGTAGAAGGTCGGCACCAGCTTGCGGTGATGGTTGAGGATGGCGCCATCAGGGCCGATCAGGACATTGCTGTTCCAGATCAGTCCGACACTGGTCGGCGAGCTCTCGCTGATGCCCATCGAGATGGTGACGCCGAGGGACTTCGCTTCACGCCGCAGCGCCGCGATTTCAGGCCCTGTGATAGCGACGGACTGCTCGGCCATCAGCACGAACAGATCGTGGTTCTCGATCGGCGCCCACAGCGCCGCCCAGACCGGAAATGCCGGAATATAGGTCTCGGGAAACGCGACCAGCTGCGCGCCGCCGCGGGCCGCCTCGCGGATGATCGAGATCGCCTTCGCCGTTGTCGCCGCGCGATCGAGAAATACCGGTGCTGCGTGGACGGCAGCAACCTTTACGGATGACGTCATTATCACAAACCCTTCTTATGATTGCAGCCGGACATCAGCGCGCCGTTTCCGGCCCGCCCGGCACATGGCCGCACGGCATCCTGCAGGCGTCTGGCGCGGCGCGATCACAAGCGTTCGCCCGCAAAATAACCCGACAACCCGGTGCCCGGCGCACAATTGACGTATTCGAAGATCTGGCCTTGCTCCGGCAGCACGAACACCTCGTGCCAGGTGCGGAGCTGATTGGCCTTGCCGAACTTACGATAACGCGCGATCGCGGCCGTGAAGATCGCCTCATGCGAGGCATGGCGCTCGGCCCAATTCTCCATGTGTTCCAGGGACAGAAAGTAACCGAGTGCGTGGGTCTCGAGTTCCGGCTGACCTTCGGCATCGCAGGTCTGCTGAAAGCGGAGCGAGCAGCAGCCGGTGGCCTCGGGACTTTCCTTCAAGTAAGCCATGCCGCGTTCCAGCGGTGCGCGCAGATCGCGCATGTAATCCTCGGTCTGCGCCGGGTCGCAGCGACCCCAGAACGCGGCGGAGCGGATGACGGTGAAATTCAATGGCGTGATGATGCGCCAGCGTGCCGACCGGGTATCGCGGGCGACCGCCGCCGGCAAATCTTTCATCACAGGCGCCAGCGCATCCACGGCAGCCAGCGGAATCCGGTCCCGCATGGCGCCGTAATAGCCGCAATAGGGCGTCGGATAGACCGCCACCTCAGGCGATCGGCTGAGCGCGGCCGGATAGTCTTTCCAATACAGCGTCTCCTGCCGCTCCACCGGCACGGTGAGGCTTTCACGGAAATATCCATTCGGCTCGGCGAGACGCGCGGCGTCGGTCCACCAGGCCGTCAGGTGCGGATTGGCGAGCCAGTCATCGCGGCGCCCCTGATCAACCCAGTAGGTTGCGACGATGTGGGTATAGAGACCGTTCTGGTCGATAAACCAGGCATGGTCATGCACCGTCGGTCCGCTCGGAAGGCCGATCGCCGTCTCGATCCAGGGGAAGAACGGCGACGCGTAGACGCTCTCGGCATCGCGCCCCTGAATGCCGTGGAACGCCACGCACAGCGTCTCGCACTTGTTGGCGAAGCCGGCGGACCAGCGCTGCACCACGGGTTCAAAGCCCTTGGGCTTGCGCAGCGGATTGACGCGATCGAAAACCTGAAGTCCCATTTTGTTCTCCCCTACTTTTCTTTGTTAGTGAACGCCGAAATACGCCTTGTGCAGTTCGGCATTCTGCTTCAGCGATTCCGCATCGCCCTCCGCCACGACCTGGCCCTGCACCAGCACATAGCCGTAGTCGGCGACGTCGAGCGTCTGGCGCACATTCTGTTCGACCAGCAGGATCGACAATCCGGCCGTCTTCAGCCGCCGCACAATTCCGAATACCTCGGAAACGAACAGCGGCGACAATCCAAGTGACGGCTCGTCGAATACCACCAGTTCGGGATCGGTCATCAGCCCGCGCGCAATCGACAGCATCGAGCGCTCGCCGCCGGAGAGCGTGCCGGCCAACTGACCTCGCCGCTCCCGCAGCCGCGGAAATGTCTCGAACAGTTCTTCCATGCGCGCAGCCACACGCCTGGAATCGCGCATCAGGAGACCGCCGACCTTCAGATTGTCCAGCACCGTCATCCGCGGCAGGACGCGGTTGCCTTCGGGCACCGTGGCGATACCAAGCGCGGCGATCTTGTGTGTCGGCATATTCGCGATCGAATCGTTGCCGAAAAACACCTCGCCCTTGCGCACGCGGTTGAGGCCGAGAATGGTGCGGATCAGCGTGCTCTTTCCGGCGCCATTGGCGCCGAGGATACAGGTCACCGTGCCCGGCTTGACCTCGACCGTGACTCCCTTCAGCACATCGGCGCGATCGTAACCGGCGGTAATGCCGAGTGCCGAGAGTTTGCGCGTTGCCGTGCCGCCGGCGATCATTGGCTCACTCCCAGATAGGCGGTCTGGACATCGGGATTGGCGATCAGCGCATCGAAGGTGCCTTCGAAGATCTTGCGGCCGAAATTCAGCACGACGCAGCGGTCGGAGACGCGGCGGATCACATCCATTTCGTGCTCAACCAGGATCACCGCCAGATCGGGCATCTCCTGACGAAACGCCAGCAGATCGTCCATCAACTGGCGCGTCTCGTCATGCGTCATGCCCGCCGACGGTTC
The DNA here is from genome assembly GCF_018130125.1 of Bradyrhizobium sp. AUGA SZCCT0177. NCBI lineage: Bacteria > Pseudomonadati > Pseudomonadota > Alphaproteobacteria > Hyphomicrobiales > Nitrobacteraceae > Bradyrhizobium > Bradyrhizobium sp. AUGA SZCCT0177. The sequence goes on along the minus strand of NZ_JAFCMA010000004.1, from coordinate 64,646 downwards.
ATCCAGCAACAGCAGCCTCGGCGCCCCGATCAGCGCACGGCAGATTTCGATCCGCCGGCGGTCGATCATCGTGAACGAACCGGCAGGCTGAAACAGCCGGTCGGCAATGACGGGGTTGAAGCGATGCGCCAGCGCGCGGGCGCGATCGACCATTCCGCCGAGCTCGTCGCACCAGCGTCGGCGGCGAAACAGGTTGCTAAACAGCCCGAGATCGAGCCTGCACAAGGCGCCGACCACGATATTGTCGAACACGCTCTGGTCCAACATCAGCCTCGAACGCTGAAAGGTTCTGGCGACGCCTGCCCTGCCGATCATTTGTGGCGGCTTGGCGAACAGATCGCGCGCGTCGAGGCGCACCGATCCGGCCGACGGCTTGTAGAGCCCGGTCACCACGTTGAAGAACGTGGTCTTGCCCGATCCGTTGGGGCCGACCAGCCCGACCGTTTCGCCCTTGCCGACCTCGATATCGAGACCATCAAGTGCGACGAGACCGTCGAAGCGCATCGTGAGGCCGCCGCAGGCCAGCAAGGGAGCGTTCATGCGCCCGCTCCCGGCCGCCCGATGAAACGCGACAGATCGCGGATCGGGCGCGGCAAGATGCCCGACGGGCGGAACAGCAGGATGGCCAGCACCAGCAACGCGAAGATCAGCAGCCGGAATTCCTGAATGGCCTGCAGCTTTTCGGGGATGACGAGGATCACCATGGCGGCGACCACGGCACCCCAGAAATTGCCGAGACCGCCGAGCACGATGATCGACAGCATCAACAGGGAGTCGCCGAGCCCGGACCCGTTCGGCGTCACGAACCCGTTCATCATGCCGTAAACCGCCCCGGCAACCCCGATCACGGCGTTGCCGATCAGGAACGCGACCACCTTCCAGCGGGCAATCGACAGGCCGAACACCGAGGCCGCGGTCTCATCGCTGCGCACGGCGTCGAGCGCGATCCCGATCCAGGACCGCTCGATGCGGCGGATCAGCGTGAAGGCCACGGCGAAGATGCAGATCGAAAGTACGGCGTAGGGCAGATAGAATGACACGTCCCATGGACCGATCGACGACACCCGGTTGAAGTCGAGGCCGAGGATCGAAAAACCCTTGATCTTCATGCCCTGCGGGCCGCCCAGCGTGTCGTTCACCTCCAGCAGGCTACGCAGCAGCAGGCCGAATGCGATGGTCACAAGGGCGGCATAGTGCCCGCGGGTCCTCAGCACCGGCAGTAACAAAATGACCCCGATCGCGCCGGTCACAATGCCGCTGACAACGAGAATCAGCAGATGCGGAATCCCGGCATACGCCGTCATGACGGCAGCCGTGTACGAACCGAGCACAAAGAACGCCGCACCGGCGAAGTTGGCAATTCCGGCGAATGCCAGCTGAAGATTCAGCGCGATGCAGGCCGTGGAAAACAGCGCCACGGTCGCCAGCATCAACAGCGTGTAATGCTCGCCGCGAAAGACGACGATCAGGCCCAGCGCGCAGACGAAAGCGACGCCGTTGGCGAATCCGCTGTAGTCGCCGCAGATCGCCGAGATATCCTGACCGAGCGGCGTGCGATCGGCGATCGCGAACATCACCAGAAAGGCCGCGAGCAGGCCGAGCACCTGAATCTGTGATTCCGCGTGCATCATCAGGCCGCCGCCTGCAAACAGCAACGCTACCGTGAGCACGACCACGGCCCGCGGATGACGCTGCATCCGAAGCGGCGATAATACGGGAATCGGGGAAGGAATGCTACTCATCACACCCGCTCGCTGCGGCGCTCGGCGATCAGGCCGGTTGGGAAGATCGCAATCAGGATGATGATTGCCGCGAACGCGATGACGTCCTTGTATGCGCTGGAAACCGGCAGCGCGACCACGACCAGGGTCTGTACGCCGGCAAACAGGAAGCCGCCGATGATCGGCCCGAGCATGCTGCCGAGCCCGCCGACGACGGCCGAAGCGAAACCGATGATGCCGAGCAGGACGCCCATGTTGAAGTTGATCTCGCGGTAGTAGAGCCCGAGCATGCAGCCGGCGAACGCCGCGAGCGCGGAGCCCAGCGCAAACGTTCCCAGAACCACCGTCTGGAAATCGATCCCCGACAGCCTTGCTACCTCGCCGTCCTGCGCCACCGCGCGAATGGCCAGCCCAAATCGCGTGCGGGTGATCAGAAGATGCGTGCCCAGCACCAGCAGCAGGCCGGCGGCGAGGATCATCACGCTGTCGACGCCGACACTGAACGAACCGGCTTTGATGACGCCGCCCGGCAGCAGCGCCGGAAACGGCTTTGGATTGCCGCCGTTGGGCACGCCGAGCCGGATGGCTTCGCGCAGCACGGTGCCCGCCATCAAGGTGGCGAGCAGCACATTGACACCGGGTGCATGGCGCAGCGGCAGCACCAGAACGCGGCCGATGATCACCCCGGCCAACGCACCGATGGTCACGGCCGCGGCTATTCCCGAGGCCAGCGCCAGCACCGGCGGCAGCGCAACCAGCCCTCCCGCAAGCCCGGCCGCACCGAGGCTGGAGAATGCGCCGACGGTCACGACATCGCCGTGCGAGAACTTGATGACGTCGAGCACGCCGAAGAACAGCGAGAAGCCGACCGCGATCATCGCGTAGATCACGCCCAGCATCAGGCCGTTGAAAAGCTGCTGGGCAAGGATGCCGACGTCCATCGCGGAGTCCTGATTGTAAGGAAGATTTGTCGATGCGGTGGGAGCGGCGAGCCGAAGCTCGCCGCAATCAAGCTGGTGCTCGGCTAGTTCCTGGCGAGCTTCTTCTTGCCGGCGGCATAGTCGCTGTCCGGCCAATAGACCCACTTGCCGTCCTGGGCCACGTAGACATTGGCGTTGACGATGTTCTGGCGGTGATCGTCGAAGTTGATCTCGCCGACCAGTGCCTTGTAACCCTTGGTGACGTTGAGTACTTCCTTCATCTTCTTGCGATCGGGACCGGTCTTTTCGATCGCATCCATCACCAGGTTGGTGGCGGAATAGGCGAACGGGCCGTAGGCGTCGGGGTCCTCGCGGAAGCCGGCCTTGGCGTAGGCCTCGAGAAAGGCCTGGCCTTGCGGATATTTACTGATCGGCGCGCCGTTGTGGAACGAGATCGTGCCCTCGCCGGCGCTACCTGCGCCTTCGAGGAAACCAGCCGTCATGATGCCGGAAACACCGGCAAGCTGGGCGGCGACGCCGACGCGATCCATCTGCGCGCGCAGGCGGACGCCGAGCGGCGTCAATCCGCCGATCAGAATGAGGTCAGGCTTCAGCTCCTTGATCCTGGTGAGTTCCGCCGTGAAGTCCTGCTGGTCGGGGCTGACCGGGAATGTCGCAACGATCTCGCCGCCGGTCGGCTTGAGATATTCAGTGAAATACTTGTTCTGGCCCTTGCCGTAATCCGTGGTGTCATGGACGACGACAAACTTCTTGTAACCCTGCTTGGTGAGGAAATCCGCAGCCAGCTTGCCCTCGTTGATCATGGTGCCGTTGACGCGATGGATTTCGCGGTAATCGTTGCCGTAGGTGATCTCGGGCAGGATCGCACCCCACACCACCACAGGCAGGCCGAAGCGCGAATAGGTGTCGACCGTGGCGATGCCGACGGCGGAGCAGTAATGCGTAATGCCGGCGATGATGGAGTTGTCGGAAGCCGCCTTGGTTGCGACCTGAATGCCGACATTTGGCTTGCACTCATCGTCAAACGTCACGAGTTCATAGCTGTATTTCGCCGCCGGATCGGCATTACGCAGCTGAACCGCCAGCTGCGCGGAGTTGCGGCCGCCGAGGCCCGGCGCGGAATTGCCGCCTGACAGCGGGCCGATGAATGCGAGTTTCACGGTATCCTTGGCAAGTACCGCGGAAGGGAACGGCGCGGCCAGAGCCAGCGTTCCGCTCAGCAACAGCAACAAACTGGATTTTGGATTCATGACCACCCCACTCCTCTGTGTCGGGAGAAGTGTAGAGCGGCCCTTTCGGGTGTGGACAGTGCACATTTTTGCAGAACGACGTGCGCCGAGCGGCAAGCCCGATGAAGTTTGCGCCCTGCACTGCCACTTTCTGCCGCAAGCTGCCGTCACTTTGGGCTAAAGCACCGTGTCGCCGGGCAAATCCGTGCATCCGAACTCGCCCACCGCCATACCAACGAGGGGATTCGCTAAGTGCCTCAGGCTCCGCGCAAGTGGCATTCGAACCGGCCACTTGGTTTGATATCTAGTATGTATTTACAATTCAATTTCACGGCGCGATCCAATCTCATCACCCTCTCGAAATGATTGATCCATCGCCAATCTTCAAGCCGAACTCATTTCAATCCTGCTCACGTTGCTTGTGGCTAGATTTATTGTGAGCTCCCGGGTTGCACACATCGTGCACATGCCGCCTCCTAACTCACGTCATGAGGAAGTTTGAGCTAGATCCAGGGAGCCGAAGATCGCCAAATCTAGCATGGGGCGACAACGCCCGCTTTGCGCCAGAAGCGGTCCTCTGGACCGCCTATTTTTTTCAGTCAACTCAATACCGATTGACCGCCGGCTTGAGCTGGCCTCAATGCGTCACATGAGTTCATCTCTATATCAATTGCCGAAAGGTCGCCCGCCGCTGGTTGTTAGGGAAGCGAATGGCCGAGGAAAAAACGCAACATTTCCCTCGTTGCGTCCGGTCCCTGCGGATCGGTGTAGGAGCCCGCAGGGCTACCGCCCGACCAAGCGTGGGCGCCGCCGTGGATATTCCAATGCTCCAGGATTTCGTGTCCGCCGGCATAGGTATGGGTCGTGCGGGTGTATTCATGGCCTCCAGGTATCTGCCCGCGATGCACCGTTTCTTGCGTGCGCGTTGTACCGATGGCCTGTTCAAGAACTTGACCGCCATTGTTTGGATGCACGGTGGTGTCGCGGTCACCGTGAAAAATAATTGTCGGCACAGGCGGCCCATTACCGGAAATGACCCTGCGACCCGCCACGCCGCCTTGTCGCATGGCAGCAAATGCGGAAGGCACGTCAGTAGCGGCCCCGCAGGCGAGGCCGGAATGGATCCCGACAGCCGCATACAGATCACTGTAGGTTGCCCCCATGATAGCGGCAGCGGCCGCCCCGGCAGAGAGCCCGGCGACATAGACCCGTTTTGGATCAATCGAATAATCGCGCATGACCTGGCGGGTGATGCCTGCGATTAGCGAGGGCTCGCCTACGGCTCGTTGCTGGTCGGCTGTGCGAAACCAGTTCCAGCATTTCGACTGGTTAGCGTCGCTGCTCTGGGTAGGATAAACCACGAAGCACGTTTGTTCTTCTGCGACGAAGTTCATTCTCGTACCGGCGGCGAAATCATCCGGCGACTGGGTGCAGCCGTGAAGCATTACGACCAAGGGACGCGGCTGGCCCTTGTAGCCGCTGGGGACGAAAAGCTTGTAAACTCGGCTTCCCGCCGGATTGCTGTAAGCTGCTTCGGTGAACTTCCTACCTTCCGGCACGATTTCCGATGGCGACGGGGGAGTGCGCTTCACGCCTCGCATTCCGAGCCAAGAACCATCCTTCGTTCGATCGAATAACGGCTGGAGTCTGCGAGGTGTCGGCGCCCGGTGCGCGCTACCGACCTCCACGTCATTGGCCTTCACGTCGATGGTAAGGGGCTCGCGGCCCGGCAGCGCGGCGCGCCCGGGGGTGCGCGGTGTCACGTCCGGCGCGCGCTCCCCGCGAAGCATGCGCTGAAGGAGCGCGGTGGCTTCGGCAAGTTGGCCCGCATGCGTCAGCCGGGTGGCTTCGCGAATGGTGTCCTGGTTCAGCATCGGGTTTACCTCGTTCTGTCGGCCAGAGCAGCCTTGACCGTCGGACTGGCGTGCAAAGCTCCCAGCACTGAGACTGAGCCGATCGTGGCGCGGGCGAGATCGGCCGTGACGTCTTGGGCTATGCTGGCAAGGCCCAGAACATTGATGTGCAACATCTCACCGGCCCGCCGCGCCGCTTCGAGATCCGCTCGGCTATAATTTCTCAAACCCAAGTCCAGCCCTTTGCGGACCGTTGACTGCTTGACCACGTCGGCGTGGCGTTCGAGTTGGTTGCGGATTGCCGTTCGAATAAAATCAGTGCGGTTCGAATAGAAACCTTCCTGCACCATTAAATCCACATGTCCAAGATCGACATAGCCGAGATTGACCGTGATTTTCTCCGTCTCAGCGGCCTTTGGTCGAAGTTCGTTGACATTAGAGGGCATGTTATACCATCCGTAAACCATCTGCATGGATGGTATATGGATGGCCCGGGCGCGGTATTCAAGGGCGCGCCGGCTAAATGATCGTCCGTCGTCGCCGTCGACCATAGGTGAATGGTTTGGGTGCATTGCGGTGACGGCCGCATTTGAGGCTCTTAGGTCGGCTGTCTGCACTCAATCGGCAGATTGGCGAAGTCCGCCTTGCGAGCCATAAGCGGTTGTCCGCTTTTCTAAACGGACCACGCTTTGAAAGACCAAGTGCGAGGGGACGACTTGATTGGTCCCAATATCAGGCAGCCGCGAGCCCGCGCCGGCGTTGAACCCTATGACCCATCATCTGAACGACATTAGGCGGAAGGTCGGTCGGGTCGGAAACGACCGGCGGGGGAAGAGCGACCGGCGTGAGCGCCGGTTCGGCCGACGGCGCTTCAATCAAGATTAAAAACTCACGGCCCTTCTGCGTGATCTGCCACCCGCTGGGCTCTCGCAGCACGTAGCCGCTGGAGAAAATGTCCAATTCAGGCGCGCGTGCCGCCAGCCGCTTCATCCTTTGAGACCAATCTGCGCCGCTACAAGTCAGAACCGCAACGTAGCGCTTGAGGTCCGCAAGCGATGCACGCCCTTCAGGGTGTCCCGCCAAAACTTTCAAGACTGTGATCTGAAAACTCACGCCACGCCCGCCACCGCGACTGAAAACAGTGGTGAAGCTAATGGCAGGATCAATTTCGGTCTATCTGGTGCGATCAAAAAGCAACCCGACTTCTCAGATTTTCCCCGTGAGCGTCAAATTCGCAACACGAATGGAACTTTCCTGTTTCGTTTGTTGATCTACATTACCTTGTCGGAAATCTTCTGGGGCACCGGGACGCTGCCCTTGAAAGACGGCCGCTGCTCGACGCGTGCACTGAAGGCGGCGAGGTTCGGATACTGGCTCTGCCAGTCGTAGTCCGGCCAGCGCACCGCGAGGTAGCCGATCACGGTACCAACGGCGATATCGCCGAGGCTGAATTCGCGCCCCACCGCAAAGGTGCGGTCCCCGACCAGACGCGCCATCTCGCGCATGCCGCCGTCGATCTTGCGGCGCTGGCGGGCCATCCACTCCGGGCTTTTTGCCGCTTCCGAACGCTGGCGTTCGAAGAACATCAGCACGAAGGCGTCACAGATACCGTCACACAGCACTTCCAGCCGCCGCGCCGCGATCTTGCCGTCGACATCCACCGGCAGCAACGGCGTCTCCGGATATTTCCATTCGAGATATTGCAGGATGAAATTGGACTCATAGACGCTGGAACCGTCTTCCAGAATCAGGACCGGCAGTTTTTCCAGCGGATTGTATTTCGGGGTCGAGGTCGTGCTGTCCCAGGGCACTTCCGTGATGAGTTCGAACGGCAGGCCTTTTTCAGCGAGCGCAATGCGCACCTTGCGTGCATAAGGACTGGGGGTCGCGCTGAGCAATTTCAACATCATGAACTCCACTGGATGGATAGTGGGGCAATGGCGGCGCGCCGGTCAAGGCGCGCCGTTGGGGTTGTTCACTCGGCGGGGATGGCGTGCCCGCCTAACGCCTGGGCGGCGCTGCGACGCGTGACGAACATTCACGTAGAAGCTGCAGCGCAATCAATCAGATCCGACAATTCTCGCCATCGAATCGCGGTGCGTGACACACGACCAGTAACCGAACGGTAACCGCAATCGTCAGAATTTGACGCTCTTGCTCATGGATAGTGCTTCGCAGTGTTGTTGGTGTCAGCGCTTCACGTAGCTTTCGCAACGTGAAGCACTGCCTGATGATGATGTAATCCTGATCATTGAGTGTCTCCCGCCCTTTAACGGCCAAAATCTATATTGAGGCTACACCGGTGATACCGGTCTAGGGCAGAAGATGATCAGGACGGTCTGGCTTGCGATTGTATGTCTAGCGCTGGTAAGCGCCTTGGCTGCCGGCAAGGCGCTTAGGACGCCCGCCGGCCCTAGAGCCACAGAGATATCGGCAGACGAGTCGACGGTTGGTATTGCTAACGCTCAATGATACGCTCAGCAAGGCCGATCGGCTTGAGTTCAACTACGTGCGTCAGGAAACCCCGCCTCAAGCTGTCTTGCAGTCAATCGAGCCAACCGCACCTGTCGTCACTCCGCCTAGCCCGCCGGCGGAAACCAACATCATAAGCCGACACTGGCGGGATCCCAGTGCTTTTTCATCTTCGTTCAAAGATTCCCAACGGACCAAATCCAAAACGACGAGCAAGAACGTCAACCGCAAACGTAATCAAGCCGTGGATCGATCCAAACCATCTGAGCTGGTGAAGCTGTGCAGCCGGCCAGGTCCTTTTGGGGATCTATTAAGGGCTGTGACTCTGTCGCCCGCATGCGCATCGTAATTTCATGCGCGAGTACCGCAATAATATCACTCGTCGTCAGCTGATCCGCCAGGAACGCGGTCCTCCTCGATATTGGAATCCAGGTCGTCGCCCGTGGCGGCAGTTCCTCTTCCAAGGGAGAGCTCGGGTGTCCACCGACCGGCCCAACGGCCGTCCCGAGGCGCCTTCGACCCCGAGGGACCAGACCGAACGAGGCGGAGTCCAGCTTTTCTGATCGCACCGACCCGCGTTTTGCGAAGCGTTCGCTCGGCGGAGGCTCCGAGCCGCAGTCCGACGAGAGGTCTGAGACGCGCTTTCCCTCTGAGGACGTGGCGCCAGGTGGCGCGGAAGCTGGCCTTGAGCCCTAGCACGGCAAGGACCCACGTCGAGAGCATCTTCCGGAGGCTTGATTGCTCGACACGGGCGGCGGCCACACTGAAAGCCATAACTCGGGGGCTGTGAGTCGCAAGACCGTTCCGCCGAGATCTGATGGTTGAGCTCACGGGACGCATGCATTCCGCGGAGCAACGATCGTGCGATCCCGGCAATGACTGACTCGGCACCCTGTTGGCAGCAACAACGTTGAGGCGGCTGCTGCCGCAGTAGCCGGAGACACGGAAAATCCTAGCAGCAAAGACGCGCAGTACGGGACGAACGGCGCAGCAAACTGGCCGAAGAAGGAAGCGGCTATCACGCTCCCGATCATCCGCTCCTGGATGCAGCCGTGGAACGATTCTCGCATCATTTCGAAGACAGCGGGCATGATGTGGCTGAACGACAGACCCGCAAGTACGAGGCATGGCAAAACAGATGCTGTTCCTTCGGACTCCGAGAGACCAACCGTACTAACGAAGGATGCGATCAATGCAACGCGGATATGTGAACTGACACTGCCGATCCACGAAGCAAAGACACGATAGATGACAGCGCCGAATAGCTGACCACCCAGATAGAACGTCATCGCTGCAGCGCTCCTGATCTCGATCAGGCCAACGGTCAGAGCTATTTCCCCGATCTGCAAAAAGACGAGAATCTGAGCCAACATGTGTACGGCGACAAGCCAGATCAGCCTCGGCCGATCCAGGGTCGACGCGCCTTCATAGTACGGCGCGATTGGTCGCTGCAAACGATGCGCCGAGGTCAGAAACCTCGTGAGTACGAACATGCCGAGCAACAGCAACGGAAGGGAAAATGAGAAGTGAACATATCGCCAGTTGATAGCTGCAAGCCATGTGGTCGCCGCTGTAACAAGCAGGCCATAACAGCTGGTGGCCGGGCTCTGGTAAGTCAGGAGCCACGTTGAAGTTGGACCATCAAACCCGCGACTGGCAAGAACGTTGAACGGCATGATGATGAGCGCCGCCGACGCACCCACACCTGCCCTGGTCAGCATGGCACCCTCGCCGCTGCTGACGAAGCCACTGCCGACGCCAAACGCAGCGAAGCCAGCAATACCGACGGCCAAAAGTCTTCGTTGGTCAATTTGAGCCAGGCGCCCTCGGAGCATGAGGGCCATCAAGGCCGTCATCAACGTCGGTATAACGAAGTAGATCTGCGCAATTAATTCGGGGCCGGGCCAGTCCGAAAACCAGACCACAGTGTTTGGTAGAATCGGCAACACTGCAACGGATGTGGTGATTGGCGAAGCGCCGATTAGAAGCAGGACGGCGGCGGACGGGTCGCGCATCAGCCTCATCGGAGGTTCACCTTTTGGCAATCCGCATTGCAACATTCCGGGCTCCGCACCGGCCACCTGATCCGCTCACGCTTGACCGTCGCCTCTCACACCGACGGCGAAGGGTTCACGCCACTGCTTCAGTCGCTGGCCAGAATCGACAAAAATGGTTTGGCCAGTGACAGCGTCAGCCTCCAGGAGAAACAGGACGGCTTTTGCAACATCTGCTGGCGCTACGGGGCGACGTAGCGGAGTTCGACGGACCGCCTTGTGGAACGCGGCGGCATGGCCCGGAACATCAAGTGGAAGGGTTGGGCCGGGAGCGACTGCGTTGACCCGATACGGCGACCAGAGCAGCGCAATGCGGGGAATAGCCGCATACATCGCAGTCTTCGACAGACAATACGCAACAAAGTCCCCGTGCAGATTCTCAACATTCTGGTCGAGAATGACAACTGCCTGCCCCGCCGAGTCCCTTGACGTTGCAGCGGCCTGCATTAGCAGGACTGACGCCTCAAAATGTATTGCCATCATTCGCTGCAGCATCGCCGATTCAATTCTATTCACCGATTCATTCTGAAAAATGCTCGCATTAAGAACGAGGGCGACTGAGGGATAGGCTGGAAGGATATCGTTCGAAAACGATGCCAGCGCTTCATCCAGCTGCGTCAGGTCAGATCGCCAGATCGGCATCGGACGGTCATTAATCTGCATCGATATTCGACGGGCCTCCCCCTCGTCGGTTGACGTGTGAACGATGATTGACCATCCGTGCGCCGCCAGCAGCTGCGCGATAACAAGGCCTATGCGCGACTTCGAGCCCGTGACGAGCGCCACCTTTGGCGGATCGATCACGGCCGGCTGGCGGTCAGGTGAAACCCAACTCCCTCCGTGTTCGGGTAGCGCTGTACTTTTATCGTGTGAACCTCAACTTTGGTGACCCGGGGATGGGCCAGAATGCGATCAGCGATCGCCTTCGCTAACGCTTCCTGCAGAATCCAGTGCCCTTCCTGGAAGGCGCTATCTAAGACATCCAATGCGATCTGGTAGTCGTAGGGCATGCTTCTGGTGTCTTCGAAAATATCGTCGTCCGGATCTACGAAAACGGCCAGATGAATGACGACCTCCTGTCGAATGCCGTGCTCTTCCTCAGCGCAACCGATAGCTGCCTGCCCCCGATAGCCATGGACCAGATACTTTGCTTCCATGGACCCACTCACAAGGAAAAACTCATTTCTGGCGACGCACGGCGGCGAGATGGACGACGCTGGCTCCTTCGTAAGTCAGGCGAAGGCAATCCGAGCTCGTGTCCCGATTGCCTAGTTGTCGGCCGCAATCGTTGCGCCACGGCGCAGTGATTGTGCTGGACAAGCGCAAGCCAGCCAGCTGCGCTTCCCTCGACCTTGCATTTGCGTCTGTTTTCGACGAATAGCGATGGCGGGGTCTCTCATTATCAATCACGAAGCAGCCTGAGTGTCTCGGCTCGTAACCCGTCATCCGCTTCTAGAACGCCGCGGGACACCACCGTTATCGTTCGACTGTCGGGGGACCGCACACCGCGCATTGCCATGCACATATGGTCGGCTTCGACCCGAACGAGGACTCCCCGCGGCGCGAGCGAGTCCCAGATTGTATTGGCGATCTGGGAGCTGAGGCGCTCCTGCAATTGTGGTCGCCGCGCCAAGGTTTGCACGACGCGAGCGATCTTGCTCAATCCCGTAAGACGTCCGCCTTCCGGAAGGTAGGCTACATGCGCTTTCCCATGAAAAGGAAGCAGGTGATGTTCGCACATGGAAAAGAATGAAATGTCCCGCACGATCACAATGTGCTCATGCTGATCTGCAGTGAACTGAGTCTTTAGATGCACGCCAGGATCGTCATAAAGGCCTCCAAGAACCTCGAGATACATTTTCGCTACCCGAGCCGGCGTGTCGCGCAGTCCCTCACGATCTGGACTCTCTCCGATCGCGAGCAGAATACTGCGGACCGCCTCAGCGATCCTTTCTCGTGCGTCAGGAAGTGGCTTGACGGATGCTTGCGATTGACTTTTCTCAACCGCAACCGAATAGAATTGGGTCATCTCTTCTCCGGATGGAATTTGCCGTTAGCGGTGCGTGACTGATTGAGTCGAGAGCTCCGCCGATGATCGACTGAGAACGCGGTTTTGCTGACCTTCTATTTAGAACATCCGACGACGGTCTTGGCCGCCAGCACGCGTTATTTCGGCGAGAGCAACGCGCCCAGCTTCATGATTGGAAATGACGTTAAGCACAGTATGCTCTTTTCTGCGCACAGCCGGTATCGGTCGTACAACCGATCCAAACATGTCGAGTGAGTTCGCCGGGCCCAGCAACGTCCGCTGCCCTTGACGGTTCCGTCATGATTCCCCCCCCAAAAAATGTAACATGTAGACAGGTCGAACGCACATGCTCCCTGTTTCGGCCACGAACGTTGCCGCAAAGATGTGCGGTGTCGATAGCGGTAGTTGAGGGAACGAGGTGCCGAAGCGATTCCGATCGGTAGCGCAGATCGCTGGATCCTTCGTGGGATGCGCAAGATTGTCGTGAGTGTTTTGCTGCGCGAGTCGCCGCAGACTAACGACCGGGATCGTTGGTACAGACATCAAAGGATTCTGGACGGCAACGACGTACAGGCCCTTTTCCGAGCAATGGAATCAAGTTGTACCAGTTCGACTATCTGCGAAGACGAGGCTCGTTGCTTTGGGCATATCGAATGCAATGGCCGTCCAAAGGGTACCGAGGACGAGGGCAGCCAATAGCGATTTCTACGCGAGGCTTTCATTCGGCGCTCCGATGCGGAAAGCAATAATTGCTCAGCATGCCCAACAGCGCTGCTGGCCGATATCCGATCCAATGCGGCGCGCGTCAGCTGTAAGCTTCTCGATGTAGAAGCAGCTGCTTAGCGCGGTTTGAGAGAAGAGGCAGAACGACGCGATAGGCAGACCGAGCGAGGGTGATCGCCGCTTTCGCTCATGACAATGATAGGTCCCACAAAGACGATTGCAGCGGACGGGTTTGCGCGGAATTGCTTCGTGCACTCCAATCGAAACGACGGACCCCCGCTTGCTTAATAAGCCTGATCTTTCCATACATTTCGCCCGCGAAGCCGGCGCTCCGAAGCGTCGCCGCTTCAGGCCTTGTACGCGGGCGTTCTCAATCATCTCTGGTAGAGATGAGTGTGATCTAATCTAATAATTGTTCAGTTTGGAGTTGTGCTGCTATCAAGCGTTGTGGGCGGTCACGTCTCAGTCGATGGGCCGTGGAGCGAGCATCCATCGAATTGGAATCGCTTCATGCTGAAATGTTCAAAATCAACTCGGATGAAAATGGCCAACGTCCGACCGTTTCGGGATGAATGACAGTGCCAGGAGAGCACATGCGTTGTGCGCGTTGTTCCAAGTGTAGGCTCTGATTGCATCAACAGCTGAAGCGCCGGCTGTCGCAGCTCGATCTCGAATCGAGCGATAGGATATCCAATGACGGGATGGCGTCCGCGCTGTGAAGATGCGATGCAATATCAATGCCTGACGTCGGCTGTTCGAGGCTGACATAACAATGCGTGTTCTGATAGTTGATGATCATCGCATCGTAGCTTCGGGTTGCCGCGCCTTATTCGCGAACGACCCCGACACCACCATACTGGAGGCTTCCGACGCCGAGAGTGGCGAGCGGGCTTTTGTCGACGAGAATCCCGAAATCTGCGTTCTCGATATCAACCTGCCGACCGTATCTGGGTTTGAACTGGCACGGCGCATCCTCAGTCGCGACGCGTCAGCGCGTATCATTATGTTCAGCATGAACGACGATCCGATCTTCGTCGCCCGCGCGATCGAAACCGGCGCCAAAGGCTATATTTCCAAGACCGGAGATCCATACGACCTGGTCGAGGCCGTCCGCGAAGTGGGCAAAGGCGGAACCTATTTGCCGCCCGCGATCGCCCGAAGCATTGCATTTGCGGGGCCCGCGTTCGCGAAGAGCCCGTTGTCGAAGCTGACGTCACGAGAGATCGAGATCTTGCGCCTACTCGGCGCCGGCAAGAGTCTTTCGGAGATCGCTTGGCTGGTTCATTCGTCATACAAAACGGTAGCCAATACGGCCTCGATAATGCGCCAGAAGCTCGGCATGCGCAGATCGGCCGAACTGGTTCGGTTTGCGATCGAGAGCAGCATCCTTGCAAATAAATATTGAATTCCTTCATTGCGGTGGAGTCGGGGAGGCGTGTCTGGAGGATGTATGATCCAATGGTTGGTCGGTGCGATCGGTTTGAGTCTCGTGGCTACTCACGCGCTCGCGGCTGACCGAATCGAGATCGGAATCGGCTATCTCGGCCATACGGGCATCAAATCGAAATTGTCGCTCGTCGAGCAGCCCTCGGGAGATGACGGCATCGCCGGTGCGCGTCTCGCGATCGAGGACAACAACACCACCGGCAAGTTCCTCAATCAGCGCTTCTTCCTGGAGGAAATTCGCCTGAAGGACGGCGAGGATGTCGCCAAGGCGGCGACGGCCCTCGCCGGCCGCAATGGTTTCATTATCGTTGATCTGCCTGCCGACGGGCTGTTGAAAGCGGCCGATGCGCTGGGGGATCGCACGACCATGCTGTTGAACGCCGGAGTGACCGACGACCGGCTGCGCGAGCAGGATTGCCGTGCCAGTGTGATCCATGTTGCCCCGACCCGCTCGATGCTCGCCGACGCGCTGGCCCAGTATCTGGTGTGGAAGCAGTGGAAGCGCTGGCTGCTGGTGGTCGGCTCACATGAAGCCGACAAGCTCTACGCCGATGCGCTGCGGCGCGCAGCGACCCGCTTTGGCGCCAAAATTGTCGGGGAACGGGTGTTCGAAGATACCGGCGGCGCGCGGCGCACCGACAGCGGTGTAACGCTGATTCAGCGTCAAATGCCGGTGTTCACGCAGCAAGCGCCGGCCTATGACGTTCTCGTCGCCGCGGACGAAGGCGAAGTGTTCGCTTCCTACCTACCCTATCGGACCTGGGACCCCCGACCGGTCGCCGGCTCAGCGGGCCTGGTGCCGACGAGTTGGGATGCCGCGCAGGATCAATGGGGCGCGATCCAGATCCAAAACCGCTTCATCAAACTGAATTCGCGGCGCATGACGGCACGGGACATGCAGGCCTGGACCGCGGCGCGCATGATCGGCGAAGCCACATCGCGGATTAACTCCGGTGACCCGAAATCGGTATCCGATTTTCTTAAGGGGCCGGATTTTTCGGTTGCGGCATTCAAGGGACAGCGGCTGACACTGCGGCCCTGGAACCTGCAGCTTCGCCAACCGATCCTGCTGGTTGACGGCCGCATGGTCGTTTCGGTTTCACCGCAGGAGGGCTTTCTGCATCAGGTCTCGGAACTCGATACGCTCGGCGTCGACCGGTCAGAAACCAAATGCAAGCTACATTGAGAATAATGCAAGCTGTATTGAGAATGGAGAGATCGCCGATGTGGCGTCGGTGTCTGCTTTCCGGAATGACCATGTGGCTCGCAGCCACAGCACCCGCCATGGCCTTCATCGCCTATGTATCGAACGAGAAAAGCAACACGGTATCGGTGATCGACACCGACACGTGGACCGTCACCAAGACCATCAAGGTCGGTCAGCGCCCGCGCGGTATTGAATTCACGAAGACTGGCAACTTCGTGCTGGTCGCGGTCGGTGATGACGACAAGATCGAGATGATCGATACCGCGACCCAGGAGGTGGTGGACAGCCTGCCCTCCGGTCCCGATCCCGAGCTATTCACCCAGGATGCCGCCGGCAAGATCCTCTACGTCGCCAACGAGAACGACAACGCGGTTACGATCGTCGACCTCGAAAAGCGTGTGCGGGTCGGTGACATCCAGGTTGGCGTCGAACCTGAAGGCATGGCCATCAGCCCGGACGGCAAGATCCTGATAAATACCTCCGAGACCACCAACATGGCGCACTTTATCGACACCACGACGCACCAGATCGTCGCCAATGTGCTGGTCGATGCGCGGCCGCGCTTCGCCGAATTCAAGCGCGACGGCTCCGAATTGTGGGTATCGTCGGAGATCGGCGGCACTGTGTCGGTCATCGACCCCGCCAAACGCACCATCACCGGCAAGATTGAGTTCAGCATTCCCGGCCTGCGGCGCGAGGCGATCCAGCCGGTCGGCATCTCCATCACCAAGGACGGCAAGACCGGCTTCATTGCGCTCGGCCCCGCCAACCGCGTTGCCGTCGTCGATGCCACCACCCATAAAGTCACGAAATATCTTCTGGTCGGCCAGCGGGTCTGGCACATGGCGTTCACCCCGGACGAAAAATATTTGTTGGTGACAAATGGCGGATCCAACGATGTCTCCGTGATTGATGTGTCCGCGCAAAAGGTCATCAAGACCATTCAGGTCGGCGAACTTCCCTGGGGCATCACACTGGTTCAGCCGTGACGGCAACCGACGCATCCGCCGCCGGCCACGCGCCGGACGTCCATTCCCGCCCAGATCCCGCTGGGATATCGGCGTTGTCGATCAGCTGCGTCAGCCATTCCTACGGCCCACGGCGCGCCCTGATCGATGTCAGCTTTGCGGTTGCACCGGCAAGCTTCACGGCGCTGCTTGGCCTCAATGGCGCCGGCAAGAGCACGTTGTTCGCGCTGATCACGCGGCTATTCGGCATTCAGGCCGGCCGCATCGGCATTTTCGGCCACGACATCAGCCTTGCGCCAGGCGATGCGCTGCGGCTGCTCGGCGTGGTGTTCCAGTCCCGCACGCTCGACCTCGACCTCTCGGTGACGCAAAACCTGCTCTATCACGCCGCCCTGCACGGCATCGCGACACGCGAAGCACGCCTGCGCAGCGACGAGGTGCTGACGCGGATCGGGCTTGCGGACCGCGCCGGCAGCAAGGTTCGCGAGCTCTCGGGCGGCCAGATGCGGCGGCTGGAAATCGCGCGCGCCCTTCTGCATCGCCCGCGGCTGCTGCTGCTGGACGAGGCCACCGTCGGGCTCGACGTCAAGGCCCGCGCCGATATCCTCGGCCACGTCCGGCAACTCGTCATCGAGCAAGCCATCGGCGTGTTGTGGGCCACCCATCTGTTCGACGAGATCATGCCCGAAGATGACCTCGTGGTCCTGCACCAAGGCCAAGTTCTTGCGCATGGCCCGGTCGAGAATATCATCGCCGACGCCAGAGCCCGTGACATCAATTCCGCATTCATGCGCCTGACCAGAGCGGCGGCGGATCCCGGGAGCCCCGCGCCATGAGCTCCACGACCGTCAACCGAGACCAGAGCGGCTTCTCGCTCGCGCAATACGTCACCTGCCTGAACGGCATCGTGTGGCGCGAAGCCTTGCGCTTCGTGCACCAGCGCGAACGTTTTGTTTCGGCGCTGGTCCGGCCGCTGGTGTGGCTGTTCATCTTCGCCGCCGGCTTCCGGCAGGTCCTCGGCATTTCCATCATCCCGCCATACGAAACCTACATCCTCTACGAGGTCTATATCGCGCCCGGATTGATGGCGATGATCCAGCTCTTCAACGGCATGCAGTCATCGCTCTCGATGGTCTATGACCGCGAGATGGGCAACATGCGCACCCTGCTGGTGAGCCCGTTGCCGCGCTGGTATCTGCTGTTCTGCAAGCTGGTCGCGGGAACCGCGGTCTCGTTGCTCCAGGTCTACGCTTTCCTCTTGATCGCGTGGTTCTGGGACATCGCGCCGCCAACGATTGGCTATCTCACGGTGCTGCCGGCGCTGGTGCTGTCGGGCCTGATGCTCGGCGCGCTCGGCATGCTGATCTCCTCCGGCATCAAGCAGCTCGAGAATTTTGCCGGCGTAATGAACTTCGTCATCTTCCCGATGTTCTTTGCCTCGTCGGCGCTTTATCCGCTGTGGCGGGTGCAGGAGGGGAGCCCCCTGCTTTACTATGTCTGCCTGTTCAATCCATTTACCCACGCCGTCGAACTGATACGCTTCGCGCTGTATGGACAGACAAACTGGATTTCGCTGGCGGTTGTCTTTTGCTGCACGACCGCCTTCATGATCGGTGCGATTTACGCCTATGATCCATCGCGCGGCCTGGTCCGCCGCGGGCCCGCTGGAGGCGAGACATGAACCGCCGGAGGCAAAACATCAGATGGCAGATCGCGATCGGGGCGCTCCTCTTCATCGCAGCGACCGAATGCAGCGTTGCCGCCGATCCACGCTATCACGAGATCCGCGATGCGTCCCCATGCCTCGGCGCGACGACCCGCTGCGCAGTTGACACAGTCGACTCCAAGTAGAGCGACATTGTGCAAGATGGAAAGGGAATACAGACGTCGACGAACAAGGGCCTTCAAGTCTTGAGCAGTCCCATCACTTGAGTGCCGTCATTTCCTTGGCAATGGTGAAGGAACTGGTTTCTCCAATTCGGTAAGCTGCTTGGAGGTTAGGATCGAGATGAACCAATATCCCGCAGCAACTACGCCAGCACCACTAACAGCGTTACCGAGACTTACCCAGAACAGGTTGTACAGCGCGCCGGAAGCCGTGATCGTGTCGGGGTGCTTCGACATAAGCGCGACCGAGAATACCGTCATGTTTGCGACGGAGTGTTCGAAGCCGCTCGCGATGAATGCAAACAGGCACCAGAAGATCACGATGCATTTGGCTGCGTCGCTTTTTGTCCTAGCAGCCATCCAGACCGACAGGCACACGAGCCAGTTGCAAAGCATTCCGCGACATATCAGTTCGACCGGCGTCGAATCGATCTTGTGTATAGCTGTTTCGAATAACAATGCCGCGCCCGGCTTCAAAATATGTCCTCCTCCACCCGCGACGAACAATCCCGACAGGACGGCTGCACCAGCGAGGTTTCCTGCCCAGCTCAGCAGCCAAGCCTTAGCGAGTCCGGCAAGATCGACAACCCCCGCCAGTCTTCCAATGGTCATGTACATGGTATGACCTGTATATAGTTCCGATCCTGCGAAGATGACCAGAATCAGCGCGATCGCGAAGCTGGCCCCCATGACGAGCGGTCGCCACGGTGGGTCGACAACTTGGCCTACCGAAAATATCAGGATGATCCCTATTCCTACATAGGCACCCGCGAACATCGCTCCAACTACAAAGCTCAATGGCCTTTGGTTGATCACCCTTGTCTTTTCTTCCGCAAGGCGCGCGAAGTACATGCATGTCTCGCAAGACATCATTCGCGACCTCCCGACCCAATTGGGGTGGCTGATTTTCTGCGGACGATCGTCGTTGTTCCGCAAAACAACGAACCTCCGAACAGGCAGCCTAGCCCAATAGCAAGTACGGCTACTATCTGGCCGAGCATATCCTGTTCATCACGCAGGTAACTGTTGCAGAGCCTGCTCGGCGATGTCGTATAGATCCAGGACAATACGAGCATCATGGAGACAAGATTACACTTCAGGATCCCGATAGCTAAGGGGGGAAGCTTCGGCCAGCTTAGAGCTAGACTGGCTCCGGCGAATGGCAGGGTTACAAATTTCGCGAATTCGTACAGTGGATTTTGAACCGATCCATCAACGGAACGAGGAAGCATCCAGAAAGAGAAGACAATCAGCGCAAATGACAGGCCAGTGGCACCACCGACATTAAAGCTTTCTCTGCCGCGATTGATCGCGTCCCTATGGCGTCGCGCTATGGTCCAACCGCAAAGGACCAACGCAGGCATTTGGATTAGAAGGTGGCTGACGAGACTTTGCTCTAGGAGCAAACGCACTGGCGAGCTCGAGACGGTAACGAGGATTAGCACAGCTGCATAGAAAGCGAGACGCTCAGTCATTTGATAAAACTCCGCAGAGCCAAAAATGCCGCGTTGTGCTGGTCCAGATCATAGATCCCGGTTAGCTTTCCATCGGGTCCCACGACGTGCAAAGCGGCATTGTGTACAAAGCCCCCGATACCGTCCGGCAGAACGATAACCGCATAAGCTTCAAGCAACAGGCGCAACTCTCCCGCGTTACGAGGACGCGCAAGTTTCCAGATACTTGCGTCGGCGCCGTGCACTCTCGCATATTCAGAAAGCTCTCGCGGACCATCTTGGGCGAGGTCGAAGCTGATGCTGAGTAATTTGGCAGGCACGCCATCCGCCTTGATCCTCTCCTGCAGCCGACCAAAATTATCACCAAGAGACACGCAAATGGTGGGACACTGAGTATAGATGAAGTCCACGATTACCGCTTGGCCAGTGTAGTCTGAGAGACGGATCGACCGTCCGCTACCATCAACGAGCTCGACGTCCGGGATGGGTTCTGGCGATGCCAAGACCGCAATTCGGCGGGCCGTCTCAGCGGTAAACGCTCTGAGCCCGCTGGTAGCCCACCACAGCACAGCGGCACCGAAGGCCAGCACCAAGCAGGTCGCGAATAGCGTGCGCCGCATGATTCAGCCTCTCATCGACAAGACCAACCGCTTTGTTATCGGAAGGACGATGATTCCGACCCCAAGAATCGCCGCCAAGGCGAACAAGCTGCCGACCTGATCCTGCAAATGCCATTCCGGGAGGTGTGTCGCCCAACGCCGCGGTATGCTGCTCGCGCCAGAGACAAGGAACACGATGGCAAAGCCCATTCCACCGAGCAGGTATATGGTGAAGCCACGAGCATTCCACCCAGAAAGCGATGCGTGAACCCCCGTCCTCGTCAGCCACGCCGAGAAACCGAGCGTCAACGCAACCTGGCCAAGCAGAAGGTAAAGGTGGAAGTGACCCGGAACCCATTGGGTATTATGCATGATGTTGTTGACTGAAATCATTCCATCGATGATCGCGGGTACTGCACCGATTGACCAACCGAAGATTCCCGTGACCAGGAGCGCCGATGCGAGATCCCAGCGAATGCCAGATCTGTATAAATAGGTGAGAAGCGAGAACGTCGTGATAACGAGTAAGGGAATCCCGCTCGCATAGGAAATAATCTGCCCCATGACCAACGCCCACGCAGGCATAACGCCATCCTGAAAGAGATGATGCGTGTATACTGCCATCACCAGAAACACTACTGCGTTCCAAGAGGCGACAAACGATCGAGAGACCTTCCATGGTTGCTGTGTGTATTCGGGTACGATCTCATACACCGCAATGACGGCCATATAGATCGACGCATTGATAAAGACGTGGCCAAAGAAATAGATCATGTTCTTCGCCAGCAGCGCGTCCAATGCAAAGCTGGGGAGATAGAGATTTATCAGACTGATGATAAGGACCGCAGCACCCACGACCGTGCTTATTCCGTTGAACACGACGATTGCGGCGGCAGCTATTACAGTCGGGGGCGGCACATCATCCTGCTTCCCTGAGAAGAGGAGCGGCCATCCGAGCGCGTTCGCGAAGTTGCCGTAACGCTCAATTACAGCTCTACCGACCTCAACCAAGTAGACGAGAAAACCAACTCCGACGAGTATTACCCCAATGAGATAGGTCGCGGCCGCACCCACGTCCCAGACGCCACCGGATATTGCCGGAAGGGGGAACAAGAACGTCCAGGCTCCGGCGTATCCGCCGATGAAGATTGAGCCTAGGATCGCCACGACACCGACGACGAATAAGCCAAGGTGAATCCAAAACACCCACCCAGCTAATGAGACGTGGCGACTCAAGAAATACCACATGATCGCAGATCCGGACATTCCGGCGATCCCAACCATGCCGATTCCATGCGCCGTCATAAGGCGATAGAATATCGTTGGATCGATTTGGATAAGCGCCCCTTGAGCCATGCGCATGGTCAGCCCGAACGCCATCATCAACAGGAGCACGGCAACTGTCAGTAGCATCGTCAGCTTGACAGCCCCATCGGCCGGACAAGAAGGTGCAGAAATCGTACCAGGTGCATTCGCTTGAGCCATTTTCGATTCCCTATTGCGCGACCACAAGTATTTCATCTGTCATGTCGTGATGAGCGACCCCGCAATACTCCATGCAGAAGATCCGGTACTTTCCCGCCGTCCGAAATGTGTAACTGACTCGATTGATGTAGCCCGGCATGGCCTGGCTTTGGACGAGGAGCTGATCGCCAGCGTCGTAGACTGCGAATCCATGCGATACGTCGGTCGTCGCAATGTTGAAGGTAACTGGCTTGCCTACGGGGATTGTCTTGCGGTCAATCTCCCAGCTCCATTGCGAGCCCGTTACCTTGACGCTGACCACATCCGCGCCGGCAGCTACCGCTCTCGGCCACGGCCTCAACGAACCAATTGATACGGCAGCGCCAAGCACGAGAGCGCCGATGAACAGCACGAAGCGAAGCGCCCCGAGCTTGGGCGCCTTTTTGCTACCGTCCCCCGCGCCGGATCGACTCAACGAGAAGAGAAAGATGGCGGCCACCGCCATCATTAGAACCAAACTCGTGAAGAGAACTGTTTGATGCATGCCGCCTGCCTCCAAAACTCGATTAATCATTCCGCTAACACGCACCAAGCGATCGTCCAGAATTGCGCCGAAGACATTGGTGTGGCGTGGCCGTATGGTTGCAACCTCGATAACCCCGGGTCGCGCCGCTGAACGTTCAGGCTATACTCTGACGACGGTTCGGCCACGTACCTGGCCGGCGAGAATCGCATCGGCGAGTGCCGGCAAGTCGTCGAGTTGGACTTCTTGCGTTACGCGCGCGAAGTCCTCTTCCGTCAAGAGATCCGCGATGCGTCCCCAGGCCTCCGCGCGACGACCCGCTGGGCAGTTGACGGAGTCGACTCCGAGTAGAGCGATATTGCGCAAGATGAAAGGGAAGACAGACGTCGGAAGATCGCCGCCGCCGGCCAGGCCGCAAGCTGCTACCGCCCCGCCATAAGCGGTCGAAGCTAAGACATTAGCGAGAAGCGCTCCACCGACAGTATCCACCGCCCCATGCCAAACCTCGCTTTGCAACGGTTTACCCGGCTGCTGATAGGCATCACGGGCCACGATGTCCGTGGCGCCAAGGGATTTAAGGAACGTCTCCTCGGACGCACGTCCGGTGAGGGCATGCACGCGGTAGCCGAGCCGAGACAAGAGACGCACCGCAACGCTGCCAACACCACCGGCTGCACCTGTCACGAGGACGTCCCCGCCTTTCTTGATGCCATGCCGCTCAAGCGTGATAACGCACAACATTGCAGTGAGCCCTGCCGTACCAACCGCCATTGCGGTCCTAGTCGACAGTCCCTTCGGTAGCTTGGCCAGCCATTCACTCTTCACTCGGGCGCGCTGAGAGAATCCGCCCGACCAACTCTCTCCGACACCCCAGCCAGTAAGCACCACCTTGTCGCCGGGCCGGAACGACGGGCTGGCGCTTGCGCGCACAGTTCCAGCGAAATCGATGCCAGGAATCATCGGAAAGGTGCGCAGGATGCGGCCCAGCCCCTTCAGTGCAAGGCCATCCTTGTAATTGAAGGAGGAGAACTCCACGTCGACAGTGACGTCCGCCTCGGGGAGATCGCGCTCGGTGATCTCTTCGATGCCAATGGCGTGTCCACTATCGCGCTTTCTTGCCACAAGGGCGCGGAAGGTGTTGCTCACTCGCTAACTCCTGTTCTTGGTCAACGCACGGAGGCGCGTCGGCGGCGCCCGGACACGCGCGCTGCTCGGCCCTTGCCTATTGCTCGTGGACGTAGTGATCGAGTTCGGTCAGTGCCGCGACTGCGCCACCTTCATGCTGTGCCCGCGCCCAGTCCGGATCGTCCGGAACGGATCCGCTCCGTCCCGCCTTTGCAGGCACTTACATGCCGCAGAGGCATCCAGCTTGGCTCCCCTTTGAGTGCTCCAATTGTGTATTGTTTTAAATAGACCGATCGTCTCAAAAATACAAGCAAGATTGTCGACCCGATCGGCGCGTTTGTGAACTGATCACTGATCGTAGGCGCATATTGCTCCGCCGCGTGCTGCCTCTCGATGGCGGAAGGCGCCGCTCGGCAACCCGCGAACCGCAATTCACAGGCGCCACCGGGACCCGCGGAAGCGAATAATGGACTGGACACTAGGCTGCGCGCGTGGGGCTGCACTGGGGTTGGCCCGTCAGGAGCGCTACGAGCCGACTACCCAATCAGGCGCCCGCCGCGTCGTCGGAAGCGACCTCTTTTGGCAATGTGGTCAGATTCCGATCCCGCGAGCTCTCAACGTCTCGGCGATCTCGTCGAAGACGGCTGGATCGTCAACAGTGGCGGGCAGTTTCCATTCCTCATCGTCGGCGATTTTCTGCATGGTCCCGCGCAGTATCTTGCCGGAACGAGTCTTGGGCAAGCGCTTGATGGTCACGACCGTCTTCAATGCCGCCACTGCGCCGATACGGTCGCGCACCATCTGCATGACCTCATTTTCAATCACCGCCGCATCGCGCGACGCCGCAGCGCTCAGCACGACGAATCCAAGGGGGATCTGGCCTTTCATTGCGTCGGCGACGCCAATCACCGCGCATTCGGCAACGTCCGGATGCTCCGCGAGAACCTCCTCCATTGCCCCAGTCGAAAGGCGATGGCCGGCAACGTTGATGATATCGTCTGTACGGGCCATGATGAACACGTAACCGTCCCCGTCGACGAGGCCGGCGTCGGACGTTTTGTAATAACCGGGGAATTCATCGAGGTAAGCTTGCCGGAAGCGGCTGTCGGCCCTCCAAAAAGTCTGCAGGCAACCAGGCGGCAGAGGGAGCTTCAACACCACATTGCCGAGGGTCCCGGGTGGCGTCTCGTGCCCTGCATCGTCAAGGATTCGGATTTCATACCCAGGCATGGGGACGCCAGGGGAGCCGTATTTTATCGGCAACGCGCCGAGCCCTAGCGGATTATGGGTGATTGGAGCGCCTGTTTCGGTCTGCCACCAGTTGTCGATGACCGGGACCCCTAGTTGCTTTTCCGCCCACTTGATTGTCTGGGGGTCGGCGCGCTCGCCCGCCAAGAAAAGCGCCCTCAGCGTCGAGATGTCATATTTTCGGATGTGATCGCCGGCGGGATCCTGCCCCCTGATGGCGCGGAACGCTGTTGGCGCGGTGAACAGCCCTACCACGCCGTGTTCAGCGATGACTCGCCAGAACGTTCCAGCATCCGGCGTTCCTACGGGCTTTCCCTCGAACAAGACTGTCGTGCACCCGTGCACGAGCGGCGCATACACGATGTACGAGTGTCCGACGACCCAGCCGACGTCCGAAGCCGCCCAGAATACCTCTCCCGGTTTGATCCCGAATTCGTTTTGCATCGACCATTTCAGTCTGACCATGTGTCCGCCGTTGTCACGAACCACGCCCTTTGGCTGGCCAGTCGTCCCTGACGTGTAGAGGATATAGAGGGGGTCGGTCGATGCGACCGGAACGCATTCTATGTCGGTTCGCGCCGCTTTTTCCTGGGCGACGGCCTTGGCGTAGTCGATGTCGCGATCATCAATGAGGTCACAGCTCAGCTGCTCACGTTGGACGACGATGCAATGCGAAGGCTTATGTCGGGCAAGGTCGATTGCGCCATCCAGCAGCGGTTTGTAGGCGATTGTGCGGTTGGGCTCGAGGCCACAGGAAGCCGAGATGATCGCCTTAGGTTGCGCATCGTCGATGCGGGTCGCGAGCTCGCGTGCGGCGAAGCCACCAAAAACGACCGAGTGGATTGCGCCCAGACGCGCGCACGCGAGCATGGCGAAAACAGCCTCAGCGATCATCGGCATGTAGATGACAACTCGATCACCTTTGCGAACACCGATGCGCCTCAGCACCGCTGCAAGCGCGGTCACCTCGTCCTTCAACTGCGCATAGGTAAATTTTTGGACGGTGCCGGAAATAGCGCTGTCGTAGATAAGGGCGATCTGGTCTGCTCGCCCTGCCTCCACGTGCCGATCCACGGCGTTGTAGCAGGTATTGCAGGTTCCTCCTGGAAACCAGTGCCCGTAAACGCCGACCCCAGGTTCAAAAACCCTGTCATATTGGGTGAACCAGTCAACTCCATGCGCCGCCTCGGCCCAGAATGATTCAGGACCAAGCTTCCAATTGGCGTAGATCTCATGATAGTCCGATGCCATGCCCCTCTCCTCCCCAGTCATTCTTTGCACGGCGACATCGTTGTCGGCGGTTGGTGCCATGCGGCATCTGCCCAGCCGCTTGCCGGCTGGGATGCCTTTGGTTGGACATTGAGCGCCGCATGTTTCGATTAAAGTCTCGGGCTTTGGCCAAACGAGCAGCCCTGACGGCGTAGAGCACCCATTCCCGTCTACGCCTCACGTGACCGGCCGATACTCGCTTCCATCCCAGTTTTTCCGACCAACCGTTTTCATGAATCCGTCGACGAACTTGTCTAGAGGGACGGCGTTGCGCTCCAATTTCGCCCGCAAAATCGCGCCCTCCCACCCGATCCAAAAAAACTCGGACATCTGGCGGCAGTCGACTCGCTGAGGAATCTCGTCGCGCAACCGAGCCTCGTCCAGGCATTCGGCTATCCTCTTCTGCCATAGCTCGAACACATCTATGAGCCTTTGACGGAAGGAGCCTGGGAGCGATGCCATTTCTTGGCCAAGATTCCCGACAAGGCATCCGCGACGAAAATCGTACTTCGCCATACCGTCGCGCGCAGATCTTATGAAGTTATCGAACCTCTGCATCGGAGGTAGGTTTCGATCCTTAAGGTATTTTTCCAGCCTGGAAACAAAGAAGCTGTTGTATTCGTCGACCAACGCCAACCCGAATGCCTCTTTGCTGCTGAAATAATGATAGAATGATCCCTTCGGGATATTGGCCGATTTCAGAATTTCGTCGAGACCGACGGCAGAGAAGCCGAACTCGCACAGCTTTTCGACACCTGCTCTCAGCAGCACGGCTTTCGACTCGTTCGAAACGCCTTCGTTCTTTGGTGGTCGTCCCGGGCGACGCTTAATGTGTACGACTGATCCCATCAGGCAACAATAGACCGGTCGTCTCGCGGATACAATAGGAGCGTTGGGCGAAAGCCGCAGCGCGCGGCTTCTCAAAGAGGAGCAATGAGCCGAGGCGGTCGCTCAGTAGCGTCCGTTCCGCCGATGTCGTTTTTCAACAGCCTGGCCCGCCAGCGAGATCCCAAGCCATGGCACCGCGATTCGATGGCGAGAATTGTCGGATTTGATTGACTGCGCTGCAGCTCATACGTGAATGTTGGCACGCGTCGCAGCGTTATGTGATGCTGGTTCTCACGATGGTCGCGCCACGCTGTAGTACCTCGATTGCTTGCGCGATGATGTGCTCGACGATGTCGCCGGCGGGCAATCGATCGCGCACCAAGTCGACGCCCTCGCCGGCCCAGACGGCACGGATGGAGAGATCATCTGGTGCAGCATTCATATAAATCTTTTCTTCCTCGGGCCGCGCCAAGCGGAGTTCCTCTTCCCGTTGTTGCCATTTGTCTAGGAACGCATTCTTAACGGCGCGGCCGGGATACTGTTGCGGCCAGGCAGAGCCGCGCACGATATCGAATATCCTGGTCTGCTCCGTCTCATCTCCGGAGGCCGCGATCAGCCGGTCCTTCATGGCACCATTCCAGAGTGACTCGTCTGACGCCGCAAAGCGCGTGCCCATCAGTACCCCAGCGGCGCCTAAAGCGAGGACGGCTGCAAGTCCGCGGCCGTCTGAAATTCCGCCAGCGGCGACAACAGGGATGGGGCCGACTGCATCCACAATCGCTGGAACGAGACCCATCGTTCCTCGCGTCATGCCGGCGTGGCCGCCGGCATCGCGGCCTTGGGCAATGATAATGTCAGCTCCAGATACGGCAGCTTCCTTGGCCTGAGCCAGCGTTTGGACCTGACACATCAATAGACAGCCGGCTCGCTTTATAGCGTCGGCAAAGGGCACGGGACTGCCGAATGAGAGCATGAGCACTGGCGGATGCGCTGCCAAGGCCGCATCGAGGGCCCCCGGCCTCTCATCGAGCGCCCAAGTGACGAGACCAATACCAACGCGCGCATTGCCGGCTTCGGTGAGTCCTTTCTTGATGGCTACGCTGTCGGCATATCCAGAACCGATAATCCCCAAACCGCCGGCGTGCGTTACGGCGGCTGCGAGCCTGCCTCCCGATGCCGAGCCCATGGGAGCGAGCAGGATCGGATGCTTGATCTGCAGCAACCTTGTTAGGGCTGTCTCGATTACGGCCATTATTTTCTCCTTCGGTTCCGTAGCTGACAGGAAGTCAACCTTTGTAGGCGTCACGGGTCAACGCGAGAGGAGCCGTCCGGGTGCCTCACCTCGTCTACGGCTTTCACGCAAGCTAGGCAGAAAAAATCATCCGATGTGAGTCGGCCCAATATTCTGGGGCTTTGGTCGGGGCGATGGACAGCGCCGCACGGTCAGGCGACTTCGGAGACGGCCCTGCGGATGGCCTGCTCGAACGCCTCCGGCGGCTGGGCCCCTGTGATTAGGTAGCGATCGTTGACCACCACGGCGGGAACGCCGCTTATCCCCGCTCGATGCCACTTCTCTTCGGCGTCGCGCACCTCGTCGGCGTAGTGTCCTGAGGTGAGCACATCGCGCACAGCAGCGCCATCAAGGCCAACAGATTCAGCAGCGGCCACGAGCACATCGTGGTCACCGGGATTCTGCATCTTGGTATGGTAGGCGGCGAGCAGCGCGCGCTTCAGCTCTTCCTGTCGTCCCTCGATCCGGGCCCAGTGCAGCAGTCGGTGCGCGTCAAATGTGTTGTAGAACCGGCTTTCGTCGGTAGTCACCATGTCGAAGCCCACTTGCGCGGCCAGGACGCGTAGGCGTTCACGGTTCGCGATCGCCTGCTCGCGCCCGACGCCGTATTTGCGTGCCACGTTGTCGAAACGGCTCTCACCCTCCGGCGGGATGCCCGGATTGAGTTCGAAGGGCTGAAAATGGATGTCGGCCGTCAATCGCCCCTCGAAGCGCTTCAGCGCAGCATCCAGGTTTCCCAACCCAATGACGCACCAGGGGCATGACACATCAGATATAAAGTCGATTTTGACCGTATTTGTCATGGAAAGGCTACTCGCTTGGTGACGTTTGGGCACGCCAGGCACCCCCTAAACTTATGGGGAAGATGGGGCGACTTAACCACCGGATGAACAGCCGCTGGCAGGAAGGCACTCTTTCGCATATCGGAACAATCATGCGGCTCGCGGCCTCACTGTCGGCCAGCTTGACACTGACCCTGCCCCCAAGTTTTGCTGGCGCGGAGCCCTCGGCATAGCGCAGCGCCAGCTCCCGGCGCGGGTGGCACGTGAAGGCGAACTCGGACGGCGTATTCCATCCGAAATGAGGTGGACTACCCTGCTCCATCGCGGCCATCAAACGTGACTGCGACACCTGCGAGCTCAAGCCACGTTGTCGCCGAAGATGCTCGCCCGGAAGGTCCCGCGCTCGATCCACGAAAGCGCCCGCGACATCGCCAGACCGAAGCCTGGATCAATCGAACGCCGACCAGTGAGTTGCAAGATGTCGCCAAGTGGCCCCGAACGTCTGACGACTCAACGAAGCGGTCGATCGTGAGAACTCATAGACAGCGCCACCGGGTCAACCTCCGGCTCCATCATCGATTCCAACCTCCTGCCCGACGGGATGGAATGACTCAGCGATCCATCCCGATTTCAGCAGCCAAGTTTTTCAACATAATCGGCCAGTAGCGGAAATACTCCGAACGTTCGCCTTGATCCGTTTCTGACATCGCCCGTGGTGTTGCGGCTAAGCCGCGCGGATATTCGCCATAAAGCGGTCGAGCTCTTCGCGGAGTCGCGTGCTTTCGGCGGACAAAGAACGCGCCGAATTCAGCACTTCCTCCGACGCCGAGCCGGTCTGGGTGGCGCCACGATTGACCAGCATGACGCTGGTGGCGGCCTCCTGCGTGCCTTGCGCGACGTTTTGCACGCTGCGAGTAATCTCCTGCGTCGTAGAACTCTGCTGTTCTACTTCGCGCGCGATAGTCGTCGCAATGTTAGAGATTTGGCCGATGGTGCCCCCGATCTCCTTGATGGCGGCAACTGAATCCTGGGTTGCCGCCTGCATGCCTGAGATATGATTGGAAATCTCATCGGTTGCCCGCGCTGTCTGGCTGGCAAGCGATTTCACCTCCGATGCCACCACGGCAAAGCCGTGCCCTGCCTCGCCGGCACGCGCGGCCTCGATCGTCGCGTTCAGCGCCAGCAAATTGGTTTGCTTGGCAATCGCCGTGATAAGCTTGATCACGTCGCCGATTTCCTCCGCTGCCCCCGAGAGCTTGCCGATGCGCGCATCGGTCTGTTCCGCCTGTCGCACGGCCTGATCCGCAATCCGACTTGATTCGTTGACACGCCGCCCGATCCCGTTGACGGACACGGAGAGCTCCTCGATGGCGGAAGCCACCGACTGCATGTTGCTGGAGGCCTTCTCGGAAGCACCCGCCAGCTGGCTTGATAGAGTCCGTGTGGTGTCCGCGGTCTGCGTCAATGTACCGGCCGCACCCTCGATCCGCACGGCCGAAGCCGACACGTTAGTCACGATCGAGCCTACCGCTGTATCGAACTCGTCAGCAAAGCGGATCAATTCGGCACGGCGCGCCGCGGCGCTTGCCTTATTCCGCGCCTCTTGATTTGCGGCGTCGCGCTCGGCCTTCGCCACCGCCTGGAGCTTGAACTCCTCGACCGCGGCTGCCATCTCGCCCAGCTCATCCTTACGGCCTAGACCGGGCAGGACGACCTCGAAATTGCCGGCCGCGAGCTTGCGCATCGCAAGGCACATGGACGCGATTGGCCTGGAGATACCATTGCCGAGCAGGAAGGCCCAGATCAACCCGAGCACGAAGGCGCCCGCAGCGAGCATCAAAATCAGGTCTTTTGTTTCTCTGATTGTCCCCTGCGACTCCGACTCAAGGCGCTTCTGGTCGGAGAGCAAGTCGGACTTTATCGCGATCGAACCTTGACTGATGGTAGCGGCGGCTCCCGTCATTTCGACGCTCAGCCGGTCGATTTCCTTCGCATTGTCGATCAGTTTGTCGAGGGCCTGCCGGTAATCCTCCAGCATAGCTGAAGTTTCGTTTAAACCTTGATTGATCCCCTCATTCTTTGACGAGATGGCGCGTAGTGACTTTTCGACGAACTTAAGACGCGCCATTGCGCTGGTCGCGACGGTCTTGTCGGCATTTGCCACGAACATGTTGGCAAGCGCCGTGGCTGCTTGGAATTGGTCAGTTACCTTTCTGACGCCATCTTGAATCGTCTGTAGTTCCGAATCGTCGGCCTTACTGGAGAGATCGTCCAGCTTGTAACGCAATGAAAAAGCGCTGCGAGTGAGTTTGTTCTGCGCGATCTGCGCGCTGTCTTCCCTGATGCTCACGATTTCGGCAAAAATCTTGGAGAAAGTGCGGAATTCCCACTCTAGCTTGGTAAGCTGGTCGAGCCGCGCCGGATTGACCGTAATCTTCATGGATTGGAGAATGGCGTCTCTCAGGCTTGCCTCGGCTGCCAGCGCCGCTTTGCTATCTTCTTGCTTGCCTGTTTCCTGGAAGTAACGCGCAAGCAAGCGATAGGAGACTAGCTCGCGGTCAATGTTGCGCGCCAGATCCGCTTCCGTCACTCTCTGTTGGTAGGATGCGACGCCCGCAGAGATTCGTTCGAAGCCCATAAAGGCAAAGCCCATGCTGGCTCCCGAGATCGCCAATGTGACGGCAAAGCCGAGCATGATCTTTGCACGGAATCGGAGGACGGGTAGGTTCAATAGCCACGACCCGGAACGACGTTTAAGCCCCACAGTATCCTTGCGATCCTCAAGTAGGCTACTCTTCAACGCCGAATGACCAACGCCGGCTACTGAAATGGTGTCCACTATCGGGAGGCCAATTATTGACATGAGCTTCAGCGAGATTTTGAATTTACCGAGCATCGTGAAACCTTTGAGATCATAGCGCGCCGACTGATCCGGCTCGGATGTTAGTTATCGCACAATGATAAAGATTGCCTTCACGCGCTTCGGTGCATGCGCTGCGCATGTTTGGCAGCGTCACTGATAGACTCAAGATTTGAGAAAACGAGCACGCTCGAAGCGTGCGTAACACGCCACGCGGCTTGATCGTATACGAAGAAACGAGCGAGGAATAATTACTTATTCAGATGATGGTCATCTCCAAACAGGATGACCAGCCGATGCAGGAGCGGCTGACATTAGCGTTTGGCTAAACGGAACCGTCCTCCGCAGATCATAGTTTTACCAATACGACGTATCATGCCAAACGTAGCTGCACGGTTTTGTGAACGTTGGGTACATTCTTAATCGCTCCTTGCGCGATCGGATTCCTGGATCACGTTGCAGATCGGTGCCGGCTTCGTAAAGCGCCAGGATGTCGGCAATTGCACGGTTGACCACACTCGCGGGATCGCAGGTGCGGCATCATCGCTAATGCCGCTCCCGCATGACGGCTTAACTCTGACCAACCTCGGCAAGCAGCGCCTTAGCGGCCGCTTTGCCGACATTGTTGGCCGCGAACGGACTATCGCCGGTAATCAATCTTCTGTCCTGAAACGTCTGGCCATTAATTTCGGTGTTCAGAATCTCGACACCCAGCTTCTTAAGCTCCTCGCCAAACATCCATGGAATCTGGCCTGGCATGTAACCGAGTTCCGGAGTCTTCTTGTCGATGGCATCAGGGAATGCGCAAATCTTGTAGCCCTTAAAGATATAATCATCTTTCGCTTCATTCACGCCTGGAGCGAGAAAGGCAGCTGGGCCATGGCAGAGCGAGATGATATATTTGTTCCGGCTCATCGCCCACTTCAGGGTTGTCTTAACGTCCAGACTCTTCGGAATTCCGATCAGCGCGCCGTGGCCACCAGGAATAAAGACCGCAATGTAGTTCGAATTGTCACCGAGATTCTTCTCAACGACATCCGACAGTTTGAGCGGACTCATTAGCTTGTTGATGTACTTCTGATAAAAGCCGATAACAGCTTCGTCCTGCCGGGGTAGCGCCCAGAGTTCGAATTTGACCGGGTTGCCCGATAAAGTGGCAATATCAAACTCAAAGCCAGCCTTATCGAGATGATACATCGGCAACAGCGTTTCGACGGGATGATTTCCAGTCGAGAACATCGTTCCATTGTCCATCAGAAGATAGCGTTCGTCGGCAGCAATCATCAATATCTTCCACTTGCCGCCGCGGTAAGCATTCGGATAGTCCGCTCCGTCGAGGTCCGACTTGGCCGACGTAAATTGGCTCAATGAGTAAGGCGAAGGAAAGAATGCATTATTTTCAGCAACATCCGGTGTTGGGCGCTTGTCTTCCGTTTTCTCAGTCATCGTGATGTCCTCCATCCTTTCCAATAGATCGTGTTGCCAAGCGGCGGGAGCAGGAGATTTTTATTGTTAAAGACGGCCTGAAGCTTCGGGCCGATGCTGGCCAGATAGACGCGGCTTGCAGCATGTTAGATGCCGGATCTACGGTACGTTTCAAGGCCTGCCTTATTGAGCTTTGCGTGGCCAACACCGCGCCTAACTGGCAAATCCCATCAGGCGCGCGAAGCGGCCGGTGACGCGGGGCTCCGGCCGACTACGCTCATTGATGCTGACCAAAACGAACTGATTAATCAATTCAATGGTCAGAGAAAACTCCTCGCCGGCGGGATCTCGATAGTCGATCCGCGTCAGATGATCTTCCGAAGAGCTGTTGATCCCAGTCCAGTGCAAGCCGTTGCTGATGAACCGAATCATTTCTCCGACCGAATGAAACTCGTTGGTGACCCTGTCCTGCTTCAAGATCTGCCGGGCCTTTGTGTTCATGGTCAAAATGCGGGCATCATCGGTCTTGTTGAGACCGTTCCTAATCGGGACCGCTGCAACGATGCCGACCGGAGATCGATCATAGAGGATTTGAAGGACGTCAACCTGTTCACTGAGACACGCCATGTAGCACATGGTGAACACCGTTTCGCTGTGCGCGTCGGCAGCAAGTGGCAGGATCAGCGTCTCCCAATAAACGTTCCTTTCGGACAGCGACGAGATATAGCGCGCATAAGTCGGCTGCATTCTGGCGAGACAATCGTCGAAAAGTTCGCGCAGACTATTGGCGGTGGCGAATTTGAGTTCGGAAGCCAACGTTCCGCGCAAGTCTCTTCCTAAGTTTGCGATGTAGCTTTCACTCTGGGCGACGACGAGATGGTCGTTCCCGACCCTGAGGTTCAGCAGCGTGTCGACGAACGCACTCGACGACTGCACGAACATATCGCGTAAGCGTGGTTGTCGACTTGCCTTATGGAAAAGCCACTGCCGATAGGCCGCATTAAGCGGCTTCGAATGAATTTGCTCCCCGATGACCCTCCCCGTCCAGGTCTGAATAGCTGCGCGGCTTGTCGCCCCGACGTCCATCGACCTCCCGGGAGGAGGAGTGATAGCGTGAACCGACGACGCTGACTCGTCACCAACGTGCAGTGGTTTGGTGGACTGACTCATCATGATTTCTTTCTCTCATTCCCATGGCATTTGGTCCAATGGACTTCGATTATCGAGAAAAGCAAATGTCGTTCTTCAGATTCTGAATATCTCGCAAGCCATGCACCAACGTGGCTAGGATATTCGGCTAGAGCTTAAAGCCGGCTAAAACGGCGCAAGCTCTTGTATCACTGAGGGAGTCCGTGCACTGCATTTGCAAGTCCGGAGAAGCGAGGGTCGGAAGCAACAATTGAGCAGTGACGTTCTCGGGAGGAACGGGCTTGCTGATCAGAAACCCCTGAATTTCGTCGCAAGCATGCTCGCGTAAGAACTCCTTCTGTTCTATCGTCTCAACGCCTTCTGCCACAATCGTCAGCCCGAGAGCCTTGCCCATATTGATGATGGCCCGTGCGATGGCCCTGTCTTCCGGGTTATGGGGCAACTCACGAACGAAAGAACGATCTATTTTGATCGTATCGATGGGAAACCGCTTCAACGCGGACATCGAAGAATAACCCGTGCCAAAATCGTCGATTGCGAGCCGCACGCCGCGGCTCTGAATCGAATCAAGCAAGTGAACAGCTCGTTCAATATTGAGCATAACCATGCTCTCCGTGACCTCAATCTGCAACAGTTGCGGCTCCATTCCACTGGCAGCAAGGGCGTCATCGATATCCCGCAGAAGATTCTCGTCGGAGAACTGCCGTGGCGAGACGTTGATAGCCATGGAAATCGGAGGAAGCCCCTCACGTTGCCAAGCGACGTTCTGCGCACAAGCCGTTTGCATGATCCATCGGCCAATTGGAACGATCAGGCCAGTCTCCTCTGCCAACGGAATGAAACGTAAGGGAGGCAAGAGCCCGAAATCCGGATGTAGCCACCGCAGCAGCGCCTCGACGCCGACAACGCGTCCTGTCGCAATGTCCAGTTTCGGTTGGTAGTGCAGACAAAGCTCATTCCGATCGAGCGCGCGGCGCAGGCCTGCCTCCATCATCAGGCGATCGACGGACTGTGTTTTGATTTCGTCCGAACAATGCCGCACATCATTCTTGCCCTCTTGCTTGGCGAGATACATTGCGCTGTCGGCTTTCATCATGAGATCGCGCTCATCGTTTCCATCTTTCGGAAAGATGGCAACCCCGATACTCGCGGTTACCCGACACTCGTGTCCACCAAGTTCTAGAGGCTCACTGATGATCGACAAAAGATGATGCGCCACCGTTGCAGCATGTTGTTGCTCGGCAACGTCGTTCAGAAGAATCACAAACTCGTCGCCGCCGAGCCGCGCAACGACGTCGTTCGCACGCAAGCCGCCGCGAAGCCTCTTGGCCATTTCCACCAGTAACGCGTCGCCGGCTGCATGGCCGAGCGAATCATTGATGATCTTGAACCTGTCGAGATCAATGAAGAGAAGAGCGAATGGCCGCTGTTGACGTTCTGCTACCTCTACCGAGTGATTCAGCAGTTGGCTGAACATCGCACGGTTCGGCAAATCCGTTAGGCTGTCGTGCGTCGCCAGGTACTTGATCCGTTCTTCGGCCATTGCCTTTTCATCTGTTCGATCGAAATTCTCCAGTGCAAACGAGATATTCGTGGCCAGCCGTTCCAAGAGCTCGACGAATTCCGAGGTGAATATGCCCTCCTCCGCCGCCATGAAAAGGAGAACACCGACCGCGTGACCGCGGCTAAGCAACGGCAATGCTGCTCCGGATTTGGAGCCGGTGCGGCGAACGATGTCATGAAAGGCACTCCGTTCCTGGTCCGCCAAATAATTGTTGCTGATACATGGCTGCTTGGTACGAAATGCCGTACCCGTCAGTCCCCGACCTTCGGGGTACGCGGGGGAAACCGCGACCTTCAACGACCTTGCCGTTTCCGCCCTCGGTCCGCTCGCCGCGACGATGCGAAGAAAGTCGCTTCCAGGCTCCGCAAGCGCGATGGTCGTCCAAGTGAATTGGGCTCCGTTCACGGCAGCGTCGCAAGTCAGTTCAAACAGCTCGGTCCGCGTCTTTGCTCGAACAATGGCTTCATTCGTCGCGCTGAGCGCGGCGAGCATTCTCGTCAGCCGCTCCTTGGATGCCATCAGAGCATGGTCCTCGTCAGAACGCATCTCCAGTCTCGTCTGCATGACGGCAAGAGATCTCAATAATTGACCAAGCTCGTCGCGTCGCCGCACTTCGATCCTGTCGACGAAGTTGCCCGCAGCTACTCGTCCCGCAACCTGCATCGCCGCGGAGATCGGTTTGGTCATAGAGTACGCAAAGACCGCTGCGACAATCAGGCTGATAAACGTCACGCTGGTAGCGAGCGCAAACATGTTGGCAGTCGTCGACGCCACAGAGGCTTCGGCAGCCATGCGAAAATTGAAGCCATATGCGGCAACGGTTTCGACGAGATCGTCTAGCGCCGCAGCCGCGGCATCTTCCTTCTGCCTGATAGAGAAGGATATTGGAACCATCGTAAGCCCGCCGGATGGAGGCTTGAGGATACTTATCTCAGTTTCTGACCAATCGCGAAGCCGGCTTTCGGCTCGCTGTAGCGCCAAACTCACGGTACGGTCATCGACCCGCTCGCGAACCACTTCCAACTCATCCGCGATACTAGCAAGTATTCTTTCAAATTTGGCGATGCTGTCCCTCGGCATCCGGTCGACGAGGCTGGATTGCATGAGCCGGCGAGCTTCGTTCAATTCTGCGTGCGCCGAACGCGCATGATTGACAGCTTGGAAAGGCCCGTCGTAGAGGCGAATAGCGTAACTTCCTATCACGGAGACGCTACAAATTCCGTACAATGCCAGTGCGCAGGCGATGGCAATGACGACGCTGAACATACCGAAGAACTTGTAACGAATAGACACTGCGTGTACTCCGCACATCACATCTGCTGTAAAGACTAGTCTCTCACACTAACCATCATCCTCATCCGCGGATGGATCGCGCAAATCACTTGTACCTCTCTAGCTTCCGTGAAAGTCACGTCCGTCGACGTACCGGGGGGTTGTGATCCGAGGTCAAACTCGTTCCCTTTGGTGGTCGACGCCACGTTGTGGGGAACGGTGTCGTCGTTCACGAAAGTGAGTGGCGTACCTTTCTTGATGATGACGCTCTGGAAGGAGAATTTCCGTCCTTGTTGGTGAACCGTATGGTCGGCAACAAGTGCCACGGCCGAGAGAGCGCCAAGAACCACGCCAGAAACTGAAAGGACGACCAGAGCAAGTCTAGGCATTGGATATTCCCTGTATCTGACTTCAGCGAGGAAGCGCCGGCACGGTGGTTGCAACGGCATTGCTGGTCAATGTGCTAAGGAAGGCGACCAACTCGCGTTTTTCCTGCGACGTGAGCCCGAGCGGCCCAATAAGGTCCGATCGACTGGGTCGATCGATTCCTCCTTGATCATAGTGTTCGACCACTTCTTCGAGTGTCGCGATCGAGCCGTCGTGCATATACGGACCTCGCCGAGAGATTTCACGCAACCCGGGCGTCTTGAAAGCGTGATTCATCTTGGTGATTTGAGGCAGCATTCGTGCGCGTCCGGGATCGTCACTAGGAAGGCCAATGTCATGAAAGCCGTCATTGGTGAAGTTCCAGCCCTCGTGACAAGATGCGCATCGTCCCTTGGTGTTAAAGATGACAAAGCCGCGTTTTGCCTGTTCGGGCATCGGCCCTTCGTCTCCTTCGATCCAAGCATCAAATGGCGCGTGATCTGAGACAATCGTCCGCTCGTAGGTCGCGATTGCATCTGCGACCGTTTTCGGATTCATTCCCTCGTCGGGGAAGGCTGCCGCGAAGAGAAGCTTGTAACCAACGATGGATGCGAGTCGATCCATGAGCCGCTCCATCGGCATATTCAATTCGCCAGCTGACTGAATCGGATCGAGAGCCTGCTCCTCGAGGCTTGCCCACCGGCCGTCCCACATGAAAGTCGTTGCCCATGCTGTATTGACGATGCTCGGGGATCGACGCCCGAGTTTTGCCATTCCGTGACCAACGCCAACCGACAACCCGTCGCCCCAGCTAAAACCTGGACTATGACAGCTCGCGCAAGATTGCGATGAACTGAGAGAGAGACGCGTATCGAAATAGAGCCGCTTTCCGAGCGAGGCCTTCTCTGGCGTGTACGGATTTTCTCCAGGAAATGGAATAAACGCAGGACGTCGATACTTAGCCTTCAGTGCATCCAACTCCATTGCCGGTTGCGGGTTCAACCCGACGTGGCGGGTTCGTCCGACGATTGCAGCACCGAAGGTGATGCTTGCAAAGCCGATAATCCCGACGAAAACTGTCGCGACCGCAGAACTGAATAGGACTGACCGGCGAAACCCGCGCGCGCCCGCACCTCGCGAATGTTCACGAACTGACGATTGCAGCGCTCCGATCATCGCGATTAGAGCGCCTCGCACGCTGCTGCGGGTCAATACTGCGGCTCGTCCGCTTTTCGACATAGCGAAACACCCATGAAAATTCGCTGCCAAATCAATTGCTGATACAACAGTTAGAGCACTCTGATGTCCGTCACCGCAGCATATGAGAATGATGTAGGTGGCGGGCAATGCGTGCTTAAGACTGATCGAAAAAGGTAAAATGATTGTGGTTGGGCGGCAGCAGTGAGGCCTAGGCCGGAGGTCAAGACGAAAATTACCGGGCGATTATCGCACATCAGAGTCCGCAGGCTACGCCATACTTCCGCATGCGTGGCTGCGACGCTTGGGCCGGAGCCAATCTAGTTCTGGGTCGCACTTAGGAGGCGGCGCGTGACCGTGTCGCTCCTGAGCGTTCTGAATGGGACTCCGATGAATAGCCGTCGACATCGACGATCGCTTGCGCAAACGCCTGTGGAGGCCAGCTCAACGACAGAGCCGAAGATGGAACGCATCGGCAAGATCTCTTATCGGCGCCGTGATTTTTTGTTTCTTAAGTTTGTGATCCTGAGGTGGGACAATGTAAGGACAGCGCTATTTTCCTCAAAATGAGGACGTCAGTCTGACGGAAACTCTCGGTGCGATAATCGAACCAATTGACGAGGCGGGGCGGATCGACAAGGACAAGCAGAGCGAGGAGCTCATATCAGCGCACGAGCATTCCGACTTCCACCGCAGCTTCTTTTAGCACCGGCAGGAAGCTATCAATCAAATCCGCTACCGAAACTCGCGCGGTGTGAACTCCAACGCTCAAGCCAGCGATGGCCGCACCAGCCTCATCGATGACCGGAACGGCGAGGGATCGAAGACCTATCTCCAATTCCTCGTCGACTATGCAAAATCCTTCTTGACGGATCTCTATCAACTCCGCCCTTAACGCAGCTACGTCGACGATTGTCTTCGATGTGTGGGCGACCAACTTGACCGAGTCGAGGTAGGAATCGATTGCCTCGTCTTTGAATTGGCTGATTAGTACTCGTCCTATCGACGTGCAGCTGGCGGGAAGGCGACTCCCGGCGTCAAGGCTGGTCGTCATCAGACGTTTGGCCGGTGAGCGAGCAATGCAGAGAATTTGATCGCCGTCGAGCACACTTATACATGCGGTCTCCTGTAGCCGATTGCGTACGTTCGAGAGGATCGGCTGCGCGACCTTGCCGAGCGGCGATGAAGCTAGATATGCAGACCCCAATGACAAGACGCGAGGCCGTAGAGCATAGCAGCGCTCGCCCTCTGATGCCACGAAGCCAAGATGCATAAGGGTAAGGAGACAGCGGCGAACCGCGGCACGCGGGATCCCGGTCCTTTGACTGATCTGCGAAGCCGAAAGTGCGCGACGCTGCTGGTTCAATGCCTGAATAACGATGAGCCCTCGCGCGAGCGACATCATGAAATTCGGATCTGCAGCCTGTCTTTTGCGCTCTTCTGGCGGACCACTTTTGGTCAGGTTCGCTGCGTTTTCGTCGTCTCCACCCGGCAATATCGTTCCTCGCATCAAGATGGAGTAATCCAGCTGAACCCGGGCCCAGTCATGGAACTAGAATTGACACGTGGAGCGAGAGGCGACGTTGACACCATGATCGCCACTTTCATTTCATCACAATGAAAACCAATCGACTCGATCGCCAGGACGAACAATTCCAAGATTTGAGCTAATGACGGCAAACCCGTCAGCCGTGGCAAGAAGCCGAAGCATCCCTGAATTGGTGTCTGACAACAGGGCGATCCGCGGCGCAGCATTCCCATCGTATCCCTGACGACGGCCGGCAAATGTGTCGTTCGACCAAGCCGGACGGTCCAGGAATATTCTGCTACAGAGCGAGACGCACGCTGCTTGAGGCCGACACGTGCCGACAGCAATTCCCGCACGATGACACTGAAAGTCACGAAGTACCGGTGGCAGCGAATCTGATCGACATAGCTGCAACCGCTCTTAGGTCTTTAACTACGCGAGCAGGAGCGATCATAGCTCCGGTCGATCCAAAATGAATGGTACCAGACAGACAAAGAACTCCAACTCACCGTGACTCTTCCTTCTCGATAGCGCGTGCCCAGCGATGTGCAGGTCGGAAGTTCGACCGATTGCAGCAAAATATCCGACCAACTCGAGCGTCAGGTAGCGAGCGCGACCACGCGAGCCGTCCCATTGTTGCGGTGATGCGCACATACACTTTTCACCACTCGCCGAACGGGCGCCCCGACCGTCCGCTCCGGGTCCACACGTATCTCGACATTTCTTTGTTGCGCGGGGGAGCGTCTGTCGCGTCGTCTTCCCTTCTTTTTTAAAGGGGGAGCGACAACTCGGCGGTGCGCAGGCTCGCTATCGGTACCGCGGAGCTGGCGTTGCGTTGGCGTGCATGGTTACACCCGCATCCTGATAGTCGGATATGTCCGACTGCGAGGATTCTGTTTAAAAGCGGATTGGAGCCAGCCCAAGCGCCTCGCGCCAATCCTTGTCTCCGATCGCCGCTCGGCGACTCCAAGGATCGCACATTCCGAGCATGTGGCCTTGGCGCTTGCCGATGCGTCTCAGGGCCGCCAGGTATCATTGATCTTCGAGTAATTATCGTCAGCCCAGACGCAGAGCCCAGCCAAGGTCTTGGCGAGGCTAAGGCCTAAGGGTGTGAGCGAATACTCCACCATCGGCGGGACTACCGGATACACCCTGCGGGAGATCAGCCTGTCTTTCTCCAGATTGCGCAGGACCTGCGTCAGCATCTTAGGAGAGATTCGTCCGATCTGCTTCTGCAATTCGGTATAGCGTTTTGTGCGCTGGCTGAGCGCGTACAGCACCAGAAGCGTCCATTTGTTTCCGACACGGGCGACCACCTTATGCGCGGGGCATTCGATGTTGAATACGTTGATCTCCCCAACCCTGCGCAGGGCGGAGTCAGAATCCGTCTCTGGCGCCGCTGCAATAGAAGCCGATCGGGCTCGCCTGTTTCCGCAGCGCGGCGTGCTTTGTTTTGGCCGTTGAACCATTTCAATTCCTACCAAACGGTGCGTATCGCACCATATCGTGCATACTTCCATCTGGATAGTAGTGGGCATATTGGGGATAGCGCAACAACGCCAGCGCGCTTCTCGGGCCGCTGGCCAACCCAAGGAGTCGGCTATGAATCTGCATGTCCCATCTTCGACCGCGGTCGCGCTGGATCCCGCGATACAGAAATTTCTCGATGCGGGTCCAAAATTCTTGATCGACGGCAAACTCGTCCAAGCTCAGGCGGGTGCAACCATCGACATTCGTAATCCCGCGACCGCACAGGTCGTCGCTAAGGTGCCCGAGGCCCGGGCCGAAGACATCGACCTGGCCGTCAAGGCAGCCCGCAGAGCTTTCGACCAAGGCCCGTGGAGCCGCCTGACACCGGCTGAACGCGGCAAGCTCGTCTATAAGCTCGGCGAGATCATCGAACGCCACGCCGAGGAATTCGCACAGCTGGAAGCACTCGACAACGGCAAACCAATCTCGGAATCCCGTGCTGCGGACCTGCCGATTGCCTACAACACCTTCTACTATATGGCTGGCTGGGCGACCAAGATCGCTGGGGCCACCCTCTCGCCTTCCAACGCCGGTGAGTACCACGCATACACATTGCGCGAGCCGATCGGCGTGGTCGGCCAGATCATCCCGTGGAACTTCCCGCTAATGATGGCCGCTTGGAAATTGGCGCCGGCGCTTGCCGCCGGATGCACAGTCGTGCTCAAGGCCGCCGAAGATACGCCGCTCTCGGCACTCCGGCTCGCGCAGCTCATTGTCGACGAAGCGGATTTCCCCGCAGGTGTCATCAACATCGTGACCGGCTATGGCGAGACAGCGGGCGCGGCGCTCGCCGCACACCCCCAGGTCGATAAGATCGCCTTCACCGGATCGACCGAAGTGGGCAAGCTGATCGTCAAAGCGGCGGCCGGCAGCCTGAAGCGCGTCACGCTGGAACTCGGCGGTAAAGCGCCGACAATCGTCTTCCCGGATGCCGATCTCGACCGTGCCATCCCCGGTGTCACACTCGGTAGCTTCTTTGCCCAAGGCCAAGTCTGCGTGGCAACAACCCGCATCTATGCGCACAAGAGCATCTTCGACAAGCTCATCGAGGGCGTGAGGGATGCGGCATCGAAGATCAGGGTGGGACCCGGACTCGATACTGCAACCCAGATGGGTCCGCTCGTCAGTGCCACGCAGTTAAAGCGTGTTTCCGGCTATGTGCAGTCCGGCCGCGACGAAGGCGCCCATGTCCAGGTTGGGGGCGAAGGACTTACCGGCAGCGACGGCTACTTCCTTAAGCCCACCATCCTGACCAATGCCAATCCGGCGATGAAAGTCGTGCGGGAGGAGATCTTCGGGCCGGTCGTCGTAGCGCAAGCCTTTGACGACACCGCGCTCGACAAATTGGCGGCTGAAGCCAACGACACTGAGTACGGCCTGGCCGCGAGCGTCTGGACACAGAACGCCAGCATCGCGCACAAGATGGCCAAGCGCA
Source organism: Bradyrhizobium sp. AUGA SZCCT0177 (assembly GCF_018130125.1). Taxonomy (NCBI): domain Bacteria; kingdom Pseudomonadati; phylum Pseudomonadota; class Alphaproteobacteria; order Hyphomicrobiales; family Nitrobacteraceae; genus Bradyrhizobium; species Bradyrhizobium sp. AUGA SZCCT0177. Next base: position 21,207 of record NZ_JAFCMA010000004.1, on the reverse strand, counting down.
TCAAGGCGGGCACCATCTGGATCAACTGCCACCATGTGTTCGATCCCGTCCTGCCGTTCGGTGGTTACAAGCAGTCCGGTTGGGGTCGCGAGAATGGCGCCGAGGCGATCGAGAACTATCTTGAGACTAAGGCCGTCACTATGGCCCTCTGACTTCTCATAACTGATGGGGCGGACTCCGCAAGGGTCCGCCCTGATGGGCGCGCGCGGGATGAAGAGAAGCGCCGGACGGACAATCAACGAGATGCCATGGGTCCAGCTTCGCGAGTCTAGTATGATTCATTCAAGCGTCGCAGGACCGAAGCCTGCGTCAGGGCGGGTATCCAAGATTCGCCAATCCAATCGATCCTGAGCCATCGCTCGCAGCATGGCCCCGCAACCATTGTGGTCGCGCTTCCAAATCATTCCCTCTGGCGTATTTGGTGTTTCCTCCCGACCAGAGTTACTAGGCCCAGCCAGAGGCTGGGCCCCTTACCGAAAATGGACCAGGATTCCGGTAAGCAAACTGTCAACAGGAAGGGGGGACATCACAAAACTGCGACCCTCCATCCGCAACCATGATTGTCGGCGTATTGGTGTTGCCTGACGTGATCGCTGACATCTGGCCGCACCAACGCCTCGTCCTCGCCGATCGAGTAGTGCGGGTCGCTCACCCTCTAGACGCGATGGGCTACGCAAAACTGCGTCAGTTCGCGAATTCTCGGCGGGTTGAGCGTACACTTGCCACGATGTGCGCATGCACCTCCGACACTCTGCGCGTATGATGGGTGTCGGGATGCGAAACCAACCAATAGTTTCGAACGAAGCGGATCTCTGGTAGTAATCGCTTAAGCTCCGGAAACCGTCGTGCGACGTAGTCGTGCAGTATTCCCACGCCGTGGCCAGCCCTCACCGCCTCCATCTGTGCCACCACGCTCCCGCACTCGTAGTGTCTGCTCATGAATTTTCCGAGCGCGGACGCGTAGTCGAGCGCTCGGCTATAGACGTAATCCTCGACATGCGTGACGAAGAGATGGCCGGCGAGATCGGCCTGTTTCCTGATTGGTCCCAAGCGCTTCAGATAACTTTCTGCGCCATAGACGCTGAGGGTGTAGTCGGTAAGCTTTTTGACAATAAGCCGGCCCTGCTTCGGACGGTCCAACGTAATCGCAATGTCGGCTTCCCGCCTCGACAGCGAGAATGTCCGCGGCAGGGGAACAAGCTGAATGAGCAAGTCCGGATGCCGCGCGGCAAGCGCACCGAGCTCGCTGGCGAGAAAGTAGTTCCCCAGTCCGTCGGGAGCGCCGACGCGAACAGTGCCTGAGATTGCCTCCGACGATCTGCCAAGGTGAGCGCCGACCTGGAGGAACTCCGATTCAGCCCGCTCCGCTGCGGCAACGAGGGCTTCGCCTGCGCTTGTCAGGACGCAGCCCGTCGTACGCCGTTCGACCAACTGGGTTTTCAATTCCTGCTCGAGGGCGGTGAGTTGCCGCGCCACGGTCGCATGGTTCACGCCCAGACGCCGAGCGGCACCGAGAATCTGACCGGTGCGGGCGACCTCCAGGAATATGCGGATACGATCCCAATCCATCGACTTCAATTTCTGCACAACAAATCCGCGATGGTTCTCGTTGATGTGCAGACTTTAACATTTCATACCGGACTTGTGCAAACAAGGAGATAGTCGTGGTCACGCAAGTCAAGCATTACATCAATGGCAAGCAGGTGCCTGGTCGCAACGGGCGGACGTCGTCCGTCTTCAATCCCGCACCGCCGCACGGATGATCAACGAGCACGAATTCGGCAACGGTACATCGATCTTCACGCGCGATGGCGACGCGGCTCGGGAATTCGCGCACCAAATCAAGATCGGTATGGTCGGAATCAACGTTCCGATCCCTGTGCCGATGGCATTCCATTCGTTCGGTGGATGGAAAGCGTCGATCTTTGGCGACCACTACATGCACGGCCCGGAAGGCGTTCGCTTCTATACCCGGTTGAAAACGATCACGAGTCGCTGGCCAACCGGCATTCGAGCTGGTGCCGAATTCGTGATGCCCACCATGTCTTGATCACAACGACTGTGAGAACTCAACTGGAAGCCCATGCACATCCATGCAAGCGACGACGCCACGGCCAGAGATTTGGAAGATGCTGCCATCACGCATGGCATGGACGTGCTGGTCGAAATCCATGACCGCGCCGAACGCGATCGCGCGCTAAGACTTCGCTCGCGGATGATCGGCGCCAATAACTGCAACCTTCACACCTTCGAGACCACGCTGGCCACCAGCGAGACGCTGGCACAGCTGATCCCCAAAGATCGCCTGATGGTCGACAAGAGCGGCATCTTTACACGGACGGACCACGAGCGCGTTGGCATGGCGACTTTCCTGGTCGGCGAAAGCCTGATGCGCCAGGAAGACGTCATCGCTGCCACGCGGGCGTTGCAGGCCCGTACCGACACGCCCCGCGCGACCGGGACCCGCTAGGCGATGGCGCGCAAGACTTTTAAAAGCAACGCTTCCAAGGACGGCACCGCCCTCACTCATATCGATTCCTCAGGTGAAGCGCGGATGGTCGACGTGTCGGCCAAGCCCGCAACCGAACGCAGCGCCGTTGCCGAAGGCCGCGTGGTCATGAGCAAGGCGACGCTCGAATTGATCGTCTCCGGCAACGGCAAAAAAGGCGACGTGCTCGGCACTGCCCGCATTGCCGGTATCATGGCAACCAAGCGCACGTCGGATTTGATCCCGCTGTGTCACCCGCTGGCGCTGTCGAAGGTCACGATCGACATCACGCTCGACAAGAGGCTGCCCGGCTGCATCGTCCGCGCCGCGGTCAAAGTCACCGGACCGACCGGCGTCGAGATGGAAGCGCTGACGGCGGTGTCGGTAGCGTGCCTGACGATCTACGACATGATCAAGGCGGTCGAACGCGGCGTCCGCATCGAAGGGATTCATCTTGTCGAGAAAAAGGGTGGCAAGTCCGGGCATTACCGCGCCGAGGATTAGACGAACCTGCCCGCTTGTCGATCATCGCGTGACCACAGCGATTGCATTGCTAGAAGCGCGCCCCAGATGAAGGTCCCATGCGTTGTAGGCTGCAGCACGCGCAAGCGCAGGAGGTCACTTCCGTTTCCACGACTTTCCGGGAGTCCGCATGAGCTACGCTGTTGACTCTAGCTGGATTGGACCCGGCATTGAGCCGCACTACTGGGTTACGAACCAGCCAATGGAGAACAAGGGCTGAGCGCCTCTAGCTCGGCACGCGCATCTTGGCAGAGACTATTCTGAGCTCGGGGCGGGCTGTTCGCCCCAGGAGATCTTCCGCGATTATCCCGGCCTCCCGGTCGATGGCATCGAAGCGGTCTCGCGTTGGGCCGAGGGCTCTTCGACGATCACCTGGCTGACGTCGGGCTCGTCGATGCCCCGGTTTCGTTGCACTCGCAGGGTGCGCCCGCTCCGCATCCGCAGCCAAGATCGGCATCCCACGGTCTGTCGGGATGGTTCTCGCACACCCAGCCGACCCTTGCAGATCGGACAAGCCGGGTTCATGCCTTCGTCAATCCCCTGAACGAGCTTGCCCGCAGCAGCCCGTCGCTGGTGATATCGCGATACTCCACTTCGGCGAGGAACCTCGGCTCGACCCAGGTCGCCTTCGGCTTGCTGATCGGCTTCGTGAGTTTCGACTTCGGGGTAGCGGTCTAACGCCTTAGGAACGTCATCAACTTCTTCGGTCTCGGCGCAACGGCGGTCTATTGGTGAGTTTAAACGTCGACGGCGACCATAACATCCGAGGCCTTGATGACGGCTATCGCCGGCTTGCCTTTAGTAATCTTAAGCTCATCAACCGCCTCATTCGTAATGGACGCCGTGACGATTGCGCCACCACCGATATCGATTCGAACATGGGATGTAGTCGCACCCTTCACGACATCGACGATGGTCCCCTTGAGTTGATTGCGCGCGCTGATTTTCATGACGCTGTCCATTCGTGTTTAGCTTGGGGCGGATGCATGTAGCCCCAATATCAAAGGGTGCGCGATAGGTGCTCGGCAAGCCCGCCCCGTTGTGGCTACTCTACCCAGCGTGATTGCCGATCCTTCGAGAGTGCCACCTTGGAGTTCACCGCTCTTGCGGTGGCGTCGGATCTCCGACGCCACCGCAAGTCGGAGCTAAGGCCTCTACTTGCGATAGCGGGGAACCGTCTGACTGGCCGGTGGATCCGGCGCCCAAATGCGATAATTGAGTTGGGCGAACACCGAAAAGCCCTTCGTGATGGCAGCTGTATCAAGACCGGGAAGTCCAGCCGTTCCGCCCCTAGCCGTTGAGGACAGTTCCTGGGTGCCCCAAACACTAACCTGGGCAGGGCCGAAGTTGTAAGCAAACATGCCGCCGGCGGCCCAGATGTCGTAGCGGTTCACGTTGATAGCTCCTCCGTAAAACCCGCTCGATCGATCGTTCGTCACCTGACCTACGTAGTAGGCAACCGGGCCGATCGTCCAGTTACCCATCGTTTTCGTGGCCGTAAATTCGGCATGCAAAACGTCGCCGCTACGATAATTCGTGACGGTGTTTGTCGTATTGATCTCATCGAAAACGTTGACGGTCAGATTCCAGCCGTCCTTTAGGTAAGAGACGACAAGGTTAGGTTGGAATGTCCACCAAGGATTGCCGACGTTCCCAAGCCCGTTGGGACCTTGTTGGGTGCCGGTCGGCGCGTATATGCCGAGGCCCGCTTTGACGAAGAAGCCGCTGTCGCCAAGCTTCCAGCTGAGTTCGTTTGCGAAGAACGCGTTGTGCATTCCGGCCGGATTGACGTTGATTGGAGGGCCAACACTGGCAGAGATGAACGGCACCACGGCAACGAAACCGTACGTAGCGCCAAGGAAATTCCAACCGGGCACATAGAGGAATCCTTGCGCGGCCAAGTCCGCCTTCACGCCGGTTGCAGCCCCGTTTGCGTTGATCGGCGCGCCGGGACCGACGAGGTGAGATTGGTAGGTAAAAACCTGATTGAAGCCGTACAATCCCGGCGGTGGCGCCGCTGCGGCAGCGCCGAGCACGACACCGGGCTTCTGCAGCCACCCTGGCGCTCCGAATTCGAATGCGTCTGCCGCGGTCGCGAACGCCGACAATGCCAGCGCCCCAGCCGCGATGGCCTGCTTTCTCATCTTCATGGTGACCCCAATCCTGTTGATCACGTCGGCGGAGAATCCACCCGACGCTTCGTCCCCGTTGAGCTAACGATGGCGGTGGCAGTGGCATACGAATTGAGGTTGGGATCAATGTATAAACTCTTCGAATTACTTTAATATCCTTCATTGTTACAATATCGCGACATCACTACAAGTAATTGTATTTTAGATACACGAACTTATACTTAGTACTGCTTGAGTTGAATACTTTGCTATGTCGAGAATCTAGTCAACAGACCTCCCCACCAATTGCTCTGATCACGACTGCGGTTTGAGGCGCACCCCAGGCGCCGCTCCCCATGAATTCAACACCAGCGCGTTCAACGCCCGTCGTTTCTTTTCGACCGTCTCGAAATGCGCCCCGATGGGTCTCTCAAAGCGCCTCCAGACGCCTAACGGTCGAGATTGCTACGCCTTGATGATGGCGCTGCCGCCGACCGCGAGCGAGCGCGAACCGTAGCTGTCCATGCCGAACTGCACCTTGTCGATATCGCAATGGACGACCTGTACCTGTCTGATCGGCACGCCGATACGCTTGCAAATGTCATCTCGTGTCCCTGGCGATGGCTGTGCGATCCCGTCAGGGTTTCGATGGTGCCGACCGGATGCGGACCTCCGCAGATTCCCAGAAGCCCACGCCGGCGTCCAGACTGCCTACCGGCTTTGACGGTGCGATGCCGCAGGCCTCGACGTAGCAGGTGACGCCGATGCCGCGCAGCTTGCTTTTGAACTTCGCCTTGGCCTGACGCGCGGGGAAACCGGCATAGTCTATCGCCTTCATCGCAGCGTCGAGCGCCGCACCGAAATCGCGTATGTCAGAGGTCATGATGACCGGCGTCTGATACGGAAACGCCGTAATGAAGTTCTTGCGGCGCAACTCGCGGGATCGACATTCAGCTGATGCGCCGCGGTTTCCATCATCCGTTCGATCAGATAGCTCGCCTCAGGCCGGCCTGCGCCGCGACAGGCATCGACCGGCGTGGTGTTGGTGTAGACGCCCATCATCTCGGCGTAGATCGCCGGGATACTGCCCGGGCAGCAGCGTCGCGTAGAGATAGGTTGGGGCGGGTCTTGGCAAAGGCGACGAACTCAAACTTCGGGCGCAGCCTCGAACCGCTTACCCAACGCTCCCACGAGGTAACCCAGCGCTAATCCCAAAACCCACGACCAGATCAAGTATAAAATGGTCTCGTCTAACTTTGCGCCCGCAGCAAAAAAAACGCATCCACCCAAAAAACTTGCGGGAGTCGCCGACAAGCCAGGTAATGCGCTCATGGCTACGAGCACAAAAGCAAGAATCCCGATTGCAATAGCGGTAACTGGAAGGCCGCCACCAACTTTGGTGATAGCAAGAACCGTTAGAGCAGCGAGCAAAATTCCCGCAACGCCGGTTCCGAGAACCTTCTTAGCGCCGTCGAGCCCTCCTCCGCAAAAAAACAATGCAGCAGTCGAGACCAATCCTATCCATGGGGTGATATGCAGCTCCGTAATACCGCCGAGATAGATCCACGCTCCCACCAACAACCCAGAACTGATCGCAAGCGCATAGATGGCTTTCATATCCAATCCCCCAACGAGTTAAACTGCGTCTAAATCTTTTAGGAGCGCTACCCCGCAATGATCTCTCGGTGATACGCGCGGAGGCCGCTGTGATTCTAATGCCGTCTCTAGCCTAGCCCTGAGAGAAGCCATAGCACCGCTCGAAATGAAATGAATGGTACCAGATAGTGGAAATGCGCACCGCACGGCGCCTCCTACCGAAGACGGCAGACGGCGCGCGTTGAGCGATTGGCGGTCTCCCCGCCCATGAGTGGAAGCGTCGAATGGCACCTAATGCATTGCGAAGTCGGCCGTCAAATGACCGGACTTGTGCCTGTGTCGTCCGCTACCTGCAGCTGTGGCGGATTGACCGGTAGCTTGGCGAAGAAAAATTGCCAGCGCGACCCGTCGCGAGTCTCGATCAGGTGTTGCTTGACCTTGGATGTACCCCGGCGACCATGTCGGCAGCCAAGATGAGCGCAGTGTCGAGCGTGTGGATGAAGTCAAGAATCCTGGACTTTCAGACGTAACGCCCCATGTCACGTCTTAGCTTCGCAAGCATCGCCAACGACTATAGCTGGAAGTGACAATCGTAGCCTTGGTGGGCCATTCAAAAGGGTGGGTGACGAGTAAATTCATGTACCGACGGTTCCACGCGGCGCCGCTCGAGATGACTAAACGACGGGCAAGCGACGCGGATGGACTCCTCCTCCTCCTTGCTATCCGCGCAGGCAGCTTGCCTCGATGTCGGCTTCGGTCCACTTCTGACTGATTATCTCGCTACGCCGGCATCCCGTGGGCGCAATCTGGCGAGTGATGATGATAGTCATCTCGTATTTGTCTTCCTCGGCAGCCTCGCGCAGCGTGCGTCCTAGGCTATGATACTCGACCGCAGAGATGCGGCGCTTACGCACGTTGTCCTTTGGTTTGCGAATGCCATGGGCCGGGTTACTCAAATAATGCCGCTCTCGACGGCGTGAGTCAGCATGCACCTGAGCAGACCCACCGTGCGCGTGGCGGTCCCTGCTCCACCGTGGACGACCGCCTGTCCGCGTACCTTCTTGATCTTGACAGAGACCCGGGTCTTTCCGCCATATTGTGCTTTAGAACGGTTTGAGACGCACCCCAGGTGCCGGCTCGCCCAAAAATTCAACACCAGCGCTTTCGAATGCCCGTCGAATTTTTTCGACTGTCTCGAAATGCGCTCCGATGGGACCGTCAAGTCCCTCAAGACGCCTAATGGTCGAGATTGCTACGCCGGCGTTGGAGGCTAGTCGATGCTGCTCCCACCCGATCAGGGATCTTGCCGCCTTAATCTGTCGCGTGATTATCAGCATCTGTGCTGCGACCTTTTTTGCAGTGCCTAGCAATCGACCCGCGTCTGAAGCCTCAGTTCAAATCGACCGATCTCAGCATCCCGGCCCGATCGCGGCACCTGAAATACTCGAGAATTGTTCATGGCGCTCACGACTTGTGACTTCGTGATAGAGACGGGGTTTCGCAACTGGACTGGGCTTCGTAAGAAATTCATCGCGCCGCCGAAGATAGCGACGTGCGTTGGGTACGGTTCGGCCCAGCATCATTGCCTACGACCCAGCCTGAAAGGTGCGCCGGAATCTCTAGAAGACCCCGGCAAGTTTGGGGAGAGGCCGCAATTCTGATGATATCTAGAGGTCATCTCAACAGCAAACGTACGGATTGGTGCGAAATACTGGTTCGGCATGACCAGACAAGACACCGTTCAAACTGTCAGCGCCCGCTGAGCCATCACTTTGATCAAGTGGGCGCGATAATCCGAGGAGCCATGAAGATCGCTCATCAAGCCATCGGCAGAAATCTTGACGCCGTCGAGTGCAGTCGCAGACCAATTCGCTTTCAGCGCCGCCTCGATCGCCGGAATCCGTATAACGCCGTTTTGCGATGCGCCGGTGGCCGCGACGCGGACGTCACCTGCCGGATTCTTGGCTACGAATACGCCGGTCAGGGCGAAGCGCGACGCGGGGTGGGGGAATTTAGAGTATCCCGCCTTGGCCTGGACGGGAAACGATACCGCCGTGATAATTTCGCCGTCGTCGAGGGCGGTCGCGAACAAGCCCTTGAAGAAATCATCCGCCGAGATCGAACGCTTGTTGGTCTTGATCGTAGCACCGAGCGCCAACACTGCCGCCGGATAGTCGGCGGCGGGATCGTTGTTGGCGAGCGAGCCCCCTATCGTGCCACGATGCCGCACGGCCGGATCGCCTATCAACGAGGCCAAGTGAGCCAGTGCTGGGATCGCCTTTTGCACGGCGCCACTGTTGGCCACGTCGTAATGAGTCGTCGCGGCCTTGATCCTGATCCCGTCGCCGGTTGGTTCGATGCCGATCATATCCTTGACCTTTGCGAGATCAATCACGTCAGACGGCGAGGCCAGCCGCTGCTTCATAACGGGGATGAGCGTGTGGCCGCCAGCGAGATATTTCGACTCCGAGCCTTTGCCGAAAAGTGCAACGGCTTCGTCGACCGAGGAGGGACGATGGTAAATGGTCTCGTACATGATTGTGCTCCCTCTCAACCGTGAATCGCATGCCAGACGCGGCTCGGCGTCGCGGGCATTTCGAGTTTGTTGTTGCCGATCGCATCCGTGATCGCATTGATCACGGCGGCGGACGCGCCGATCGCGCCGGCCTCGCCGCAACCCTTTACGCCGAGCGGATTGCCCGGACAGAGCGTCGGCGTATGCGACAATTTGAACGACGGCAGATCGTCGGCGCGCGGCATGGTGTAATCCATGAACGACGCGGTAATGAGCTGGCCGCTCGAGTCGTAGACGGCGCCTTCGAGCAGCGCCTGGCCGATGCCCTGGGCGAGACCGCCATGGACCTGGCCTTCGACGATCATCGGATTGATCAGCCGGCCGAAATCGTCCGCCGCGACGAAGTCGATGAAGGAGGTCTTGCCGGTCGCGGGATCGACTTCGATCTCGCAGATATAGGTACCGGCCGGGAAGGTGAAGTTGGTAGGATCGTAGAACGCGGTTTCCTTCAGGCCGGGCTCCATGCCGTCAGGCAGGTTGTGCGCGGTGTAGGCGGCGAGCGCGACCATCGGTAGCGCAATCGACTTGTCGGTACCGGTGACCTTGAACTCGCCATTCTCGATGACGATGTCGTTCTCCGACGCTTCGAGCTGATGCGCGGCGATCTTCTTTGCCTTGGCCTCGACCTTTTCCATCGCCTTGATGATGGCGGTGCCGCCGACCGCGAGCGAGCGCGAGCCGTAGGTGCCCATGCCGAACTGCACCTTGTCGGTGTCGCCGTGGACGATCTGCACCTGGCTGATCGGCACGCCCAGGCGTTCCGAAATCAACTGTGCGAACGTGGTCTCATGGCCCTGGCCGTGGCTGTGCGATCCCGTCAGGACTTCAATTGTACCAACCGGATTGACGCGGATTTCGGCCGACTCCCACAGGCCGACGCCGGCCCCCAGGCTGCCGACCGCCTTGGACGGTGCGATGCCGCAGGCCTCGATGTAGCAGGAGACGCCGAGGCCGCGCAGCTTGCCTTCGGATTTGGCTTTGGCCTTGCGGGCCGCGAAGCCGGCATAGTCGATCGCCTTCATTGCGGCATCGAGCGAAGCGCCGAAATCGCCGATGTCATAGGCCATGATGACCGGCGTTTGGTAAGGAAACTGCGTGATGAAATTCTTGGCCCGCAGTTCGGCGGGATCGACCTTCAACTGCCGCGCCGCGGTCTCCATCAGGCGTTCGAGCAAATAGCTGGCTTCCGGCCGGCCCGCACCGCGATAGGCATCGACTGGCGTGGTGTTGGTGTAGACCGTGATCACCTCGGCGAAGATGTTTGGGATTTGGTACTGGCCCGACAGCAGTGTCGCATACAGATAGGTCGGCACCGCCGCCGAGAACAGCGACATGTAGGCGCCCAGATTGGCGTAGGTCTTGACCCGCAATCCGAGGATCTTGTTGTCCTTGTCGAACGCCATCTCCGCCTTCGAGACGTGGTCGCGGCCATGCGCGTCGGTCAGGAAGGCCTCGGTGCGGTCGCAGGTCCACTTGATCGGCCGCCCCACCTTCTTGGAGGCCCACAGCGCCACCATTTCTTCCGGATAGATGTAGATCTTCGATCCGAAACCGCCGCCGACGTCGGGCGCGATCACCCGCAGCTTGTGCTCGGGTGCGATGTTGTAGAACGCCGACAGCACCAGGCGGGCGACGTGCGGATTCTGTGATGTCGTGTAAAGCGTGAAGTGCTCTTCGGCTTCAGCATATTCCGCAATCGCTGCGCGCGGCTCCATCGGATTCGGCACCAAGCGATTGTTGGTGAGGTCGAGTTTCACCACATTGGCGGCCTTGCCGAAGGCGTTGTTGACAGCGGCCTCGTCGCCGATGGTCCAGTCGTAAATCATATTGCCCGGCGCCTCAGGGTGAAGCTGCGGCGCGCCCGGCTTGATGGCGGCGGCAATGTCGGCCACCGCTGGCAATTCCTCGTAATTGATGACGACCGCTTCGGCGGCGTCCTTGGCCTGGTTCTTGGTTTCGGCGATCACCACCGCGACCGCCTGGCCGACAAAGCGCACGACTTCCGGCGCCATCGCCGGCCACGCGCCCATCTTCATCGGGGTGCCGTCCTTGGAGGTGATGGCCCAGCCGCAAATCAAATTGCCGACCTTGTCGTCGACGATCTGCTGGCCGGTCAGGACGCCGACCACGCCGGGCATCTTCATCGCGGCGGATGAATCGATACCTTTTACCTTGGCATGCGCGTGCGGGCTGCGGATGAAATGGGCGTGGGTCAGGCCCACCAGTTTGACGTCGTCGACGTAACGGCCCTTGCCGGTAATGAAACGGCGGTCTTCCTTGCGCACAACGCTTGCGCCAATGCCTTCAACGCCCATGTCCTGTCCTCCCAACCGGAGTTATTGTTTCCGCCGTTTCCATCGAAACGAGGCGGTCTTGGATTAGGGTAGCGGTGGCCTGGGGCAGCTATTCGGCCGCCTGCGCGACCTTCATGCGGCCGGCGGCGTCGAGCACCGATTTGACGATGTTGTGGTAGCCGGTGCAGCGGCAGATGTTGCCTTCCAGCTCGTGCCGGACGGTTTCCTCGTCGAGCTTGCCGCCATAGCGGTGCACGATATCGATCGCCGACATGATCATGCCCGGGGTGCAATAGCCGCACTGCAGGCCGTGATTGTCGCGGAACGCCGCCTGCATCGGGTGCAGTTCGTCGCCCTTGGCGATACCCTCGATCGTGGTCACGTTGGAGCCGGCCGCCTGGCCGGCCAGCACGGTGCAGGATTTGACCGCCCGGCCGTCGATATGGACGACGCAGGCGCCGCACTGGCTGGTATCGCAGCCGACATGGGTGCCGGTCAGGTTCAGATTTTCGCGGAGCAGATGGACGAGGAGGGTTCTGTCGTCAATATCTGCAGAGACAGCGTTACCATTCACTTTTAGTTCGACTCTCGACATACCCGACCTCCCGGCATTTTTCAGGAACTTTGTCCAAATCAACGGCAGTGCCCACTAAGATCGCCCTTCTCAATGGCCGGTACGCAACCAGGTATCAAACGATCAAGCCAGACCCATCGCAACGAGTTCACGCTCCAGTTGCGACTTCGAGCTTCATTAGAAGCTTATTCTTTCGGCGGACGTTGTCACTGTTCCTACTTAACCAAGCGACAAAAGCTCGTCATAGCACCGGTCAAAATAAAACGGATGGTACCAGCGCATCGGATGAATCCTACGATGCGAACGGCAACGAGGCTTCCGTACTGACAGCCCCATTACCGCGAGGCAGTGCGCAAGGAACAGCGTGCTCAGTTATTCGGCGCGGGATAAAGGCAGACGCCCTCGATCAGCGTACCGCCAGGCTCATATAAAGTGTACTTTGGCTGTCTCGCCCGATCATTCCGGCGCAAACTCAATCATGATTTGTCCGGGTTATGCCGCGATGCTCAAGTGCGATATCTCTAGCGCGTTGCGGTCCACAACCTTCAGTCTATGATCCAAAACCACATTGCGACGGGTGGTGGAATGGCGCGCATTCTCCGGATCCTCGACCAGCCAGAGCGTCACGACGCCACTTCCGTTCGGCACGAAAAACGGTGCGATTACTGATCCTGCAACTATTGTAAAGTGCCTATTGGCTTGCGGCGCACAACCAGCCGAACGAAACACGCCGATTCTAAACGCCGGCCGCAACAAAGATCAGCAATCATCGCATTTGGCGAGCTAGGCGCCGAGCGCGAGCCTTACTGCCCCCGCAGCACTCTTTTGCGCGTTTAGGAATCAGGAAGCGTTCCAGCGGGCGATGGCATCATCGTCGTGGCCGTGGGAATCGACCCACGACGCCCCTCGCGCGTACTGTTCTGATTTCCAGAACGGCGCGTTGACCTTCAAATAATCCATCAGGAACTCGGCGCTCAGAAAGGCTGCCTGCCGGTGGGCCGAGGCCGTCAGCACCAGCACAATATTGTCTCCCGGCGCCAAGCGGCCGTAACGATGGATGACGGTGACGCCGGTGAGCGGCCAGCGTGTGATCGCCTCATCAACATGGCGCCTGATCTCCGTATACGCCATGCCGGGGTAGTGTTCTAGCGTCAGCCCGGTAATGATGCCGCCTTCCCCGCCGCCACGGCAGATGCCGTTAAAACTAACAAGAGCGCCAATATCAGTCCGTCCGCGCGTGAGTGAACGGATTTCCCGCGAGACGTCGAAATCGTCTTGCTGCAGGCGAATGGTAATGGGAATAGTCGTATGCACGGCACGCATCAGCCGCCGGTCATGGGCGGAAAGAATGCAATCTCGCCGGCGCCCTCGATGTTCGCGTCGAGCTTGACATGGGTATGATCGATCGCGGCTCGAACGACCGCCTTCTCGAAAGCGTAGGCATATTCCTCACCACGACCAACCAGCCATTGTATCAGGTCGTTAATCGTCCGCACCGACGGCGGCGGGTCGATGGTCTCTTCCGTCTTACCCACGCGCTCACGCACCCATGCAAAATAAATAACCTTCATCGACCCTCGCAAGCAGATTGCTACAAACACGGATTCGGCCATCGCATGGAGGCCTCGATCGATTGGCACGGCATTGAGATCAGCGCGCAACAGCGGCGAGGCATGGAAATCTCTGCTTGGTTCGCGATCGTTGATCGTCCAGCCGATAGCCGCTGGGCTGAGCCCGCCCTTAGCGGCCCGTGCCGAGATACTTTGATTACCTGCAGCATGGACTCTGGCTTACCTTGGATACCAGCGTAGTAAAGAATTTTTCGGCCATGTTCTTCACCACACCTACGATCAAGCGAGACCCAAGCTGCGCGAGCTTTCCACCAATCTGAGCCTCTATTTCGTACGTTAGCACGGTGCTATCCCCCGCTTCTCGGAGATGAACACGTGCGCCGCCTTTGGCAAAGCCCGCAACACCCCCTGATCCTTCGCCCTGAATCCGATAGCCGTTATTGGGATTGATCTCGCTCAATTCAACTCTTCCGGTGAAGCGCGCTTTCAACGGACCTATCTTGGCGAGAATGGCCGCTGCAAACTCAGTCTCGGAAAGCATCGAGAGAGTTTCACAACCCGGGATGCACTCTCTAAGAATGCTTGAGTCATTGAGTGCGGCCCACACGGCACTTTGCTTCGCCGGAATCGTATAGCTTCCCGTGAGATCCATTGCGCTTCTATTCCATGCTGGTCGGAAAACTATCAGCAGTTCAACTCTTTCGCTGCACTATAGTTTACCAACGTGAAGTGCAGAGTACCGGTTAGCTTGTATCTAATGGTGCCATACCTTTGGGTCTTGCTTATTCCAAAAATTGCGGCGCAACCGACGGCAGACGTTCGTGAGCAGCGGGCCCTAGCCAGGCGGCGTTGGCGTAACAACGTCTGATCGGGAAACACGATGATGAATTTAAGTCCATCATTCACGGCCACGCTGGTAAGCGACCGTTGGTAGAAGGTTTCGCCGCCCATCAGTCCAAAGACCCGAGAGACGCAACGCGGCTTTCGCTCGCACTGATCCGCCTGAAATATATATTGCCAGTGCTTCAGAGGAGCGCGGCGGCCGCCAAGCATCAGCCGCCCCTTGCTTGGATCTAACAATTTCAAGTAGACGGGGGCTCTGGCGGACGCTCGAGACCACGGTGATCATTCACGCCTACGGGCCTGCACTCTCATCTGCAGGCCCGCAACCAGTTAAGTTAACGTCGAATACCTAGGCCGTCACTAACGCGACCGGTTTTGGCTCATGCATGCCCCGCGCTGCGTTCCTGCCTACAATCCGCTCCACTTGAACGAGATTGTCCGAGAATGTGGGACAGTTTCCCATCCCTCCAAACCTAGCCGCGGACACGCTATTGACGGTGCCCTCCTCGTTGTGAGTCCGCCAATATCCGACGGTAGTAACAACCAGCCCGGCCTGAACGTCGTCGGTCACCTGGGCGACGCCCTGGAATCCTCCCGTCCGGTTGTACACTTTCACCTTGTCACCGTGTTCGATCATACGTTCAGCTGCATCTTGCGGACTAAGGAGAACAAACTGATCTCCCTGCAGTCTCCGCTTCTTGGGCTCGTTGGCATAGTTCGTGTTCAAGAACGCGTGGCTTTTCGGAGCTATGATGCTCAGAGGATAGAGCTTGGCAAGCTCGGGCTCGTCAGCCGCACTCTCGAATGGCCTGGTGTAACCGGGAAGCGGCTCGATAGGCTCACCACTCTGCATCTCGTTGTACAATTGACGAAATGGCGGTGCCACGAAATTTTTCGCGTCGGTGA
Source organism: Bradyrhizobium sp. AUGA SZCCT0177 (assembly GCF_018130125.1). Classification (NCBI taxonomy): domain Bacteria; kingdom Pseudomonadati; phylum Pseudomonadota; class Alphaproteobacteria; order Hyphomicrobiales; family Nitrobacteraceae; genus Bradyrhizobium; species Bradyrhizobium sp. AUGA SZCCT0177. The sequence continues at coordinate 5,727 of NZ_JAFCMA010000004.1, read as the reverse complement.
GCAGGATTTCACACTTGCCGGACGGGGTCTTGAAGTTCCCCTCTGCGTGAGGCGTCCGCGTATCCGCCGCTCCCAAGTTCAGTTTCGCATAGCCTTGCGCCCGAAGGAGGTCCATATCGATGCCCTGCACCTGCGGCGCGGTCCAGTCTATCGTGCTTTCCGCCAACTCCTTGTCCGATTTGATGAACTCAGGATCGGTAAAGCCCATCGTTTTCGCAAGCCTGCGGAAAATCTCCGCGTTCGAGCAAGCTTCACCGGGCGGCTCAATCGCCTTTTGATTGAGCGTAAGGTAGAAATGCCCCCAGGAGAACATCATGTCATCGTGTTCGGCGGCCATCGTCGCCGGCAAGATGATATCGGCGTATGCCGCGGTATCGCTGATGAAGTGATCTGCGACGACGGTGAATAGATCTTCCCGCTGAAGTCCCTTGACGATCTTGTCGACATCCATCGCCTGGGTCACTGGGTTTGTATTGTAGACCATTATTGATTTGATCGGCGGATCAAGCTTCGTCTCGCCCAGCAGCGCCTCTCCCAACTTGAGAAGATTCACGACGCGCGTGCCCGGCTTTATCCAGTCCGGTCGGCAGATCGCTCCGAAGTTCACGGGGAACTCCCACAGGGGCGCTTGATAAATGCCGCCAGCCACGTCTTTCCAGGCACCTGTCAGGGCGGGAAGCGCAATGACGGCGCGGATGGCTTGAGTTCCGCCCGCAGTACGCTCAAGCGCTACGCCGATACGAATTGAGGCGTTTCGCGACCGACCGTATTCACGCGCCAGTTTTCGTATGTCGCCGGACGGGATTCCAGTGATCTTCTCGGCCCATTCCGGTGTGCAGGCGGCGGCATGCTCCTTGAGCTCCGGAAACCCTAATACGTACTTGTCGACATAGTCGCGATCGACGAGGTCTTCGGCGATCAGAGTCTGGATCATGGCCATCGCAAGAGCGCCGTCGGTTCCCGGCTTGGGTGCGATGTGCCAGTCAGCCTGCTTGGCGGTGCGCGACCTGTACGGGTCGATCACAACGACTTTTGCACCCTTTTGGCGCGCCTCCATGACGAAGGGCCAGTGATGCAGGTTGGTGCTGAGCGAGTTGCAACCCCAGATGATGATATATTTCGAGTGTGCGAAACTCTCCGGATCCAGCGCATTGGTGGGGCCAACGGTGAGAAGCCATGCGGTGGAAGAGCCCGAGGCGCAATAGGTCTTCTCGCAAACCGTAGCGCCGAGTTTGTTGAAGAACGCATCGCCGACCGTCAGGCCCTGTACGAGACCCTCATTGCCGAGATAGCTGACTGGCATGATGGCTTCAGCGCCATCGCCTGCAATAATTTTCGTCCAGCGCTGCTTGATTTCCGCCAGCGCCTGCTCCCAGCTGATCCGCAGAAAGGCCCGGCTACCCTTTGGCCCGTTACGCTTCAGCGGGTACAACACGCGATCTGCGTTGTAATGGCGATCCGAGTAATCGTTGAGTTTCACGCATAACCCGCCACGCGTGATCGGATGCTTGGGGTTCCCACGAACGTTGACTAACTTGTCGCCTTCCACAGTATAAAGCATTGCGCAGGTGTCGGGACAATCGTGGGGGCAACCGCCAAAAAACTCCCTCGTATTTGCCTTCGTCGTTGAAGTGCTGGCAGACATCGACATATTCCTTCTACCGTTCGGTCAGGGGAAATCTGCGCTTGGGACTTGCGGTCGCCAAGAGCGCCCTTTCGCAGTTAAATCCAACGACTCGCTTGAATTGAGTACCGGTTGCCGCGAATCTCTTGGTGCCACCTTGGCTTTGGAGTCCGGCCGGACTCAGGCCTTTCATTTGCACCGGTACTTCACCGACCCGGCCTTCGGGTCGAATTATCAATGGAGCATTGGTCGTGCGCTTTGCGTGTCGACAAAACATGGCAGCATCATCATTAGAAAACCCTGAGAAAATTTCTCGAATCATGGCCGCAACGGGCGGCTAATCGATTACCACCATGATCTTGGAGTGAGGAACGACGATGCCCCATGTGGTTACTGGGAACTGTAGCGACTGTAGATTCACGGATTGCGTTCTCGTTTGTCCGGTGGCGTGTTTCCATGGCGACGATCAGCGTATGTACATTGATCCGGTAGCATGCGTCGATTGCGCTGCATGCATCCCAGCCTGCCCTGTTCAGGCCATCAGCGAAATTGCGGATCTTTCGGAAGACCAGCGAATGTGGATTGACATTAACGCCGAAAAATCGAGCAGCACACCCGTGATCCGGAGTAAGCAAACGCCGCTGCCGGGTGCAGAGGAACGACGAGCCGCCTTGGGTTTTTCCTAAAACACATCAAACCGTAGTGGCTTACCTGTGAACACAATTGGAACAGCCGATAACCCCTTGCGTGTTGCGATCGTTGGAAGCGGGCCCAGCGGTTTCTACGCGGCTGAGGCCCTGCTGCAATCGGAACATACGACCGAGGTCGACATTCTCGAACGCCTCCCCGTCCCTTACGGGCTGGTGCGCTATGGTGTCGCACCTGACCACCCGCGATTAAAGGATGTCGCGGATACGTACGCGGCGATCGCTCGGCATCCACGCTTTTCGTTCATCGGTAACGCGTCATTCGGCAAGGATTTCACCCTCAAAGAGTTGGCAGATTGTTATCACGCGGTAATCTTTGCCACAGGGGCGGCAACGGACCGGAAGCTTGGCATTCCTGGCGAGGATATTCAGGGGAGCCACGCCGCTACTTCCTTTGTGGGATGGTACAACGGTCATCCCGACTACCGGGATCTCGAGTTCGACTTATCAGGTGAATCCGCCGTCATCATTGGCCAGGGCAACGTCGCAATCGACGTCTGCCGGATCCTGGCGAAGTCAACGGATGAATTGCGAAAGACCGATATCGCATCGCATGCACTGGACGCCCTGGCCGATAGCCGCATCCGCGAGATTCATCTTATTGGGCGCAGAGGTCCGGTTCAGGCACGCTTTACCACGAAAGAGCTGCGCGAGCTCGGTCAACTGTCTGAATGCGATCCTTTTGTGGATCCTGATAATTTGCTGTTGAGCGAGACGTGCAAGTCCGAACTGAGCGACGTCCGCGAGCCGGCGCGCGCACGCAATTTTGAGATATTCCGAACCTTCGCCTCCCGCCGGCAGGAAAAGCCGAAATGCTGCCGCGTCCACTTCTTCCTGAGCCCACGGGAAGCACGTGGAGAACATAGGCTCGAGGAGCTGGTTCTTGAGCGAACCCGGCTCGCTGGCGCCGCCGGTCGTCAAGAAGCGGTCGGCACCGGGAAGACGGTGTCTATCAAGACCGGGCTGATGATTCGCAGTGTCGGCTACAGCGGACTTCCGTTGGAAGGAGTTCCATTTGATGAGAAGCTCGGCACGGTGCCCAACAAGGACGGCCGCGCGACGATGACATCGTCGAACGGATTTCCAGTCTATGTCACTGGTTGGATCAAACGTGGGCCGACTGGAATCATCGGGACGAACCGAGCTGATAGCATGGCAACCGTTGCGACCCTTCTCGCAGACCTCCCGAACTTTAACTCTCAACCCAGGCCTGGTCGCGAAGCGTCGGTTTCCCTGTTAGCGCAACGGTCGGTACGTTCAGTATCGTTCCATGATTGGGAAACGATTGATCAGGCGGAGAAGGCCCGTGGCCTGCCCCTTGGCAAGCCGCGAGAGAAATTCACCAGGATTTCTGAAATGCTTGCGGCCAGCAGCACCTAGCTGTATATTTTTTGGGCACATCCTGGGAATTGCCGGAGATTTCGGGGTGCGGCAGTTGCGTTTCGAATTGCTGACGAAACGCTCTCTGATCGCTATTAGGTCGGGAGTAACAACGCAGTCGCGGCTTGGCGAATTTCGCGAAGTATCGACTGTCGAATGATAGGAGCTGCATATGCAGTTAGCTCTTGAAATTGACCTTTCGGCTGCGTCACTGCAAGCACAGGTTTTCAAGCAAATCCACGGATTGATTGTGTCTGGCCGCCTGCGGCCCGGTGCACGCCTTCCCGGCAGCCGCTCCTTGAGCGAGCAGCTCGGGGTGTCACGCAATACGATCATACTCGCTTATGAAACATTGACGGCCGAAGGGTATCTGGAGTCCCGGGAGGGAGCTGGCACATACGTGTCAAATGCGCTTCCCGATAACTCGTTATCGGTTGCGGACACTTGCGCCAGGAACGCCACCCACACCAAACCGATCCATTTGTTCGTTCCGGTCGCCGAGGAAGCGAAGCCATCCAAATTCCCCAATGAAATCGCTTGCGACTTTGCGCTTGAGGGCACCGATCCCGCTTGCTTTCCGCGCAGCGTTTGGCGTCGGCTGACTAATTGGCGGATGCAATCCTCAAAATTCAACTTGACGTATTCCGGCACACCGAAGGGACTTCGGGAACTGAGGGAAACCCTCGCCGGGCATCTGGGCGCTTCTCGCGGCATTTCATGCAGTCCAGATCAAATCGTAATCGTCACCGGTGTTCAGCAGGCGCTGAACGTCGCGGCTCACCTCTTTGTCCGCGCAGGTACGACGGTGGCAATGGAAGCACCTGGCTGCAGTGCAACTGCGGATCTTTTCCGGGCCTATGGCGCAAATATCGCGCCGGTTCCTGTCGATCAAAGTGGCATCGTCGTAAAGCACTTGCCGCAATCGAGCACCTGCGTCGCCTTCGTCACTCCGGCCCGTCAGTATCCGATGGGCGTTATGCTGTCAGCTTCCCGGCGCGGGGCTTTGCTGAACTGGGCAAATCGGACAGATTCTCACGTCGTCGAGGTCGATTTCGACACTGAGATTCGCTATCAGGGTTCACCGCCGCCCCCCCTGAAAAGCCTCGATACCAACGGACGGGTGGTCTACGTCGGCTCCTTTGCAGCTTCCATCGGTCCGGGCCTGAGGGTGGGATACATGGTCCTGCCACCCCACTTGGTGGATCCCGCCGTCCAGGCGGCTTCACTGCTCGATCACGGCTTTCCGTGCACCGGCGTTCCGTGGCTCGAACAGGCCGTGCTGAATGATTTCATCGAAACCGGCGCTTTTGAAAAGCACCTTAGAAAAATTCGCAGAACCTATATGGCACGGCGCGACTGTCTGGTCGCGGCACTTCAGAAGCATGTCGGATCCGCACTGATAAACCCGGTGCATTGTGGCACGCATCTGGTTTGGGAGCTGCCGCCAGATTTTCCCAGCGCAGTCAAATTGCAGACGCTGATGCTGAAACAACAAGTCGCCGTCTATACATTGCGCGACCAGAATATCGGGGATGCGGACTATCTGGAGAATTGCGATCGATATCTCTTGTTGGGATTCGCAGCGCTGACGGAACCAGCTATCGAGGAGGGAATCTCAAGGCTCGCCAAGGTGCTTTGACGATTCAATCCCGTAGCCTAAGGCTGGCACCGGAGACTCGCGGTAACCGGTATTCAATTCCAGCCGGCCGCCGGATCGAGGACGAAGGCATTCGGGTAGCCATGAGGTGTGCTGGCGGCGTTATCGATCCCTACGCGGGGCCGGAGGAGCAGCGGCGCCGCCGCCGCTCTATTCTGATCGGTGACCGGCACCCTGGCCGACATCGACGTGTAGCGAAATCGGAACGGTGCGCGGTCACGGAATGCGTGGGACGAGAATAGCAGTCAACTCGTGAATTCACGACGGGCGGAGCGCACGGTCGCCACGATGTGCGCATGCACCTCCGACACTCTGCGCGTATGATGGGTGTCGGGATGCGAAACCAACCAATAGTTTCG